>CAZTIF010000028.1:0-32663 GCA_964613635.1 uncultured Bifidobacterium sp. | reverse complement strand
ACGCTGACCGATTCGGCCTCGTAGCTGGCGCGGTTCTCGACGTCGGTCATGCTCAGCCTGCCGCCGGTGCTGAACGTATTGCGCTGCGCATCGACGGCGGGCTGCGTGCTGCTGATCACGCCGCCCTTCAGGGTCGTGTCGCCGCCCACCTTCACATCGAAACCGCCGTCACCGGCGCGGATGCCCGATTGCTCGATGACGCTCGTGTAGGTGCTGTCGATCTTGCCCTTCGCGTAGTTCACGCTCCCGCTCGACGCCGGCCCGATCGTGACGCTGCCGCCGACCTGCTCCTGGCGGGACTGGTAAGTGCTGCTGTCCTGCAGGCTCTCGATGCGCAACGACCCGCCGCTGGCGACCGTCACCTGCGGCGCCGACACCACCGCCCCCTTGATCGTCATGTCCGCGCCGGATTGCAGCGTCACCTGCTGACCGGCGGTCAACCGGGCGTTTGTCCAGCTGAGGTCGCTGCCATCGGCGTTGCCCCGCCCGAGGCTGCCGGACACATTCACCCCGAAGCCGGTATTGCTGCCCACCGCAAAGACCACGCCCACACTTGCGCTTGAATTGCTGTTCTCGCTCTGCTGCGTTTGCGTATTCGCCGCCGCCTGCAAATTCAGCGCATGGTCGGCCTGGATGCGGACCTGCTGGTCGGCCGCAATCCGGCTGCCCTGCACGGTCACGTCGCTCTGCTGCTTGTCGCCGGTGGCCGTGATCGTCACGTTGCCACCGGCGCCGACGGTGGACGCCACGGCGTCGCTGCGCTTGATCTCCGTGCGGCTGTCGCTCTTCGACGAGCCCACGCTGATCGACACCTGGATGCCGCCGCTCTGATCCGCCGCATTCGCATCGCGCGAGGTCGGATTGCCGGCCGCGTCCGTCCCGGTGCTGATCTGGTTGGCCTTGCCGTTGATGGTGGTGCCCTGCCCGGCCTGGACCGCGTCATAGGCGCTGGCGGCGGCCATCGCCGTGTTGGCTGCGGCCAGCGCCTTCATCCGGTCGTCCTTCGTGTTCGACGCCGCCTCGCTCATCTGCTGCGCGGTCTGCGCGGCCGCGATCACCGGGCTCGACAGCGCCAGCGTCACGCCGCTCTGGCGGAATTGCATGCCGGTGACAGTGGTCTCGGTGTTGCGCGCCTCGACGATGTCGACCTTGCGGCCGGCGATGCTCACATCGCCCTGCGGCGCGAGTACGGCACTGCCGGACTGGCGCACGGTGTCGCCGGCCTGAATCGCCACATCGCCCTGCGTGCTGCCCACGGTCGAGGACACCGCGGCCGTCGCGGCCGTGTCGCGGGTGGTCTTCAGGCTGCGCGTGCCGACCGTCACGCCGAAGCCGCCGGAGCCCATCAGCCCGGAGGTCTTTTTCTGGCGCTGGTGGGTCTCGTGCCGGGCGTCGGTGGCCGCTTCGATGGTCACATGACGTGCCGCCTCCAGCGTGGTGCCCTCGCTGCTGACGACGTGGCTGCCGCTGACCTTGATGTCCTGACCGGCCTGCACCCTGACCTGATGGCCGGACAACAGCGTTCCCTGCTGCGTGGTCTGGTCGAGCGTGTCGCGCGAGCTGTAGGTGGTGCTCGACAGCACGCCGCTGCTGGTATGTCGGTGCGATTCGTCGACGCTGGCATGCGATTCGGCCGTCGTCAGCACCACATCCCGCGCCGCCGTGGCGCTGATGGCCCCGTCGCGCGTGCTGACCTGCGCGCCGCGTGCCACCAGATCGCGGCCGGCGACGATATCGACCGCGCCGGTGGCCGCGACCGTGCTGGCAACGTCGGTGCGGCTGGCTTCGCTGCGGTGGTTGCCGCGGCTCCATGCCACGTAGTCGCTGCGGCTCTCGGTCACCGTGTCGAGCCGCACGTCGTTGCCGGCGGCGAGCACGATGCGGCCGGTGGCCGGGATCGGAGTGCTTGCCGTATCGGTTGCAGTGCCGGATGCCGCCGCCCCCTGCTGCACCACCGCCCCCTGCAGCTTCAGGTCCTGCCCGGCCACCACGACCATCTGCCCGTCGTCGCTGCTGACATACAGCCCGGCGACCCGATCGACATTCGTGCGGCTGCCTTGCGCATTCGACTGGCTGCGCGTGGTCGACGCCACCGTGATGTCCTGGCCGGCCGAGAGCACCAGCGCCTGCTCCGCGCGGAACTGGCCGCCGGTACTGTCGATATTGGCCGCCGCCTGTACGCTGACCCGGCCGCCGGCGATGGTGCCGCCGAGGTTGTTCACGTTCACGGCGTTCAGGTTCACGAGCTGCCGGCCGGCGATGATGCCGCCATTGTTCAGGTCGCCGGTCACGCTCAGCCGCACCTGTTCGCCGCCCAGCAGCGTGCCGTCGGGCTTCAGGTCGCCGTCGCGTACCTGCACATACACCTGCGGCACCAGCGCGCGCGTGACCTGCCCGTCCGGCAGCCTGACGTCCTTCTCGACCAGCCAGACAATGTCGCTGGTCAGTGCCGCCACCTGCTCGGCCGACAAGGCCACGCCCGGACGCAGCTGGTGCGCCTGCGCGAAGGTGGCGCCGTTGTCCATCAACGCCTGGAATTGCGCCTCGTCATTCGCATGGCCGGGCAGGAAGCGCCGGCCGGTCAGCTGCGCGACCTGCTCGCGTACCAGCTTCTGTTCGTAGAAACCGTCGCCCAGCCGCTTGTGCATCTGCTGCGGATCGAGCGCCAGGCGCTGCAGCAGGTAGTCGGACGCCAGCCATTGCCTGTAGTTGGCAAAGCGCGGATCGGTTTCGATCAGGTAGCCGCGGGCTTCCGGTGCCGGACGGTGCAGGCTGCTGGCGGGCACGGTTGTGTCCGGGTCCACGGTGCGGATCGCCGCACCAGTGCCATTGCCCATATCGACGATGCCGCCCGGCTCCGGCTTCGCATGATCCCGGTAGGCGACCACGCCCAGCGAGATCGTCTGCACGTCCGGCGCCGGCTCATGCGCGACGCTTTTGGATCCGGTCTTGTCTTCCCCCTTCTCGTGGTCGCGCCAGAACGACGTGACCGTGCCGCGGTCGACGATCGTGCGCTTGCCGGTGGCATCGATGTTGTTCAGCGTCGCGACCTGCACATCGAGGTCGCCGCCGGCCAGTATCCGGCTCTTGTCGTTGGTCAGTGTCTGCCCGCGTACGCGCAGGTTGCCGCCGGCGATGATCTGCGCCGGCTTCGAGGTCGCGGTCACGTCGTCGGTCACGCTGCGCTGGAAGTCATAGCGCAGCCATTCCTCGAAATTGCCCTCCGGCGTGTGCAGATGAAGCGACTCGTCCCTGTAGACGTAGACGCCCGGCGAATCCGGCCGGTAGCGGGACGGCGAGCCGGCGCCGGCCAGCTCCACCACGTTCTCGGTCGGCCTCGTCTCGCTGCGGGTGCTGTGATGCAGATTGAGGTTGCGGATTTCGTCGGCGGCGATGTCGACGTTGCCCTGCGCCTCGATCGTCGCGCTGCTGTTCTCGAGCAGCCGGGCCTGCCCGGTCGCGTGGCCTTGGTCGTCGAGGCGACGGCCGATCGCGAGGTCGCCGGCGCTGTACAGCAGCGCGCCTTCGCGGTTGCCGATCTGGTCGGCGGCAATGTCGAGCCGGATGCGCGCGGCGATGACGGGTGAGCTTCCTGCCTCGGCCCCGGCCTCGTTCTGCACGATGTCGGCGTCGAGCTTGACGTGGTCGCCGTAGATGCGGCCGGTGTCGAGGTTCTTGATCGTCGTGCTCTTGAGCAGTACGTCGCTGCCGTCGATCAGTCCGCGGTTGATCAGCGCATGTGGCGCGGTCGCGTGCAGAATGACCTGCGTGGCGGCAAAGATGCCGCTGGCCTCGTTGTTGATCTTGTCAGCCTTCACCTGCAGCGACGCGCCGGCGGTGATCTCGGCCTGGTTGGTCACCGTGCCCAGCGTGGTCAGGCTCAGGTGGCGGTTGGCCGCCAGCACACCGGTGTGCTGATAGTCGCCGGTCAGGCGGATATCGACGTCGTTCACGCCCAGCACCCTGCCATCGCCGGACAGGCTCGCCGCATCGATGGCCAGCGTTTCGCCGCCGGCGAACAGCGTGCCGCCGGCGTTGTTGATGCGCAGCGAACGCTCGCCGTCGGCGCTGTCGCGAATCCGCAGCGAGCCGCCGGAGGCGATCAGGCCGCCCGCATTGTCGAGCTCGCCACCGACCCGGACATCGGCCTCGGTGGCGCCATGCAGCGTGCCGCGGTTGGACAGTCCCTGCGCGGCCTTTACTTCAAGCACGCCGCTGCTGGTGACCACGCCGGTGACCTCGAGCCGGCCCGCCGACGTGACACGGATCTCGTCCGCGCCGCCGCCGAGCGTGCCGGCATGGCGCACGCCGACGCCGGCTTCGGTGCCGACCAGCCAGATCTTGCGCGCATACATGCCACCGAGCGCGCCGACGTCGATTGCGAAGTCCGGCCGCGCATCGCTGGCATCGCTGCTGGTGACGGCAGTGGCCTGCAGGCCGGCCGCATCGACGTCGTTGCTGCCGGCCACCACCCTCAGCGCCTGCGCATGCATCGCTGCATTGACCTGCACGGCGCGCGCGATCACATCGGTATAGTCGGCGCTGGCGGCGTTGAGCCCGTCGCCGGTGAAGCTCACCGTGCCACGCCTGACCAGATAGCTGTCGAGATGACCGCTGGCGCCGTACTGCGGCACGCCGGTTGTCAGGGTGGCGCGATACGCATTGATGAAGCCGCAGCCGTCGCAGGTGATGCCGGACGGGTTGGCGATGATGACTTGCGCGCTTTGCCCGGCCACCTCGACATGGCCGCGCAGCAGGCTGGGGTCGCTGGAGTTGACTTCATTGACGATCACGCCGGCGGGCCGGTTCAGCAGCGGGTTCGCCTGCACCCAGCCGCCGAGATCGGTCTGCACCGACTGGGTCGCATTGTTGAGAATGACGCCATTGCGCTGCACGTCGAACTGGCTGTAGTGGTTGCGCGAGACGCCGGCGTCGTTCGGTGTCTGGATGTTCACCAGCGGCACGCCATTCGGCGCGGCAGTGACGACAGGCTGCCGCTCGGGCGCGGCGCTGCGGTCGGGGATGATCTGCGCAGCGGCCACGCCCGGCAGCAGCAGCGTACCGAGCAGGCCGATGGCGGGCACGCCGGCAAACAGCCGCGGCCCGCTGCCGGCCCCGCCGTGGCTGCGCGTGGTCTCGGACACGGCCATCAGCAGGCCGCGGGCACGGTTGAACACCAGGCGATAGCAAAGCTGGTTCATGTCGGCACTCCTTCGTCGAGAGGGTGGCAATCGCGGGGAAAGTTGTCTGCGCTGCGGCAGTGAACGACCGGATGGGCGGCGAACCATGCGTCCGCTTCGGCCACATCGACGGCATCGCCACGGAAGGTCTTGATGCGCAGGCCACGCTCGGCACCGTGGTGATACAACGAGCGCATCCATTTCGATGCGAACAGCTGCTTCTTCAGCAGTCGCTGCATCGTGCGCGTATGGCCGAAGGGCGCGATCCAGTCGACGATCCACATCCGGTCGCCGCTCGACCAGTCGGCGGCAGTGAGCGACGCATGCGGTTCGTTGACGTAGCGATGCTCCGCCGCCGCCGTAAAATTCGCCCACGACAGGTAAAACACCGGGCGGCCGCCGTCACTGGCCAGCAGGAATTGCCGCTGCGCGATCGGTGGCAGCAGCAAGGTCGACAACCATTTCAGCGGCGTCTCGCGTCGGGTTGCGGCCTGCATCCACAGCCAGGTGGCCGCGCCGAACGCTTCGGCGTCGCGCCAATCCTGCTGCAACAGCCCTGGGGCGATCACGTCGAGGCCGGGGGCCGAGGAAAATTGCATCGTCGCCTCCGTCAGTGGGACCAGCTGAGGCTGAGGCCGGCGTTCATCCGGTTGCCATGGAAGCCTTCCGGCCCCGACACCGAACGGCCGGCAAACAGGTCGTAGGCGACGCCGTACAGGCTGCCGCGCAGACCGAGGACCACGCCGGCCAGGTGCGTGCCGACCAGGGTTTCGCTGTGCCGTCCGCGCAGTTCGCCATAGTCAAAGCCGACATACGCCTCCTGGCCGGAGCCGCCAAGCGACAAGCCGAGGTCGTTGCGGACCAGCCAGCCGCGATCGGCTGACAACACCGCCTGCTCGTCAAAGCCACGGACCGAAAAGCGGCTGCCGATGCTGAACCGGTCCTGCGGCAGCAACGCGGTCCATGCGTGCTGCGCGCGCAGCGCCAGCGTGTAGCGCAAGCGCTGGCCTGCGAGCGCGAACGGCAGGTTGTACAGCGCGCCGACCTGCATCAGCCGCAGCCGGGTGCTGCCCTCCGAGTCTTCATTGATCAGTCGCGTGGCGCCGAACGCACCGGTTCCACGCCGGTAGGCGGCGTTCAGGTCGAGGGTGGCGTCGCCGAAGATTTCGCGGTGCGCTAGCCCCGCTTCCCAGCCCGCCGTCTGGCGATGCTGTACCTGTATTTGCAGTCCGCCGACCTCGTTGTCCGACTGCCGCGCCCATGCGCTCAGGTGGGCGGTCGTCTTGCGTGCGGCATCGCGCGCAAGAACCCGCGACAGCCGCACTTCCTGGTTCGCGCTGTCGCCGCTGTAGACGGTGGTGCCCTGCTGGTTGGCGACCGGCTGCCGGTATTCATTGCTGCTGGCCGTCGCACCCAGCAGCCAGTAACCGAAAGGCAGTGAATAGTGGAAGGTGTGGCCCTTCGTGCCGCGCGGGCCGGGCGCGGGTTCGAACAGGCTGTGGTTGACGCTGACATAGAAAAGGTCGTTCAGGGTCAGCGCATGGTCCCAGGAAAATGTCACGACGCCGAGATACCGTCCGGTGGACTTCAGGCCCGAGTTGTCGACCGACAGGTTGAGCCGGAGCGGGAAATCCTGCTTCCACGCGATCACGACATCGCTGTCGCCGGGTCGGGCATCGCCGCCCAGCGCTGGCTCGATGCGGATGTCGGCTTCCGCACTCGGCACACGCTTGAAGTTTTCCAGCGCCTGCTCGATAGCGCGCAGGTTCAGCAGTTCGCCCGGCTGCAACGGCGCTGCATTCCATTGCGTCGCGCGCGACGACGTGCCGTCGGCAAAGCGAACGGCCCGTACGCGCCCGGGTATCAGGGTCAGGGTCAAGATGCCCGTACCCAGGTCCTGCGGACCGGCCAGCACGCGCGTGGTGACATAAGCGCGTCGTACCAGTTCATTCTGCAGTCGGCGTATCGCGATGCCGATGCCGGCGCTGCCGATGCAGCGGCCGATGAGCTTGTCTTCACTGCCGTCGCCGGCACGATTGGCGGAATCGACCAGATCGGCGAAGCGATCCGCCATCTCGCCGACCAGCTCGATGCGCCTGATCACGAAGCAAGGTGATTCGTGATCAGGCAGGCGCGGAACCTGTGCGGCCTCCGGTGGCGGAAGCCGCACATCCGCTTCCGCCTCTATCCGCCGGCGCAGCTGCGATTCGCGCTCCTGCTGGCGCAGCAGCTGCTGGTCGCCGAGTTCGGCGGCCGATGGAGCTTGTGCCGCCGCGCCCAGGGCAAGGAGCGAAGAAAACAAAGCGCTGCAGAAAATGAAAAACCGTCGCATCGAGCATCCGCGAGAAGCATGAAAGGAATGCTTCCGCACGACGCCGCAATCACCGCGTCATCGGAAGGAAGCGACGCGATTGTTCAATGCGCGAATTGAAAAACGGGAGAAATTGGCGGCCACCATTGCAGACCTGAAGTCCGTGTTCCGGCGTATCAGGCAAAGTGTTGCAAACACGTCTGGCGCTGAATTCTGCTTCGAATGTCGCAGTGGCCTCTGAACGATTCAGCTGTTCACGCAGTGCCTTGCACACGGCACAAGCATTCGATGCGGATCGTTGATGAGCGCCCGACATCCGTAACGAATGTCAGCCCGACGAACCGGCAGCACACGAATCAGCCGCCGCGTTCATGTCACGGGCGAACGCAGCAAAAGGGACTACCGCAGGCTCGACAAGCACTGATTGATCGCGCTGCGCAGGCGCTCGGCGCTGAACGGACGGGTCAGCACGCAGCTGCGCGCCTGTCCACCGGCATCCTCGCCAGCCAGCGGCGGCTCGTCGCTGCACAGGATCAAGGGAAGATCGGTATTGAATTCATCATTCACGCGCGCCACCGCCTGCAGCGCCGGCTCCGACGGCAGCTGCGCATCGACCATCAGCAAGGAAGGCACGCGATTCATTTGCGCGAGCTGCTGTATCGCCTCGTCGGCCGATGCAACCGCAAGCACCTCCACGCCCAGCCCCGGCGCCAGCAGCCGCAGCGCATGGCCGACCTCGGGATCGCCGTCGATGCTGACCAGCAGCGTATTGGCCGGCGCGCTCACCACCAGCTGCGGCAGCACCTCGCTCAGCAGCCGCGCCTCCTGCCGTTGCAGCCGCTCGGCCTCCGGCGCTGGCGCAGCCGACAGCGGCAAGTCGATTGCAAAAACGGAGCCGAGCCCGACATGGCTCTGCAGCGAAATGCGCGCGCCGATGCGACCGGCCAGCCGGCGCGAGATCGACAGGCCCAGGCCAACGCCCTGCGCCGCCATCGCCGCGTTGTCGCCGCGATTGAATTCATCGAAGATCTTGCGGCGCATGCCGGCCGCGATGCCCGCGCCGGTGTCCACCACCGCGATCCGGCAGCGCGCACCGTCAGCCCGCACGCGCAGGCGGATGCCGCCGCGCCGCGTGTAGCGCATCGCATTGCTGATGAAATTTCGCAGGATGCGCTCCAGCAGCTTCGGGTCGGTCTGCACCGCCGCCTGCGCCAGGCCGTCGGCGCGCAGCTCCAGCCGCAAGCCGAGGTCGTCCGCCATCCGCTGGTGCTGCCGCAGCAGTCGGTCGCAGAAAGCCCGCAACGGCACCCGCTCCGCGCTGACCGCCATCGCGCCGCTGTCGAGCCGGCTGATGTCGAGCACCGACTCGAACACCTCGTTCATGTAGGCGATGCCCTGCCGCAGCCGCAACAGGCTCTCGCCGGCGCGCACGCGCTCGTCATGCTCGTCGCTGCCGGCCGCCAGCCCGCGCTCGACACCGGCCAGGTACAGGTTGATCGCCTGCATCGGCTGCTTCAGGTCGTGGCTGAACGCCGCCAGGAAGCGCGAGCGCTCCAGCTCCGCGTCGCGCATCTCGGCACGCCGCCGCGCCAGCTCCTGCAGCAGCGTGTCGATACGCCCCGCCGCCTGCCGCTCGCGCGCGCGCCGGCGCAGCGCCAGCACGACAACGGCCGCCAGCAGCGCCAGCAACAGCGCCGCCGCCAGCCCCGCCAGCCCGGCCAGGTCGAAAGTTTCTTGCACGGCTAATCCCGACGGGCGCGAACGCCCTCAAAAAAATTTGAACGTAAAATGTTTCTCTGCGGATACATCGCGTATTATACTTTCGTATCAATTGGTGTCGCCACCCGTGGCGGCGCGTGCGGCATACGACAGGAGCAGTCCAATCCATGCAGAAGCCACCGTTTTCGCAAGGCGGAGCTTGGCCCAGGGAAGAACCGGACCTCACGGGAGCGCGATCCGAGCGCTCGCCCGAGCATCCGTTCGGCCGCGCCTTCCAGGGCATGGCCGGCGCGGGCCCGCGCGGCGCGACGCCGAGCAGCTCCCGATTGGATCACGAACCCGGCCCCGGTGACGAGGACTTTCCCGGACGACTGCCGCCGGGCTTCAGCGATCTCGCGCGCCGCGTCGCCGAGACCAACCTGCTGGTCGACCGCGCGATCTCGTCCATCTCCGCCGAACAGGGCCAGCCGCAGTCCGCCGAGACGCTGTCCGAACTTGGCGAGAACATCAGCCTGCTGTTCTCCCAGCTCGACGAGAGCGGCGCCGGCGATGCGTCCGGCCCCTGGCACGCGCTCACCGAATCGCTGCGCGACCTGTCGGCCAAGATCGACCGGCGCGAACAGCTGCGCGCCGAACTGCAAATGACCCAGCATTCGATCGACAAGGCGAAGACACGGCTGATCGACCAGATACAGGAAGCCGCGCGCATCGAACAGGAACGCCTGTCGCTGACGCGCATGCGCAGCCGGCTGGCCGCCGTGATGGCCGACAAGCTGCTGAACAAGCTGCGCTGAAAAAAAATTTTCGGAGATCGTGATTTTTTCTTGCACCAATACTAAAGTATGATTTAGTATTGCCGTGAAGAAACAGATCATGAGCTCGTAGTGCGAGGCAATTCGACGCAACACGAAGCGACATCAGGCGAAACGATGTAGGCCGCCGGATAACCGCGGGTTTCCTGGAAGGAGTAAGGATCTATGGCTGACAGTTTGCAGAAATGGGTGGGACGCAACCGTCCGCCCCGCGTTCAAATCACCTATGACGTCGAGATCGGCGACGCGATCGAGAAGCGCGAGTTGCCGCTCGTGGTCGGCGTGCTGGCCGACCTGATGGGCAAGCCGGCGTCGGCGCCGCCGAAGATGAAGGACCGTCGCTTCGTCGAGATCGACCGCGACAACTTCGACGAGATCATGACCAAGATCGGCCCGCGCCTCGACATGAGCGTGCCCGACACGATGAAGGGCAGCGGCAACCTGAAGGTCGAGCTGAACTTCAAAAAATTCGCCGACTTCCATCCGGAAGCGGTCGTCCAGCAGGTGCCGCGGCTGCAGAAGCTGCTGCAGGCCCGGCTTGAGCTGCGCGACCTGCTCGCCAAGCTCGACGGCAACGACGACCTTGACGGCGTGCTCGCCTCCGTCATCAGCAACACCGACGGCCTGAAGCAGATCCGCGCCGCCACCGACGGCGGCGCTGCACCGCAACAGGCAGCCCCGGCCAGCGCACCTGCCGAGGCAAAGGCCGCCGAAAGCGCGCCGGCCGAAGCACCGGCCGAGGCACCGGCCACTCCCCCGGCCGACGACGCACCGGCCGCCGAATGACGGCGCTCCGCGCACTGAACCTCACAGGTGATTGACATGGCAGACACCCAAAGCTCCGCATCCGGCACCGGCGCCGCAGGCTCCGGCAGCCTGCTCGACCAGATCGTCCAGAACGGCAAGATGGCCAACGAGCCGTCGCAGGAACCCTACGCGAAGAAGCTGATCGGCCAGTTCGCCGCGCAGATCCTCGACGAGGACATGAAGTTCAGCCCCGACAAGGGCGTGGTCGCAATGATCAACGAGCGCATCGCCGAAATCGACGGGCTGCTGACCAGCCAGGTGAACGCGATCCTGCACCATCCGGAATTCCAGACGCTCGAAGCCTCGTGGCGCGGCCTGCACGACTTCGTGTTCGGCACCGAGACCAGCACCCGGCTGAAGATCCGCCTGATGGCCGCCAGCAAGAAGGAATTGCTGAACGACCTCGAGACTGCGGTCGACTACGACACCAGCGTGCTGTTCAAGAAGATCTACGAAGAGGAATACGGCACCTTCGGCGGCTTCCCCTACTCGGTGCTGATCGGCGACTACTACTTCGGCCGCCATCCGCAGGACGTGGCGCTGATGGAGCGCATGTCGAAAGTGGCCGCCGCCGCGCACGCGCCGTTCATCGCCGCTGCCGCGCCCGCGCTGTTCGACATGAAGAGCTTCACCGAACTCGGCGGCCCGCGCGACATGGCAAAGATCTTCGAGAGCGCCGAACTGGTCACCTGGAAGGCCTTCCGCGAGTCCGAAGATTCGCGCTACGTCGCGCTGACCCTGCCGCGCTACCTGTCGCGCCTGCCGTACGGCGCCAACACCGTGCCGGTCGAGCAGTTCGCGTTCGAGGAAGACTGCAACGGCAAGGAGCATGACAAGTACCTGTGGGCCAACGCCGCCTACCAGCTCGGCCTGCGCGTCACCGACGCGTTCGCGAAATACGGCTGGACCACGGCCATCCGCGGCGTCGAGGGCGGCGGCAAGGTGGAAGGCATGCCGGCGCATACCTTCCAGACCGACGAAGGCGACATCGCGCTGAAGTGCCCGACCGAAGTGACGATCACGGATCGCCGCGAAAAGGAACTCAACGACCTCGGCTTCATCGCCGTCGTCAACTCGAAGGGTTCGAACTTTGCCGCGTTCTTCGGCGGCCAGACGGTCAACAAGCCCAAGGTCTACAACAAGGACAACGCGAACGCGAACGCGCAGCTGTCCGCGCGCCTGCCCTACATGCTGGCCGCGTCGCGCTTCGCGCACTACGTGAAGGTGATCGTGCGCGACAAGATCGGCAGCTTCCAGACCCGTTCCACGCTGCAGAACTACCTGAACACCTGGATCTCGGACTACATCTGCCTCAACGAGTCCGCGCCGCAGGCGACCAAGGCCAAGCTGCCGCTGGCGTCCGCGCGCGTCGACGTCAGCGAGGTGCCCGGCAAGCCCGGCGCCTACACCGCCGTGGTCTTCGTGCGCCCGCACTTCCAGATGGAAGAGCTGACCGCGTCGATCCGCATGGTGGCCGAACTGCCCGCACCGGCAGCCTGATCCGAACCACCGACGCGACCGAGCCGAGACCCATTACCGGAGTGACCCATGCCCGCACTGAACATTCCTACCTTCGCCCGCAGCAACACCTTCAATGACGGCCTGTCGTCGATGCCCTTGTCCGGCGACATCTACACGCTGATGATCAAGGACGTCGCCGGCGAGAACCTGATCACCGGCCCGGAAGCCGGCGCGATGATGGTCGCCACCTGGACCTTCGCCGTCGACCTGCCGCTGGACGTCAACGTGGCGAACTCGAAGCGCGCGACCGGCCGTGCACGCTTCCAGGAAATGGAATTCACCAAGGCGGTCGACGCCGCCACACCGACGCTGTACGCGAACTGCTCGGCCGGCACCAGCCTCGGCGAGGCCAAGCTGCAGGTCGGCCGCATTTCCGGCGGCGAGTACAAGGAAGTCATGTCGATCACGCTGACCAATCCGATCATCTCGCAGATCTCGACCGGCGGTTACGGCGAGGGCAAGGTGCCGATGGACACGTTCACCATCAACTTCACCAAGTGCGCGATGGAATACACCGCGCAGGATCCGGAAAACGCCACCGGCGGCAAGACCGCGTTCGGCTGGGATCTCACCACCAACACGGCCGCCTGACAACCCGGCGCGCCCGACAGCCTGCCGCGCGGTGAACACCCATGTCGCGCCTGATCCCCGGCGGCGTCCTGCCGCTGTTCGACAAGCTGGGGCAGTCCGGCGACGACGCCGGTGAGGCCGGCGACGTGCTGTCGGCCGCCGGCGTCGAGGCGTCGGTGCTGCGCGAATTGCAGCGACTGCTGAACTCGCGTTCGCGGCTGCCGCTCGACGCGTTCATGGCCGCGCCGCTGACCGTCCTCGATTACGGTATCCCGGACTACAGCGCGCGCTCCGCGCAAAACGAATCCGACCGCCGGCTGATCGCCTCCGCCATCACGCGCGCGATCGACTGCTTCGAGCCGCGCGCAGCCGACGTGGAAGTCACGCTGGTCAACGGCGCGTCCGGCAAGACCATCGCGCTGTTCCGCATCGCCGCCAGCGTGCGCGTTGCGCAGACCGTGCGCCGCATCAATTTCACGCTGGCCACCGGCGAATACCTCGCACCCGAACCGGCGCCGGAGGCCGCCTGATGCAGGCCTCCGACAACGACCTGCTCGATTTTTACCTGCGCGAGCTCGGCTGGCTGCGCGAGCAGGGGCGCGAGTTCGCGCACCGCTATCCGAAGGTCGCCGCCAGGCTGGACCTGCACGGCGGCGAATCGCGTGATCCGCATACCGAGCGGCTGGTCGAATCGGTCGCCTTCCTGACCGCGCGCGTGCGGCGCGACATCGACGCCGAATTCCCGCAGGTGGCGACCGCCTTGCTGGAAAACCTCTGCCCTTCGCTGCTCGCGCCGGTGCCGTCGATGACGGTGGTGCAGATGGCGCTCAACGGCGCGCAGGGCAAGGTCACCGCCGGGCTGCGCATACCGCGCCATGCGGCGCTGGTGGCCAACGCCGCCGGCGGCGAGGAAGTGCGCTTCCGCACCGCGTGGGACAGCACGCTGTGGCCGCTGCAGGTGGCCGATGCGCAGGTCGATGACGACGGCTGCATCGCGGTACGCATCGATGCCGCGCCCGGCACCGACCTGTCCGAACTGGAAATCGACACGCTGCGCCTGCACATTGCCGGCGACTGGGGCACGGTCGCCACGCTGTACGAGTGCCTGTCCGCGCGCGTGCGCCACCTGCGCATCGAGACGCACGACGGACGCGCGCAGCGGCTGCCGCCGTCGGCCTGCCAGCCGGTCGGCTTCGCCGCGGAACACGCAGTGCTGCCGCAGGCGCCCGGCGCGCATCCGGCCTATGCGCTGCTGCAGGAATACTTCGCATTCCCGCAGAAATTCCATTTCTTCGACCTGCACGGCCTGCGCGCGCTGCGCCTGTCCGGCGGCGGCTTCACGCTGCGCATCGACGCCGGCGGCGTGTCGCGCAAATTGCGCCAGCTGTCCGCGGCCAACGTCCGTCTTGGCTGCGTGGTGGCCGTGAACCTGTTCCCGCGCACGTCCGAGCCGGTGCAGCTCGACAACACGCAGCACGAGATCCTGCTGACCGGCGACCGTGCGCGCGAGGCGTATACCGAGATTCATTCGATCGAGCACGTCACCGCGTCCGACCCCGGCGCCGACCGGCCGCTGCCGATACCGCAGTTTTCATCGCTCGACCATTTCAGCCCGCCGCCGGACGGCGTGTTCTGGGCGGCGCGCCGCGAGCGCAGCATGCGCCGCGACATCACCGGCACCGACGTCTTCCTGTCCTTCGTCGACCAGCGCAGCACGCGCCGCGCGCCGGCCGCGCCGGTGATCTATGCGCGCACGCTGTGCACCAACCGCGGCCTCGCCGAACAGGTGACGCCGGAGACACGGCTGCGCGGCGAAGGCATTTCCGGCGGCCTCGACATCCGCTGCCTGGTCGAGCCTTCGCGGCAGCGCAATCCGCCGCTGGATGCCGACACCGTCTGGCGGCTGGCCTCGCTGCTGACGCTGAACCACGGCTCGCTGGTCAGCGGCGACACCGGCCGCGACCGCTTGCGCGAAATGCTGTCGCTGTTCGCCTCCGACCATCATCGCGACCTCGAACAGATTCGCGGCATCACCGGCCTGAACGCACATCCGGTCACGCGGCAGGTCGGCCGCGATGCCTGGCGCGGCCACTGCCGTGGCACCGGCGTGCACGTCGAGCTCGACGCCGAGGCCTTCGTCGGCGCGTCCGCGATCCTGTTCTCCGCAGTGCTCGCGCATTTCTTCGCGCTCTACACCACCGTCAATTCCTTCGTCGAGCTGGGCGTCTGGCGCGGCGACGAATGCGTCGTGCAATGGCCGCCGCGCGCCGGCGAACAGGCGCTGCTGTAAATGAGCGCCGCCGACCGCCCCCTGCTGCAGCGGCTGCTCGAACAGCCGCAGGGCTTCGACCTGTTCCAGGCCATCAGCCTGCTCGAGCGCGAAGGCGTGGCGGCCGGCCATGCCGAGATCGGCGCCGACGGTGTCGAGGCGGTCCGGCTGAAGAGTCAGGTGTCGCTCGGTTTCGCGGCCAGCGACATCAGCGAGGCCGGACGCGATGCGCCGACCGGCGAGCCGTTCACGCTGACCACGCCGGCGCTGTCGCTGGCCGGGCAAGGCGGGCCGCTGCCGGCGGCATTCACCGAGTTGCTGGTACAGCGGCGCGCGGACAAGGATTTCGCCACCGCCGACTTCCTCGACATCCTGCACCATCGGCTGCTGTCGCTGCTGTACCTGAACCGCAAGCGCCGCCGCATCGGGCTGGGCTGGGCGTCGCCGCAATCGTCGACCGTCGCACGCGCCACCGAGCGGCTGTGCGGCCTCGGTGCCGACGCCGGCCAGCGGCATGCGCCGTGGCTGCGCCATGCAGGCCTGCTCGGCGGTGCGCCGCGCTCGATGGCGGCGCTGTGCGCGCTGCTGTCCGATCGCTACGGTATAAGCTTCGCCGGCGAGCAGTTCGTCGGCGGCTGGCAGCGGCTGGAGGATGACGAGATCACCGTGCTGGGTCAGCCGCGCCGCGCGCCGGCGCTCGGCCGCAGCGCCTTCCTCGGCCGGCGCGTCTGGGACCAGGCCGCCGCGATCCGGCTGTCGGCAGTGAAGCAGCCCATCGAACGCGTGCTGCGGCTGTTGCCCGGCGGCGAACTGCACGAAGACTTCAAGGCGTCGGTGCGCGGCTTCATACCGTCTGCACTGCGCGTCGAGGTCGCACTGACGCCCGCGTCCGGTACGGTGCCGCAGGGCCGGCTGTCTGCCGGCAGCGCCCCGCGGCTGGGCTGGAATGCGTGGATGGGCGAATCCGGCGCGCCGCCCCAAGCGGCGCGCTTCACTTTCGAATGCGCTGGCCATGAGCACTGAACTTCGTACCCTGATCCTGCGGCTCGATGCCGAGACGCGCGCCGCGATGGAGCGCGCGGCCGAGCTGTGCGCGCAGCAGACGCACTTCAGCGTCGATCCCGAACACCTGCTGGCCGAACTGCTGCGCGACGCCGACGGCACGCTGGCCAGGCTGCTCGCGCATTTCAAGCTGTCGCTGCCGCGCACGCAGGAGCAACTGCAGCAGGCGCTCGACAAGCTCAAGCGCGGCAACGGCCGCACGCCGGTGCTGTCCGAACACCTGCCAGCCCTGCTCGAACAGGCGTGGGTGATCGCCTCGATGCAGCTGGGCGAGAGCCAGATCGGCGCCGGCTGTGTGCTGCTGGCCGCGCTCGAGTCCGGCACGATGCGCGGGCTGCTGCTCGAGTCCGCACCGAACCTGCTGCAGCTGCCGCGCGAGTCGCTGCGCGATGAACTGCGCCGCTCGTCGGGCCTCGCCCCCGCCGGCGAAGCCGCGAAAGCGCCGGCCGCCGCGGCCGCACGCAGCAAGACCCCGGCGCTCGACCAGTACACCATCGACCTGACCGCACAGGCTGAAAGCGGCGCGCTCGACCCGGTGGTCGGCCGCGATGAAGAGATACGGCAGCTGATCGAAGTGCTGATGCGCCGCCGACAGAACAATCCCATCCTGACCGGCGAGGCCGGCGTCGGCAAGACCGCTGTGGTTGAGGGCTTTGCGCAGCAGGTGGTCACCGGCAAGGTGCCGCCGGCCTTGCGCGGCGTGTCGGTGCGCGCGCTCGACCTCGGGCTGCTGCAGGCCGGCGCCGGCATGCGCGGCGAGTTCGAGCGGCGGCTGAAGGACGTGATCGTCGAGGTGAAGGCAGCGGTGCCGCCGGTGGTGCTGTTCATCGACGAGGCGCACCAGCTGATCGGCGCCGGCGGCAACGAAGGCGTGGCCGATGCGGCCAACCTGCTGAAGCCGGCGCTGGCGCGCGGCGAGCTGCGCACGATCGCGGCCACCACCTGGTCCGAATACAAGCAGTACATCGAGCGCGATCCGGCGCTGACCCGCCGCTTCCAGGTGGTGCGCGTCGACGAGCCGGACGAAGCGGTCGCGATCGACATGGTGCAGGGCATCGTGCGCCGGCTGGAAGACCATCACAAGGTACAGATCGCTGCCGACGCGGTGCGCGATGCGGTGCATCTGTCGCACCGCTACCTGCGCGCGCGGCAATTGCCGGACAAGGCGATCAGCGTGCTCGACACCGCCTGCGCGCGCGTGGCCAATGAGGCCGCGCAAAAGGAAGCCGCGCAGATGGAAGCCGCACCGGAACGGCCGCGGGTGGACGCTGCCGCCATCGCCGGCGTGCTGTCCAGCTGGACCGGCATTCCGCTCGGCCGCATGCTCGCCGACGAGCAGCAGGCGGTGCTGCAGCTGCATGGAAAGCTGAAGGACAAGATCGTCGGTCAGGACGACGCGCTGGACGCGATCGCGCGCCGCATCCGCAGCCACCGCGCCGGCCTCGACGATCCGTCCAAGCCGGTCGGCGTGTTCCTGCTGGTCGGCCCGAGCGGCGTCGGCAAGACCGAGACCGCTTGCCAGCTGGCCGAGCAGCTGTACGGCGGCACGCAGAACATGGTCACGGTGAATATGTCGGAATTCCAGGAAGCGCACTCGGTGTCGGGGCTGAAGGGCGCACCGCCCGGCTACGTCGGCTACGGCCGCGGCGGCATGCTGACCGAGGCGGTGCGCCGCCAGCCCTACAGCCTGGTGCTGCTGGACGAAATGGAAAAGGCGCACCCGGATGTCCTGGAACTGTTCTACCAGGTGTTCGACAAGGGCACGATGGACGACGCCGAAGGCACCGCGATCGACTTCCGCAACACGCTGATCCTGCTGACCTCGAACGCCGCGCAGGATGTGGTCTTCAGCGTCTGCACGCGCAACCCGCAGGCAAGTCTGGAAGACATCAACGCCGCGCTGCGCCCGGCGCTGCTGCAGCAGTTCCCATCGGCCTTCCTCGGTCGCGTGATCATCGTGCCCTACCGTCCGGTGCAGGATGCGCAGCTGCAGCGCATCGTCGCGCTGAAACTCGCGCAGGTGGGCGAACGGATACGGCAGTCGCACGGCGCCAGCTTCATTTGGGATGATGCGTCGGTGGCCGCCATTGCCGCGCGCTGCCATGAAGTCGAGAGCGGCGCGCGCAACATCGACCATATCCTGACGCAGTCGCTGCTGCCGGAACTGGCGTCGCAGGTGCTCGCGCGCATCGCCGCCGAACAGCCGTTCGACGCGGTCAGCCTGAGGGCCGACGCGCACGGCGGTCTCGCCTTCACGCTGGCGAAAGACGGGAGCGGCGTATGAGGACAGGCTTCACGCAGGATGCGCAGCTGATTGCGGTCAGCACTGCCTTCGGCAAGGACAAGCTGCTGGTCGAGAGCTTTTCCGGCACCGAGGAGCTGTCGCGGCCGTTCGGCTTCAGCCTGTCGATGAAGTCCGCCGAGGTCGCGCTCGACCCGGCCACCGTCGTCGGCACGTCCGCCACCGTGACGGTGACGCATCCGGGCGGCATGATCCGCTACTTCAACGGCATCATCAGCCGCTTCACGCAATCCGGGCTGGATGCCGATTTCGCGTATTACAGTGCCGAGATGGTGCCGGCGCTGTGGCTGCTGTCGCTGTCGCGCGACCGCAAGATCTGGCAGAGCCAGACTGCGGTGCAGATCATCGAGGCGGTGCTGACCGATGCCGGCGTGACCTTCGAGAAGAAGCTCACGGGCAGCTACGACACGCGCGAGTACTGCGTGCAGTACGATGAATCGCCGCTGGACTTCATCACGCGGCTGATGGAGCAGGAAGGCATCTTCTATTTCTTCACCTTCGCCAGCGGCGCGCACACGATGGTGCTGGCCGACGACCCGACCGCCTTCGCCGACTGCAGCAGCGCCACCCTCGCCTTCCGCGGTCGCAGCGACAACCACAACTGGCCCGACAGCATGCTGCGCTTCGAGGCCAGCGGCCGGCTGGTCACGCAGACCTTCACAGGCTCCGACTTCGACTACACCCAGCCCAGCACCGCACTCGCGGCCAGCGCCGCCGGTACGAACGGGCGCGGTACCGTGTATGACTATCCGCACCTGCGCACCACGGTCGACGGCGGCAAGAAGCTCTTGAACCTGCAGGTGCAGGCCAGCCAGCTGGACGGCTCGACCGCGAACGGCGAGAGCTCCTGCAACAGCCTGCACGCCGGCGGCGCGTTCACGCTGGCCGAGCATCCAAACACGAAGCTGAATGCGCGCTATGCGCTGCGGCGCGTCACGCACCGCGCCACTGGCGCCGGCTACACCAACCATTTCGACGCCTTCCCGGCCGCGAACACCTTCCGTCCGGCGCGCAGCATACGCCGCCCGACCGTGCCCGGCAGCCACTCGGCGATCGTGGTGGGCCCGGACGGCGAGGAGATCTGGACCGACGCGCTCGGCCGCGTGAAGGTCAAATTCCACTGGGACCAGTCCGACGCCAGCGACGACACCTGCTCGTGCTGGGTGCGCGTCGCGCAAGCCTGGGCCGGCAATGGCTGGGGCAGCCTGTTCATACCGCGCATCGGGCAGGAAGTGATCGTCAGCTATCTCGACGGCGACCCCGACCGCCCGTTTGTCGCAGGCAGCATGTACAACGGCGAGCAGGCCACGCCGGTCGAGCTGCCTTCGAAGCAGATGCAGAGCGTGATCCGCTCGCGCCCGACCAAGACCGGCGACGGCAAGTCGAAGTCGGCCGAGATCGAGGACGGCCGCATCCATGGCAACGAGATCCGCTTCGACGACAAGAAAGGCGACGAGGAACTCTACCTGCACGCCGAGCGCGACCTGAAGATCGACATCGAGGACGACCTCGAGACCACGCTGTACAAGGGCTCGGAAGAGCACCTGATCATGAAGGGCGACCGCACGATCGAGGTCACCGCAGGCAATGAATCGCATACCGTCGGCGGCACGCGCGACGTCAGCGTGACCGGCGACGAGACGCACGAAAGCGGCGCCGAGTTCAAGCACACCGTAGCGAAAGGCTATGTGCTGGAAGTCGGCAAGGACCTGCAGCAGACCATCAAGGGCGGCACCACGATCAAGATCACCGGCGACCTCGTGATCGACGTCGGCGGCAGCATCACTTTCAAGGCCGGGACGTCGATGACGGTGTCGTCCGGCACCGAAATGTCGGTGAAGGCCGGCACCAGCCTGAAGAGCGAAGCGGCCGCGTCGTACGGCGTGAAGGCCGGCGCCGACCTGAAGCTCGAAGGCCTGACCATCGCCGGCAAGGCCTCGGCCTCGGGCGAGATCGACGGCGGCGGCATGCTGACCCTGAAGGGCGGCATGGTGAAGCTCAACTGAAGGACGAGGGACTGCCATGGGCGACACGGTGAAGATACTCGGCGACGACGGCCTGCTGCGGCATGCGGCCGGCATGCTCGACGGCGCGCTGCACGGGCTGGTGCAGAGCTATGCGCCCGACGGCGGCCTGCTGATGCGCAACGCCTATGCGAATGGAGTGCGCCAGGGCGCCAGCGAATACCGGCAAGGCGATCGGCTGCAGATGACGCAGCAGTTCGAGCGCGGCCTCGCGCACGGCCCGACCGTGGTGTACGACCCGGCCGGCCACGTCGCCGCCGAGCTGACTTTCGTGGAAGGCCGGCTGCAGGGCGAGGCGCGCTACTACGCGTACGGCAAGCTGGTGCGCCGCGCGAACTACCAGGATGGCCGGCTCGACGGCGTGGCCGAGGACATGCTGCCCGACGGTACCGTGATCCAGCGCAGCAGCTATCGCGCCGACGTGCTGCACGGCCAGGTCGAGCGCTTCTGGACCAATGGCCAGCCGATGGAACGCAGCAGCTATGACAACGGCCTGCTGTCCGGCGCGCCGCAGCGCTTCGACCAGAACGGCAAGCCGCAGGGCGGCGACGCGCCGAAGCTGATGGATCGCATGGAAAAACTGTTCCGGGGAAGCTGATGGGAAAACTCGTCTGCGCAGGCGCGATGTTGAAGTGCTCGTTCGGCATGGCCCCGGGCACGCTGAACGTGCTGCCGCTGAACCGCGTGCTGTCCGGCGCGCCGTCGGCCAACATCATGGACAACGTGCCGATGCTGAACATCCTGCCCTTCGGCATGTGCCAGTCGCCGGCCAACCCGATGGTGGCGGCCGCGACCGCAGCGGCGATGGGCGTGCTGACGCCGATGCCCTGCATACCGCTGCCGGCCGCACCGTGGATGCCCGGCTCGCCGACGGTGCTGATCGCGAACATGCCGGCGCTGAACGATGGCTCGAAGCTGCTGTGCAACTGGGGCGGGCTGATCGAAGTACAGATGCCGGGACAAATGACGGTGGACGTTGCATGAGGACGAAACGATGAAAGTAACGCTGGCGCTGACGCCGAGGCTGGTCGCGATCTGCAGTGTCTGCACGGTGCTGATCGCCATGCTGCTGGTGATGCTCGGCTTCGAGCTGGGCGAGCGCACCGTGCAGGCCGAGTACGAGGCGAAGGCGCGGGTGGAAGGCGAGCGCAAGGAAGCGCTGAGCTGGTCGCCGGTGGCGGCGCCGTCGCCGACCGCGGTGCTGTACAGCGCGACCGCGCCGGGGAAGGCCAAATGAGACGGCTGGCGCTGCTGCTTCTTGTGGCCGGCGCGCTGCTGCTGGCCGGCTGCAGCAGCGTCAAGGGCTATCTTTTCCCGCCCGGCGAGAAGCTGGACTGGGATTCGCTGTCGCTGTATGTCGACCCGGCGGCCAACCGCGACTTTCCGCTCGCGGTGGACCTGGTGTTCGTCGCCGACGAGGCGCTCGCGAAGCGGGTGGCGGCGATGAAGGCGGCCGACTGGTTCGCTGCGCGCGACGCGCTGCGCGGCGCGAACCGCGATGCGCTGCAGGTGGTCAGCCTCGAGCTTGCGCCCGGCGATTCGCTGACGCTGCCCGAGAAGCGCATTCCGGATACGCGGCTGTTCGCCGCGCTGGTGTTCGCCGACTACTTCGCGCCGGGCGAGCACAGCGCGCGGCTGGAAAAACTGGCCGGCAAGATTGCGATTGAATTCGGCGTCACCGAGCTGTCGGTGCACGCCACGGAGAAATGAATGATTCGACTGACTGTTTTCACGCGGAAGGCTGCCCATGAAATGTCCTGACCGCATACAGTGGCACGAAGGAATGCTGCTGTCGCCGCAGCATTTCCAGCTGGAGTCCGCGCGCATCGATGCGCTGGTCGGCTGGCACACGCTGATCGGCGCGCCCTATGCGTGGGGCGTGAAACGCCTGAAGTTCGACATCGCGCTGGTGGCGTCGGGCACGCTGCGCGTGCTCGAACTGGAAGCCATCCTGCCGGACGGCACGGCGGTGGCGATCGATCCGGACGATGCGTCGTCGGCCGAGCTGTCGCTGCGCCTCGACGGCGTGCGCGCCGAGCTTGCACAGGGGCCGCAGACTGTCTGGCTGTGCCTGCCGGTATCGCGCAACATGAAGCTGCCCGAACTCGCGTCGCGCTTCCTGTCGGTGAAGGCCGATCCGGTCGAGGATGAAGTGTCCGATGCCGCGCCGGCCGACATACCGCGGCTGCTGCCCAACCTGTCGCTGGCCGTCGGCGCCGCACCGCCGCCGCTGATGGTCGCGATGCCGATCGCCTGCGTGCTGGAGGACGACGGCGTGATCAAGCTCGGCGACGCACTGCCGCCGCTGCTCGACGTGCATGCCGCGCCGGCGCTGCTGGATGCGGCGCGCGAACTGGCGCACACGCTGCGCAGCAAGGCCGCGTTCGTCGCGCGGCAGGCCGCCGGCGTGCCGGCCACGGACCAGCGCGCCGAGCGGCTGATGCTGCTGCAGCGGCTCTCCTGCATGGTGCCGGCGCTGCCGGTGCTGGAGGCGCAGCTGCAGTGCGTGACGATACCGCCCTTCCCGCTCTACCTCGCACTGTGCAACCTGCTCGGCCCGATGTCGCTGCTGCGTCCCGGCGCGCTGCCGGTCACGCCGCCGGCGTACGACCATGCGCAGCCGCACCTGAGCTTCGCGCCGCTGCTGCGCGAACTTGGCGAGAACCTCGCCGAAGTCAGCCAGGACTATCGCGAAGTCGCGTTCGAATGGAGCAATGGCGCGTTCGAGCTGGTGCTGCGACCCGAATGGGTCGGCCAGCGGCTGGTCATCGGCCTGCGCGGCGCGCGCGACCACGAGACCGAGGACTGGATGGACACCGCCGTGATCGGCCCGGCCAGCCTGTATGCGGAGCTGCGCGAGAAGCGCGTGCTGGGCTACCGGCGCGGCCGCATCGCCGGCGCGCCGGAGCTGCAGCTGCGCCGTCTGCCGGACGTGATGCTGTACGAGATCATCCCCGGCCCCGAGCTGCTGCGCGCCGAGTCGCGCCTCGTGATCGGCGCGTCCGGTCGTGGCGGCCAGTCGCGCCCGGCCGGCATCGCGCTGTTCGTCGGCACGCAGGGCTACTGAGGACGAGCGGCGCATGGGCAAGCTGATACTTCCGCCGAGGCCGGCCGTGCCGCCGGTGACGGCACTGATGGAGCCGGCCGCGCCGGTCGCGGCCGTGGCAACAACCGCGGCGGCGGCGCCGACCGACTCGCTGCTGCTGCGCCAGTTGCGGCAGTTCGTCGCCGAGGTCGTGCAGCTGCTTGACGGCTATGCGCGCGCGGTGCCGCACGGCGATGCCGATCCGGAAGGCGCGCGCCGCGCGGCCGAAGATGCGTGCGACGCGCTGTCGCGCACCATCGATGCACAGACGATGGAGATCGCGCGCGCCGGCAGCCCGTCCGACCGCGCGGCCGTCGACGAGCTGCGCTACCTGAAGGCGGCGCTGGCCGACGAGCTGCTGCTGTCGCGCCCCTGGCCCGGCAGGACGAAGTTCACCGACTGTCTGGTCGAGACACGGCTGTTCGGCAGCAGCATCGCCGGCGACGAAATCTTCCGCCGCATCGACCTGCTGCTGAACGACGCCAGCGGCCAGCCGTCGCAGATGGCGCCGCTGTACCTGTGCGCGATCTCGACCGGCTTCGAAGGCCGCCATCGCGGCAGCGACGCCGAGCGCTCGCTGCAGCCGCTGCGCGACGCGCTGTTCCGCAAGATCTATCGCCGCGAACCCGAACTGCAGCCCGGCCTGGCCGCGCAGCCGCGCGTCGCCGATCGCGTGGTGTCGGCGCAGGCCTACCGGCATCCGCTGTCGGAAATCGAGCCGGTGCGCTTCTTCCGCATCAGCCGCAGCACCGTGCTGTTCGTGCTGACGATGCTGATCCTGCTCGCGCTGTCGCAGGCGGTCTGGCGCTGGAGCACGGCGCCGGTGCGGCGCGCGCTCGAGCCGGGCGCGCCGGCGCAGATCAGGGTGCCCGCACCGAGCGAGGCCGACCGTGGGTAATTATTCGCTGGTCTGGATCCTGGTCTCGCTGTCGGCCGTCATCGCGGTGCTGATGGTGGCGATCCGCTTCGGCATACAACGCGACGACGGCCGCGAGCGCCGCAGCGTGCTCGACCTCGGCCGCCTGCGCTCGTCATTCCGTACGGCGGTCGGCGCGATCGAGGCCAACATCGCCGGCCGCGACAAGCGCTATGACGTGCCCTGGGTCGTGCTGCTGCACGACGGCGACGCCGCCACCCGGCCGCCGATCGAGGCCTGCGGCATTTCCAGCGCGCTGGCCGGCGCGCAGCCGGCCTGGAGCAGCGACGGCCCGCGCTGGCACCTGTTCGATCGCGGCGTTGTGGTCGAACTCGAATCCGACCAGCTCGACGCGCCGGTCGGCCGCGACGACCTGGAAAAGCGCTGGGAAGAATTCCTGTCGCTGTGCGGCCGCTACCGGCCGCAACGCCCGCTCGACTCGGTGATCGTGTCGGTGCCGGCCGCGCTGCTGGCCGACCGCACGCCGGAAGGCCGCGAGCGGCTGCGCCATCGCGCGGCAGCCGCCAGCCGCCGCATCTGGATCGCGCAAAACCGCTATGCGATGCGCTTCGCGGTGTATGTGGTGATCTCCGGCGCCGAGCAGCTGCCGGGCTTCGCGCCGTTTGCCGAGGCGCTGCCGACCGGCATGCGCGACAGCATGCTCGGCTGGGCGTCGCCGTTCCAGCCGGCCACGCTGTACCGGCGCGACTGGACCGACACCGCGTTCAACCAGATCGAACAGGACGTCGCCGACCTCGGTGCGGAGCTGTTCGCATCGAACGCGCAGCTGCCGGCGCCGACCGACCTGTTCCTGCTGCCGTCGCGCATCGCCGCGCTGCGCGCAGGCGCGGCCGACTACCTCGACGAGCTGATGCGGCCGAACGCCTATCACGAACCGTTCTTCCTGCGCGGCCTGTGGCTTGCCGGCGGCGCCGAGCTGCCGGTGTTCCTGCGCGACATGGTCGAGCAGAAGGTGTTCGCCGAATTCGGCCTGTCGCGCGCCGCGCATTCGCAGAAGCTGGCGCGGCCGATGCTGACGCGCGTGATGCGCTGGTTCATGATCGGCGTGCCGGTCGTGTATGCGCTTGGCATCGTCGTCACCGGCATCCAGCTGCAACGCGTGCTGCCGACACTGGCCGAGGGCCTCGAAGGACTCAAGCGCGACACCGAATACCGTGCGCAAGCGACCGGCATGGGCGAGAAGCTGGACTTCGAGTGGTACCGCAAGACCGCGCTGCAACTGATGATCGGGCTGTCCGACCTGGAGTCGCGCCGCGTGGGCGGCGGCGGCGCGGTGATCTACGATCCGAACCTGATCAATCCCTTCATGCCGGGCTCCTGGCCCATGTTCGACAACGTGCGCGCGCGCGCGATCGCGCGCATCCACGAGAGCTTTGCCGACCTCGCGGTGCGCACGCTGCAGCAGGCGGTCTACCGCCGCACGGCCGAGCTGACGAATGCGCCGCTGAGCCCGTCCACCGGCCTTTTGACCAATGGCAGCGAAGACTGCGACCCGCCGCGCCCGCGCACGCTGGCACTGCAAACGGGCGTGAAATCCTCGCTGGCCCCGGAAGACCTGCCGGAATTCGCGGCGCTGGCCGCCTACTCGGGCGACCTGACCCGGCTGCAGGCCAGCGTGAATGCGATGCGCCGGCTGGCCACGCTGAACCAGGACAATCCGAAGCAGCTGCGCCTGCTGGTGCTCGACATGCTCGGCGCCGACCTGCCGGGCGACCTGCAGGGCAGCGCCAACCTGTTCGCAGTCGCCGCGTCGAAACAGGGCGCGCTGATTGACCGCCAGCCGGTGTCGCTGGCGGCGCGCTGCGGCTTCGTCAAGGGCATGCTGGCGCTGAACCAGCGGCTGTTTGCCGAGAACGCGCTGGTGCGCAGCGAGGAACAGGTGCAGGCCTCGCGCAATGCGCTGCTGAACCTGTTCAGCAGCTCGGAAGCGCCGGACAGCGCCGACGTGATCGCCGCGTTCCGCAATCTGCAGGAGGCGCTGGCCAGCCAGAAGATGCTGCTCGCCCACGGCCGCGGCGCTTGGCTCGCGCGCGAGGAAATGCGGCTGGGGAATTCCTACGACAAGCTGCTGAAGGAATTCGCCGACAACGCGCTGGTCGGGCCCGAAGTCACCGAGCAGGCGCTGCGCCGCGCGCGCGAGGATTTCGCACGCACGCGGCAGCGTTACCTGTCCATGTTCAGCGACGACAGCGCCGGCCTGGTCGCCGGCAAGGATGGCGCGCTCGAACTGTCGAAGGAAAGGCTGGGCCTGCTGTCCGCGATCGAACAGCTGATGACGCAGCCGCTGATGCAGCCGGCGGCCGGCAATTCGCTGCAGCCGCTCGGGCGCGGCACGCGCGTGCAATGGGACATCGACCCGCTGGCGAAGGCCGTCAAGCTGGCCGACGGCCGCCGCAAGTACCTGACCGAAGACCTGCCGCGCTTCCCGAACGATCTGCAGCAGGCGGTGCAGGATGCGATCGACTACCAGTACGCGCTGCGCGTGGTCGACCTGGTCGGCCATGCGTACACGCAGCTCGGCCCCGACGCCACTGACACGGCAGCGGGCAACGCTGCCGGCTACGAGATCGCCAGCGGCCACCTGAAGCGGCTGGTCGCGCTGCTGCAGGAGCTGGACCAGGACGACGAGGCGCGCACGCTGCAGGGCATCGTCGCCACCGATGCCAGCGCGCGGCTGCGCCAGCTGAGCAGCGACCTGCAGGACGCGCGGCTGTACGCGCCCGGCGACGACGACGACATGCGCGCCGACGGCCGCGCCACGCTGAGCCTGTTCGCCAACAGCGGCGGCGACGTGGCCGACTACCTCGCGCAGCAGCTGGCGCGCGTGCAGGCGCTGTCGGCGCAGGCGCAGCTGCTGCGCGGCGCGCTGGCCGGCGAGCCGCGCAGCAGCGAGCTGTCACGCTGGATCGGCATCGCGCGCGAACTCGAGCTGAATGCGGCGAAGGACCCGAAAGGCAGCGTGGCGCGGCTCGAGCGCTTCCTGCTCGAGCTCGGGCGCGAGCTGGATGCGACGGCCTGCCTTGCGGCGCTGCGCGCGAACGAGCCGCCAAGGCAGCCGTCGAACTACTTCGCCGAGCGCCATGCGGAGCTGCACCGGATGGTGACGCGCCGCTGCACGGCGCTCGACCGTCGCAGCTTCGTCGACCAGTGGTCCGCGTTCGCGCAGGACTTCAACCGGATGCTGAAGGGACGCCGCCCGTTCGCCGGCAACCGCAGCGGCCAGCGCGCGGCCGACTACCTCGCGCTGCCGCCGGCCGACCTGTCCGAAGTCGGCAGCCTGCTGGCGCGACTGCCGGCGGTGTCGCCGGAAATCTTCGCGCGCAACAACGTGCCCGAAGGTTCGGCCGTGCCGATCCGCGACTTCGCGCTGCAGCTGGCGCAGGCGCGGCAGCTGCTCGCGCCGCTGTTCCCGGCAGATGCGTCGCAGCCGGCGGCCGTGGACGTCACGGTGCGTTTCCGCGCGAATGCGAACGCCGAAATCGACGGCAACAAGATCATCGACTGGGCGCTGACGATCGGCGACCAGACGCTGAAGCTGCGCGACGCACCGCGCGCGCTGCGCTGGCGTCCGGGCGAGCCGGTGCGGCTGACGCTGCGCTTCGCGAACGATGCGCCCTTGTCGCCGCGCAGCAGCACGGCCAGTCCCTACCTGTCGGCCAGCCGCAAGACCGCTGTGTTCAGCTTCGATGGCCCGTGGGCGCTGCTCGACATGGTGCAGCTGCTGCGCGACCCGATGCTCGTCGAGGGGCGTGCCGCCACGCTGAAGCTGGACATTCCGGTGCAGACCGACAAGGACGGCGCGCTGCGCGCGCTGCCGGTGCGCGCCTTCGTCGCCGTCACGCTGTCCGAACCGGGCAAGACGGCACCGTTGCCGTGGCCCGGCCTCTTCCCTGAACGCGCACCGGTGGTGGAACGATGATGAACGACGCAGGACTCGACGCGATCGTCGATGGGTTGTTGGGGCCGGTTGCGGGCGACGCACCTGGCGGTCGCTGGCTGCGCTACGAGCGCGCGTACATGGAGCTGGCGAAGTCGCGCGAGGAGGACGACCCCAAGCTGCCGCTGGGCGAATGGGAAAGGCCGCTGGTGAAAGCCAACTGGAAACAGGTGGCGGCCGATTGCGTGAAGCTGCTGCGCGAGGACAGCAAGGACTTCCAGATCGCCGCGTGGCTGTGCGACGCCTGGGTGCGGCTGCACCAGATGGACGGCCTGCGCGCCGCGCTGGCACTGGTGGCCGGGCTGGCCGACCGGCACTGGCAACAGGCGTGGCCGGCAATCGAGGATGGCGACGCCGACCGCCGCGTCGCGCCCTTCGTCTGGCTCAACACCAGCCTGCCGCTGACGCTGAAGCTGAACGTGTCGCTGCTGCCGGCCGGCCCGCTGCGCGCCGAGCCGCTGAAGATGTTCGACTGGGAGCGCGCGTCCACGCGCGAAGACGCGCGGCCGGATCCGAAGGCGGACCCGAAGGCGGATGCCGCGCCGCCGAGCCGGCAGGCCATACGCGCGAGCGTGAAACCGGCCGACGGCCCGTGGCTGCAGACGGTCGCGCAGCAGGCAGCCGAAGCGTCGGCGACGCTGCGCGCGCTGGTGGAAAGGCTGGACGGGCAGCTCGGGCAGGATTCGCCGTCGCTGGCGCGGCTGCAGGCGATGGTCGATGCGATCGCCATGGCCTGCGCGGCGCTGCTGCAGGAGATACCGCCGCCGGTCGTCGAGACGCCGGCGCCGGCCAATGCGCCGGTGGAGCCCGTGGCGGCCGCCATGCCGACATCGGCCGCAGCTGCCACGGCAGCAGCCGCCCCCGCCTCCGGCTTCGTCAACCGCGAACATGCGTACCAGGTGCTCGATGCCGCCGCGCGCTATCTCGCCGAGATCGAGCCGCACAGCCCCACGCCCTACCTGATCCGGCGCGCCGCGCAGCTCGGGCAGATGAGCCTGCCGCAGATGCTGGCCGAGGTCACCGCGGACGCCGGCTCGCTGGACAAGTTCTTCAGCCTGCTCGGCGTCCGGCAGCAGCGCTGATGCAGGGGCTGCGGGCCGCCTCGGCTATCATGCGGGTCGTTCCTCCCGCCCTGCACGATCGGTCGCCTGCATGTCCCTGTCCCTCGCCGCTCCCGTCCACAGTGAACTGCTGATCAAGAAGAGCCGTTTCATCGCCTGCGTGCAGCCGGTGCCGGATCGCGCGGCCGCGCTGGCGGTGGTGGCCGGCCTGCGCGCCGAACATCCGGGCGCGGCGCATGTGTGCTGGGCGCTGCTGGCCGGCGGCCAGTCGGCCGCGAACGACGACGGCGAGCCCGGCGGCACCGCCGGCCGGCCGATGCTGGAAGTGCTGCGCCACCAGGACCTCGACGGCGTGCTGGCCACCGTGGTGCGCTACTTCGGCGGCGTCAAGCTCGGCGCCGGCGGTCTGGTGCGCGCATATACCGATGCGGTCGCGCAGGCGCTGCGCGGCGCAGAAAAGATACCGCGCATCCCGCTGCGCTCGCTTCGCTGCGAGGTGCCGTATGCGCTCGAGGGCTTGCTGCGCCGCGAGATCGACGCGGCCGGCGGCAGCCTCGGCGAGGTCCGCCATGCGGCGATGGTCGGCGTCGACTTCACGGTCGCCGAGCCGGCCGCCGACGCGCTGGTGCAGCGGCTGAACGACGCGTGCCAGGGGCACATCGGCTGGATGCGCAGCGACAACTGACACGCTCCGGGCCTTTGCCCTCGCCTTACCCCGCCTTCCAGCCGGCGCGATGGCCGGCCCCGCCGCCTTCGCCGATAATGCCCCGATCAGGATTCCAACCAGCGGAGACAAGCATGGCAAAACCCGTCATCGGTTTCATTGGCGTCGGCCTCATGGGCGCCGGCATGGCAAAGAACATCGTCACCAAGGGCTACCCGCTGGTGATCATGGGACACCGCAACCGCGAGCCGGTCGAGCGCCTGCTCGCGCTCGGCGCGACCGAGGCGAAAACGCCGCGCGAACTGGCCGCGCAATGCGACATCGTGCATCTGTGCGTAACCGCGTCGCCGCAGGTCGAGGCGGTGATGAACGGCCCGGACGGCATCTTCGCGTCCGGCCGCAAGGGACTGATCGTGATCGACTGCTCGACCTCGAACCCGGTCTCCACGCTGGCATTGGCCGACGCAGCCAAAGCCCACGGCATGAGCTTCATCGACGCGCCGCTCGGCCGCACGCCCGTCGAGGCCGAAGCCGGCATGCTCGACGCGATGGTCGGCGCCGATCCGGACATCTTCGCGCAGGTGAAACCGGTGCTGGACTGCTGGGCCGGCAATGTGGTGCACCTCGGCCCGGTCGGCCTCGGCCACAAGATGAAGCTGATCAACAACTTCGTTGCGATGGGCTATGCGGCGCTGTTCTCGGAGGCGCTCGGCATTGCGCGCAAGGCCGGCCTGTCGAAGGAGCAGTTCCACACGGTGATCGGCAGCGGCCGCATGCGCAGCCCGTTCTATGACACCTTCATGAAGTGGACGATGGACGGCGACGAGAACGCACACCGCTTCACCATCAGCAATGCGCACAAGGACATGCGCTACCTCAGCAGCCTCGCCAACGAGATCGGCGCGCTGCATCCGATACAGTCGATGGTGAAGAACTCGTTCGCCGCGATGGAAGCGGCCGGGCAGGCGCAGCGCTACGTGCCGATGCTGGCCGATTTCGTGGCGACGCAGAACGGACTGCCGCCCTCGCAGCCGCCTTCCCAGCCGGACTGAAGACCGGCTGTAACCCGGCGCCGGCCCGCTGCGCGCCGCGCCGGGAGCTTGACTCGGCTGGTTATGCGATTTATAAGCTTTATTCAAGACCAGCCGACGGCGGCAACACCGCCCTGAACGCGCATGAACCGTCTTGAACGCATCTACCGTATCGACCAGCTGCTCAAGGAATTCCGGGTCGTGTCGCGCGACCGCTTTCTGGAGGAACTCGAGGTATCGCCGGCGACCTTCAAGCGCGATCTCGAATACATGCGCGACCGCCTCAACGCGCCGGTGATCTGGGATCCGGACGTGCGCGGCTACCGCTACGAAAAATCCAACGGCGCCGACGGACGGTTCGCGCTGCCCGGCCTGTGGTTTTCCGAGCAGGAGGTGTATGCGCTGATCACGATGGAGCAGCTGCTCGAGAACGTCGGCCAGGGCAGCCTGATCGGCCCGCATATCGAACCCTTTCGCGCGCGCCTCGACGCGATGCTCGGCGAAGGCGATTCCAGCGCGAAGGACATCCGCAAGCGCATCAAGCTGATCGCGATGGCCTCGCGCAAGCAGAGCCCCGCGCACTTCTCCGAGATCGGCGCGGCGCTGTTCAAGCGCAAGCGCATCGAGGTGCGCTACCACTCGCGCGCGAAGGACGAGGTCACGCAGCGCGAGCTGTCGCCGCAGCGGCTGGTGCACTACCGCGACAACTGGTACCTCGATGCCTGGTGCCACCTGCGCAACGACCTGCGCGGCTTTTCGCTGGACGGCATGCAGTCGGTCCGGCTGCTGCCGGCGAAGGCGCTGGACGTGTCGATGAAGTCGCTCGACCAGTTCCTCGCGTCCAGCTACGGCATTTTCGCCGGCGACGCGCGGCACCGCGCGCGGCTGCGCTTCACCGCCGAGCGCGCGCGTTGGGTCGCGTCGGAGAGCTGGCATCCGGAGCAGCAGAGTCGCTTCGACGACGAAGGCCGCTACCTGCTCGAATTCCCCTACAGCGACGACCGCGAGCTGCTGCTCGACATCCTGCGCCACGGCGCGGCGGTCGAGGTGCTGGCGCCGGCGGCGCTGCGCGAGAAGGTGCGGCGCGAGCATGCGGCGGCGGCGGCGCTGTACGCAGGCTGATCAGCCGCCCGGTTCCCCAGCCCCCCTCCCTCACCCAAAGCGTTCCCCGACCCCAGGCTCATCTTTTGAGCCACCTGCCCGGTATGAAGCTTGTACTCAGGACCCCGCCGCCGGCGCAAGCCGGCCAGGACGGGAAGGCAAACGAGGATGAATGCAGGAGGATGGCGATGGCGAAATTCTTGATCATTTACGGCGTACTGGGCCTGCTGACGCTGGCCACGGTGCTGTGGGACCACCTGCGCCGGCGCG
>CAZTIF010000027.1:31030-32818 GCA_964613635.1 uncultured Bifidobacterium sp. | reverse complement strand
ATGAACTGTCCGAACACGAATACCAGAAGCGCAACGAGACGCAGGAAATCTTCATTCCGGTCGCGGAGCGCCTCGGCAATGAAGTGATCGAATTCAAGAACGTCAGCAAGGGCTATGGCGACCGCCTGCTGATCGACAACCTGTCGTTCAAGATTCCGCCGGGCGCGATCGTCGGCATCATCGGCCCGAACGGCGCCGGCAAGTCGACGCTGTTCCGCATGATCTCCGGCAAGGAACAGCCGGACAGCGGCGAGATCTCGATCGGTTCGACCGTCAAGGTCTCGGTGGTCGATCAGTCGCGTGCCGAGCTCGACAACAAGAAGACCGTGTTCGACGACGTCGCCAACGGCGCCGACCTGCTGACGGTCGGCCGCTTCGAGATGCCGTCACGCGCGTATCTGGGCCGCTTCAACTTCAAGGGCGCGGACCAGCAGAAAATCGTCGGCAACCTGTCCGGCGGCGAACGCGGCCGCCTGCACCTCGCGAAGACCCTGCTCATGGGCGGCAACGTGCTGCTGCTCGACGAACCGTCGAACGACCTCGACGTGGAAACCCTGCGTGCGCTGGAAGATGCGCTGCTGGAGTTCGCCGGCAGCGTGCTGGTGATCTCGCACGACCGCTGGTTCCTCGACCGTATCGCGACACACATCCTCGCGTTCGAGGGCGATTCGCAGGTGGTGTTCTTCGACGGGAATTACCAGGAATACGAAGCGGACAAGAAGAAGCGGCTTGGCGAAGAAGGCGCGAAGCCCAAGCGCATCCGCTACAAGCCGCTGCGGGCGTAAGCCATGCGGGTGGCCGCGCTCGACATCGGCGGCACCAAGATCGCCGCCTGCATCGCCGATGCGGGCGGCCCGCTGCTGCGCATCACCGAACCGACGCTGAAATCCGGCGCGCCGGACACGATTGCGCGGCAGGGACTGCGGCTGATCGATGAATGCTGCGCGCGGCTGCAGCTCGATCCTGCCGGCGTGCAGGCGCTCGGCGTCAGCAGCTGCGGCCCGTTCGAGGTTCGCGATGGCGCACTCGGCTTCGTGCCGCCGAACCTGTGCGGCGGCCTGCAGAACGGCGACGACCTGCCGAACGACTGGACCTTCCTGCCGCTGGAAGCGGTGCTGCGCGAGCGCTATGCCACGGTGCGCATCGCCAATGACTGCGTGGCTGCGCTTCACGGCGAGCGCGCATTCGGCGATGCGCCGGCGAATTCGGTCTACGTCACCTGGAGCACCGGCATCGGCTTCGGGCTCTGCGTCGACGGCCATATCCTGAACGGCAAGGCCGGCAACGCCGGACATGCGGGGCACATGCTGCTGTCCGATACGTCGGATGCGCTGTGCGGCTGCGGCAACCGCGGCGATCTGGAGGGCATGATCGGCGGGCGCAATTTCGGCAAGCACCTCGGCAAACCGCTTGAACTCATCTTCGACGATGCGCGCCAGGGCGACCCGGACGCACTGCGCGTCGTTCAGGAAGCAGCGCGCTGGTTCGGTCGCGCGCTGTACAACCTGACGGCGATCCTCGACACCGAGGCGATCTTTGTCGGCGGCAGCGTGTGGCGGCATAACGAAGACCTGCTCGCGCCGCTGGTGCGGCAGGAGATCGACGGCCGTTTTCCGGCGCTGACGCAGGGCGTTCGCGTAAAGGGCGCGACACTCGGGGAACTGGTGACGGACATGGGCGCGTTCGCGCTGGTGATGCCGGCGGAGTGGATTGCAGACTGGCGTGTGCGGCGGCCGTGGGAAAGGCTGGAGCCGGCTTGGCGCTGAGGCTTGCGAGTCGCTGGGTCCC
>CAZTIF010000027.1:0-30930 GCA_964613635.1 uncultured Bifidobacterium sp. | reverse complement strand
CGGTGCGTTCGCCATCACCTGGCGCCCGCCCGGCGCCGCCCCACACCCTCTCCGCAAAGCCGCTACAATCCGCCGACAAAAATAACCTCCGGAGACTGCGTGCCATCCCTCTTCCCCGACCCGCTGGTCGTGTCGAACCTGAGCAAGCATTTCGGCCCGCGCCGCGCGGTCGATGGCGTCAGCTTCTCGGTCGCCCCCGGCGAATTCGTCGCGCTGCTCGGCCCGAACGGCGCCGGCAAGTCCACGCTGTTCCAGATGCTGTCCGGGCTGTTCGTCGCCGACGGCGGCAGTGCGCAAGTGGCCGGCCACGACATCGGCCGCGATCCCATCCGCGCGCTGGCCAGCCTCGCGATCGTGTTCCAGCAGCCCGCGCTCGACCTCGACCTGTCGGTCGCCGCGAACCTGCAGTTCCAGACCGACCTGCACGGCATTGCGCGCGCCGAAGCGCGCCAGCGCATCGCGCACTGGCTGGAGCGCTTCAAGCTGACCGAGCGCGCACAGGACACCTGCCGCGACCTGTCCGGCGGTACCCGCCGCAAGGTCGAGCTCGCGCGCGCGCTGCTGTCGCAGCCGCAGCTGCTGCTGATGGACGAAGCAACAGTCGGCATCGATCCGGCATCACGCGCAGCCATACTCGCCGATGTGAAGGCGCTGTGCCGCGAGCGCGCGATGGGCGTGCTGTGGGCTACCCACCTCGTTGACGAAGCCGAGGCCGCCGACCGCATCGTCGTGATGGCCGCCGGCACCGTGCGCTTCGACGGCGCGGCAAAGGACCTGATGAAACGCGACGACCACGACAATCTGCTCGACGCCTTCCTGCACCTGACCAAAGCGGAGGGCCGCGCATGAAGCTGCTGCACGCACGCCTCGCGCTGGCCGCGATCGCCGGCCGCGAAGTCCGCAAATTCCTGCGCCAGCCCGGACGCCTTGCGTCCTCGCTGGTGCGACCGCTGCTGTGGATGGTGGTGTTCGCCGCCGGCTTCCGGCAGATGCCCGACCTCGGCACCGTGATGCCCTTCGATCCCAACCTCGACTACCGGCTCTACATGGTGCCGGGCCTCGCGCTGATGGTCTGCCTGTTCAACGGCATGCAGTCGTCGCTGGCGATGGTGTACGACCGCGAGATGGGCGTGATGCGGCTGCTGCTGACCGCGCCGCTGCCACGCACCTACCTGCTCGCCTGCAAGCTGATGGGCGGCGCCTTCCTGTCGGTGCTGCAGGCGCTGGCCTTCATGATCCTGGTCGTCATCTGGGACATCGGCCTGTCGCCGTGGCAGGTACTCACTGCGCTGCCGGTGCTCGCGCTCGGCGCGCTGATGCTGTCGGCCTTCGGGCTGGTGCTGTCGGTCTACATCCGCCAGCTGGAGAACTTCGCCGGCACGATGAATTTCGTGATCTTCCCGATGTTCTTCCTGTCGTCCGCGCTGTACCCGATCGGCCGCATGCGCGACGCCGGCGCCGAATGGATCTTCCGCATCTCGTCGTGGAATCCGTTTACGCACGCGGTCGAGGCGCTGCGCCACGCGCTGTACGGCGAGGCTGCCGCCGGCTCGCTGTTCATCGTGGCCGCCTCCGGCCTGCTGTTCTACCTGATCGCCGCCGCCGGCTACGATCCGCAGCGCGGCCTGATCAAGTCCGCGCGCGGCGGCTGACCCGAGCGCCCCTCATCCGCCCCGGCGATCCTCGCCGGCGGCGGGTTCGTCGTCTCCCGGGCAGCGCATGAAGCGCACCAGATAGCCCTCGCGCCAGTCGACCCCTTCCTCGCCCAGGTAGTTGTTCTGCACATAGTAGGCCTGCCGCTCGCTGGCGATGCGGTTCGGGCAATCCTCGAAGTAGTCCGGGCCGTGCTTCCGGTACTGCAGCACGTGCACCAGCTCGTGCACGATGAAGGAATTGTCCATCGGGTTGTCCGGATCGAGCGAATCGCGCAGGTAGATCCGGTAGCGCTCGGTGTCGAACAGCGCGGCCATCGTGGTACAGCGCTCCGGCTCGTCCGGACACACCTTCGCAGCCAGTGCCGGCGCGCTCAGCTGCTCGATCGGGGGCAGCTCCGCGATGTCGATCGGGGGCAGTGCGGAATAGCGGATGGCGGCCGCAAGTAACCGGGCCAGCAGTTCAGCGGAAAGCGTCATCGATGTCCTTTTGCCAATTTGCGCAGGTTTGCGCATCGATACAAGAAGGATTCATGCCACGCCGCTGCGACGCATTGGCGCGCGTTTGTGTGCGCATGCGCTGTTCAAGTTTGTGACACCTGCCCGGATTTGTGACAGCCATAGCACGGCAACATGAGAGATATTCAGCGGAATCCGTGAGGAAATTTCATGGCATGGCCTTTGCCTTGATAAAACCGTCGCTTCCGTTCGCTTGCCAGATTGGCAAAGGACAGTTGCACACTATCTTCGAGCCAAAACGGCCTAACCATAGGGGAGATGAAATGAAGAGGAAACTACTCGCGTCCGTGATCGGCATGGCGCTGATCACCGGTTCGTCGGCTTTCGCTGCCGGCGTCACCGATGCGATGATCGAGAACGACGCCAAGTCGACCAGCGACGTGCTCAGCTGGGGCATGGGCACCCAGGGCCAGCGTTACTCGACGCTGAACCAGATCAACACCAACAACGTATCGAAGCTGGTCCCGGTCTGGTCGTTCTCGTTCGGCGGCGAAAAGCAGCGCGGCCAGGAATCGCAGCCGGTGATCCACAACGGCAAGATGTTCGTGACCGCTTCGTACTCGCGCATCTTCGCGATCGACAGCAAGACCGGCAAGAAGCTCTGGAAGTACGAGCACCGCCTGCCGGACGGCATCATGCCCTGCTGCGACGTGATCAACCGCGGCGCTGCACTGTATGACAACCTGGTGATCTTCGCGACCCTCGACGCACAGATCGTCGCGCTGAACCAGGACACCGGCGCCGTCGTCTGGAAAGAGAAGATCGACGACTACGCAGCCGGCTACTCGGCATCGGCAGCCCCGATCGTCGCTGGCGGCCTGCTGCTGACCGGCGTGTCCGGCGGCGAATTCGGCGTCATCGGCCGCGTCGAAGCGCGCGACCCGAAGACCGGCAAGATGGTCTGGGTGCGCCCGACCGTCGAAGGCCACATGGGCTACAAATACGAGAACGGCAAGGCGGTCGAGAACGGTATCTCGGGCACGACCAACAAGACCTGGCCGGGCGAGCTGTGGAAAGCAGGCGGCGCGACCACCTGGCTGGGCGGCACCTATGATGCAAGCACCGGCCTGGCCTACTTCGGCACCGGCAACCCGGCACCGTGGAACAGCCACCTGCGCCCCGGCGACAACCTGTTCTCGACCGCGACCGTGGCTATCGACGTCAAGACCGGCAAGATTGTCTGGCACTACCAGAAGACCCCGAACGACGGCTGGGATTATGACGGCGTCAACGAGTTCGTGACCTTCGACATGAACGGCAAGCGCATGGGCGCATCGGCTGACCGTAACGGCTTCTTCTACGTCAACGACGCGAAGACCGGCAAACTGGAAAACGCCTTCCCGTTCGTGAACAAGATCACCTGGGCCAGCGGCATCGACCTGAAGACCGGTCGTCCGAACTTCGTTCCGGAAAATCGCCCGGGCGACCCGACCAAGGGTCCGGACGGCAAGAAGGGCAACGTCGTGTTCTCGGCTCCGTCCTTCCTGGGCGGCAAGAACCAGATGCCGATGGCGCACAGCCCGAAGACCGGCCTGTTCTACGTTCCGGCCAACGAGTGGGGCATGGAGATCTGGAACGAGCCCGTGTCGTACAAGAAGGGCGCGGCCTACCTCGGCGCCGGCTTCACCATCAAGCCGCTGCATGACGACTACATCGGCGCGATGCGCGCGATCGATCCGAAGACCGGCAAGATCGTCTGGGAAGTCAAGAACTCCGCTCCGCTGTGGGGTGGCGTGATGGCAACCGCCGGCGACCTGGTGTTCTACGGCGTGCCGGAAGGCCACCTGAAGGCCGTTGACGCGAAGTCGGGCAAGGAGCTGTGGAAGTTCCAGACCGGCTCGGGCATCGTCGCTCCTCCGATCACCTGGGACGAAGGCGGCGAGCAGTATGTTGCCGTGGTCTCGGGCTGGGGCGGTGCAGTTCCGCTGTGGGGCGGCGAAGTCGCCAAGCGCGTGAACTTCCTCGAGCAGGGCGGCTCGGTGTGGGTGTTCAAGCTCGCCAAGTAATCAACGCTTTACTCCCGCTTGCAATGGGACACTGAATTCGCTGTAACGTCCCTTGCAGCTTTGGCCGACGGTTCACCGTCGGCCATTTTGTTTTGTGCGGGCGAAAAAAAATCCGGCGCGATGCGCCGGATTTTTTTCGCCTTCAGCCGCTTACTGCGGCAGCTCGTAATGCGTCAGTTCCATCTTCACGGTACCGCCCGACCACAGGATCGAGGTCAGCGGCTCTTCGCGCTCGACCTTCACCAGCCCCACGCCCTTGCAGTACCACTCGCGGTTCGTGATCGGAATGTCGGAGAAGCCCTGCACCGCGTCGATGTACAACGGCAGGATGCCGACGCCGACAGCGCGCGCGCAGTTCTTGAAGGTGCCGGCCGGCACGATCACGGTCTCGTCCATCGCCTCGACCGTGTAGGTCATCAGCACCTTGGGCATCTTCACTTCACGCTGGCCGAGGTCCGTCTTCGGCCCGACCGCGAAAGGCTGCGTCGGCACCATCCACGAGGCGCCGACCGACAGCGGCAGCTTCAGCACGGTACGCGCATTCTGGTCCAGCTTGGCCTGCTCCTCGACATCAAGCCGCTGCGCGATGCGCGAGATGCCGACCTTGTCCTTGCGCAGCCAGTATTCGATGCCGATGCTGCCCGGCGCCTCGACGCGGCGCACCCAGACCTGGGTGCCGTCGACGTAATCGATGGTGCGCGGAACGCTGATGTTGTAGAACTCGCGCGTGAGCACGCCATTGATGTCGAACGCGACGTCGTATTCCCACTTCGCGCCGACGTCGAGCGGGAAATACGAGTCGCCCTGCGGCTCGCTGCTGCTGCTGCAACCGGCAGCGACGAGCGCGGCGGCGATCAGGGTAAGGCGCTTCATCATCACTTCTCCGGCAGGCGGGTCGCCGGCGCATCGGAGACGCGCAGCTTGATCTTGTTGTCGGCGTTCACCTTGAACCACGAGCTGCCGCTGCCGCCGCCGGCGCGCTCGACCACGCCCACCTGGCGAATGCCCTGGCGCGACTTGCGCTGCGCTTCCGACAGCTGCGTATGGTTGTCCTTCTGGTACGGCAGCTTGTACGCGCGCGGCACCACCACCGGGCGGTTGCTGTCCAGCGGCGTGACCCACAGGTAGATCGCGCCATCGACGCCACGCTCCTTGTTCGGCTCCTCGATCACCGCAGAGACGATCGCGAATTTCTCCGGCAGCATGCGCGGCGTCGGCCAGCCGAGCATGTCCTCGAAGGTGAAGTTGGCGATGAAATAAGTCACCGTGACGGTGACGATCATCAGGATCTTGAGCCAGCGCTTCCAGGCGGTTGCCAGGCACAGCACCAGGAGCAGCAGCGCGACGGCCACATACAGGGAGGTCAGCAGCAAAGAGGAGTTCGTCATGATTGCGGAACGAGTGATTTGGGTAGGGTATTGAGGTCGCGGACGCTGCCGTCCGGGTCGACGGTGAAACGAACGGCGGTCTTTTCGTCGCCCTTGCGCTCGAGCTTGACGGTGCCGTAGTAGGAGACGTCGGCGCGCGGGTTGACCTTCACGACCGAGATCGTGGCCTCGACCGGCTCGTTGTTCTTGCTTTCGTAATAGTTGATGTTGACCGTGTACTCGCCCGGCGAATAGCCGCGGATCGTCACCACCTCCTGATTCAGCGGGTTCACCACGTCCTTGCCGTTGACATTGATGGTGTCGCCGGCCAGGCCGCGGTCATCGCGGTCGAGGTGCATCAGGCCGGCCTCGCGCTGGCGGAACCAGGCCATGCCGCCGGCCGGATCCTGCACGTAGGTGTCGATGTCGTTCGGGTTCATGTCCGGCCACGAGATCGTGATGATGAACTCGGCCTTGGCCGGAATGTCGCCCTGCTTGGTCGCCTTCGGGTTCATCGCCAGCAGCGCGATGATGAAGCAGAAGACGAACGCGATCAGGATGTTGAACAGCATGTCGTAGAAGGGGTCGACTTCCCCTTCGCGACGCTTGGTACGCAGGCTCACGCGTGGTCTCGCGAGTGCAGCACCGGAAGGCGGGTCTCCGCGAACTCGAGCGCGTCGGCCAGAATGCCGTCGCCGCAGCGATCCATGCGCACCAGCTGCGCGCCCAGCAGCATGTTGGCGACCAGGCCGACTGCGGTGGCCAGCAGCGCGATGCCGAGGCCGCCGGTCAGCGTCTTCAGGATCGTCGCCGATTGCGACGCGTCGAACGCCTGCATCTGCGAGATGTCGAGCGCGAGGATGGAAAAGCCGATCACCTTGCCGAGCAGGCCGAGCTTGATCTGGATGCCGTTGACCCACCACGCCGATTCGCTCGGGCCGTGCAGGCGCTCGGCCAGCACTTCGGTCAGTTGCGCGTTGTCGTAGTCATTGCGGCGGCCCTTCTCGATCAGGCCGGACAGGTAGTCATGCACCGCGCCAAAGTGGCCGGCCGGCGGTTGCGCGGGGCCGTAGGCCAGCCGCACCGACTGCTCCCAGGCCTCGAGCGCCTGGCGCTCGCGCATCAGCTTCCATGCGCGCCCGCCCACCCACAGCGAGGAGGCGACGAACACGGCAATGATCATCATCGTGATGCCGGTCGGGTCGGCATTCACCAGCACGCCCCAGATGTTGGCGCGCCAGCACAGGTAGGCGGCGAACAGCAGCAGGCCGGCGAAGCACAGCCACTGCATGAAGAAGCGGTCGGCCCCGGAACCGAAGGCGGGGCCGTGGGGGGAGTGGGCGCGGGGTTGGAAAAATCGGGAAAGCGGGATCAACCGCCGTGCCACACCATTCATGCTAGCTAACCTTGTCTCGTTCTTGTGTTGTCGTCTCTGCAGCGAAGCGCAGTGAGTTTGCGTCGTTGCGATAGACCAGCGGCTTTTCTTCAACCGGACGGTTCCGCCCGCGCAGCACGATCTGCTTGACGTCGTCGTGGTACGGGGACTTGCCGCACACCGGATCCGCGTTCTCCGCATCGCCCGTCAGCGCGTAGGCCTGGCAGCGACAGCCGCCGAAGTCCTTTTCCTTGTCGGGACAGGTCCGGCACGGCTCCTTCATCCAGCCATAGCCGCGGAAGCGGTTGAAAGCCTCGCTGTTATACCAGATATCACGCAGATTTTCCTGTGTGACATTCGGGAATTTCAGTCCCGGCAAGGTTTGCGCCGCATGGCAGGGCAATGCCGAGCCGTCGGCGGCCACCGCGAGGAACACCGACCCCCAGCCGTTCATGCAGGCCTTGGGCTTGTCCTCGAAATAATCCGGCACCACGAACAGCAGGCGGATCTTGTTGCCGAGCTTGGCGCGGTATTCGTTGACCACCGCTTCGGCGCGCACGAGCTGTTCGCGCGTCGGCATAAGCTGGTCGCGGTTGACCATGCCCCAGCCGTAGTACTGGGTATTGGCCAGCTCGAGGTATTCGACGCCCATCTCGACGGCCATGTCGATGATGCGGCCGACGTGATCGAGGTTGTACCGGTGCAGCACGACGTTCAGCACCATCGGGTAGTCGTACTTCTTGATCAGTTTGGCAACGCGGCTCTTCAGGTCGAAGGTCTTGGTGCTCGACAGGAAATCGTTCATTTCCTTGGTCGAGTCCTGGAACGACAGCTGGATATGGTCCAGCCCGAGGTCCTTCATCCGCGCGATGCGCTCCTCGGTCAGGCCGATGCCGGAGGTGATCAGGTTGGTGTAGAAGCCGAGCTGGTGCGCCTCGCCGATCAGGTCTTCGAGATCGTCGCGCAGCAGCGGCTCGCCGCCGGAAAAGCCCAGCTGCGCCGCGCCCAGCTTGCGCGCCTGCCGCAGCACGTCTTTCCATTCGTCGGTGCTGAGTTCCTTCTTGTTGCCGGCGTAGTTCAGCGGGTTGTAGCAGAACACGCAGTGCAACGGGCAGCGATAGGTGACTTCAGCCAGCAGCCACAGCGGTGGCGCGATTTGGGTTTGCTCAGACAATCCAGCCTCGCTCGGTTGCGATTTCAAGGAATCCGGTCACGTCCTTCTCCAGCCCGGAGGCATTGAAGGCCTGCTCGATGTCGGCCACGATCGCCGTCACGTCGCGCTCGCCGTCGCAGCGCTTCAGGATCTCGGACGCCGGTTGGTTCAGCTTGACCATGCCTTCCGGGTACAGCAGCACGTAAGCGCCCTGCGCTTCTTCGTACTGCATGCGGAACAGCCGGGCCAGCTTCGGCTTCGATGACAGGTCGATCATGGGTAAGCCTTTTCGATCGCGTCGGAGATCTGCCACAGCACATCCAGCTTGAATTGCAGGATGTCGAGCGCGCGCTCCTGCTGCTCGCGCGTGGTGAAGTAGTCGAGCGTCACCTGCAGGCCGTGCTCGACGTCGCGCTGCGCCAGCGGCACGCGGCTGCGGAAGTAGGCGAGGCCGTCGTCGCTCACCCACGGGTAATGCGTCGGCCAGTTGGCGAGGCGATCCTTGTGGATCTTCGGCGCGAACATCTCGGTCAGCGACGAGCACACGGCTTCCTGCCACGGGCGCTGGCGCGCGAAATTCACATACGCGTCGACCGCAAACTTCACGCCCGGCACCACCTTCTTCAGCGACCACAGTTCCGCGCGCGGAATGCCGACCGCTTCGCCGAGGCGCGTCCATGCCTCGATGCCGCCTTCCTTGTCGCCATAGCCGTCATGGTCGAGGATGCGCTCGATCCATTTGCGGCGCACCTCGCGGTCGGGCATGTTCGACATGATGGCCGCATCCTTGATCGGGATCATCACCTGATAGTAGAAGCGATTGATCACCCAGCCGCGGATCTGCTCCGGCGTCAGCTTGCCCTCGTTCATGCGGATGTTGAACGAATGGTTGATATGGTAGTTGTCGCCCTTCGCGCGCAGGCGCGCCTCGAATTCTTCGCGGCTCCAGGGCAGCTGGTCGTTCAGGTTGGCGGGTGCGTTCATAGTTCGATCTCCATGCCGTCATAAGAGACTTCGATGCCGTGCTGTGCGAGGGTCGCGCGCTCGGCCGAGTCTTCGTTCAAGATAGGGTTGGTGTTGTTGATGTGGATGAGCACCTTGCGGCGCGCTCCGACACCATCGAGCACCTCGATCATGCCGGCCGGGCCGGACAGCTGCAGGTGGCCCATGTCGGCGGCGGTCTTCTGGGTCAGGCCCAGCGTGATCATCTCGTCGCCGGTCCAGACGGTGCCGTCGACCAGCACGCAGTCGGCCTGCTTCATCGCGTCGAGTACGTGCGGTTCGATCTCGCCGAGGCCCGGCGCGTAGAACAGCGTCTTGCCGGTGATGGTGTTCTCGATCAGCAGGCCGTTGTTGTCGCCGGGGCCGGGGTTCTCGCGGTGCGGCGAGTACGGCGGCGCCTTGCTCTTCAGCGGCAGCGGATGGAAGCGGATGCCGGCGATGCCCGGCACCTCGATCGGCGCGAAGCGGGTCGCGTCGGCCGACAGGCCGTCGATCGCGTGCCGCTCGACGCCGCAGTAGTGCGACAGCACCTTCGCCAGCGGCAGGCCGTGGTTCAGGTCGTCCCACACCGACTCGGTGCAGTACAGGTTCATCTTCTTGCGACCTTCACGCAGCATCAGCAGGCCGGTGATGTGATCGATCTGCGCGTCCATCACCATCACGGCGGCGATGCCGGAATCGCGGATCGCGCGCGCCGGCTGCAGCGCCGGGTTCGAGCGGATCTGCTGCAGGATGTCGGGCGACGCATTGATCAGCACCCAGTCGGTGCCGTTGGCCGAGACCGCGATCGACGACTGCGTACGCGGCTTCGCGTTGATCGTGCCCTTGCGCACGCCGGCGCAGTTGGGGCAATTGCAATTCCATTGCGGGAAACCGCCGCCTGCTGCGGAACCGAGGACCAGGATTTTCATGATTTTCAGGAGGTCGTTTTAATAGGGCTGCTTAGGCTGCGCTGCGCGATTCGGAAGACGAAAACGCAGGCGAGCGGCCACGTCGGAGCCGGAAGCGGCGGCCCCGGACACGGATGGGGTTCGTGTTGCGTGCATAATCGTCTCCGGTCGCACTGCCCGCATCACCGGCTTTCCCTAGGGAGAGTCACGTTTTTCGCGGTTTGCCACGGGCGCGCGTACCTGTTGTTCTCTTTCGTTGCTTCGTCAATTTTAGCCCTGCGTCCCGAAAAAAACCGATGCCCTCCACCCCCTTCGACCAGTTCGACCTGCCCGTCGGCGACGGCCACAGCCTGTACGTCGCCCAGTATGGGCAGCCGGGCGGCCCGGCCGCAGTGGTGCTGCATGGCGGCCCGGGCAGCGGCACGCAGCCCTCGGTGCTGGACTGGTTCGACCTGTCGGTGCAGCGCGTGGTGCTGTTCGACCAGCGCGGCGCCGGCCGCTCGAGCCCGCAGGGCAGGCTGGCCGGCAACGACAGCCGCCAGCTGGTGGCCGACATCGAGCGTATCCGCGAGCATCTGGGCATCGACCGCTGGATGGTGGTCGGCGGGTCGTGGGGCGCGACGCTGGCGCTGCTGTATGCGGGCACGCATGCGCAGCATGTCAGCGCGCTGGTGCTGCGCGGCAGCTTCCTCGCCAGCCCGCGGGAAATGACCTGGTTCTTCCAGTCGCTGCGCGCGCTGGTGCCCGCAGGCTGGGAGCGGCTGACCGACGGCTGGAGCGACGCGCAGAAGGCGGACGTGCTGCGCACGCTGGCCGATGCGCTGCTGGCCGGCGATGCGGCGCGGGCCAGCGACGCCGCGCGCCGCTGGAGCGACTACGAAACCGCGGTGATGGATGCGATGGCAGGCAAGCTCGATGGCACCGGCAGCGCGCCGGCCGAGCTGCCGCCGCGCGTGCTGCACAAGTACCGGCTGCAGGCGCATTACCTGAGCAACGGCTGCTTCACCAGCGAGGACGCGCTGCTGCACCTGGCCGCTTCGCTGAAACAGACGCCGACGATCCTCGTCCACGGCACGCACGACCTCGTCTGCCCGCCCGAAAATGCGCTGCGGCTGGCGCGCGCGATGCCGCACGCGCAGCTGCGATGGATTGCGAACGGCACGCACACGCCTGCCGATCCGGCGATTGCACAGGGGCTGCAAACGGCCGTCGCCGCGTTGCGCGACTGAGCCGGGCATCCCGCGCAAAACCCGGCGTGGCCGGGCACGCAGGGGACGCTACTTCTGCAGCTTGCGATAGATGGTGTTGCGCGACACGCCGAGCGCGCGCGCGGCGGCCGACACGTTGCCGTGATGCTCGTCGAGCGCCTTCTGTATGGTCAGCAGTTCGATGTCTTCCAGCCGCGCCAATGCCGGCAGCGCCAGCGCCGGGGGCACCGGGTTGCCGGGCACCGCCAGCAGCAGCGGCGCCGTGCCTATGTCTTCGAGGAAGTCCTCGGGAAGGTGCTCGATCCTGACCTCGCGCTCGCTGCCGGCCATCACCAGCGCGGTACGCAGCAGGTTGGTCAGCTGGCGGAAATTGCCCGGCCAGTTGTGCCGCTTGAACAGCGCCATCACTTCCGCCGACACGTTGAAGGTCTCGCCTTCGGATTCAGTCGCCAGCATACGGTGGATCACCACCTCGAGGTCGGTGCGCTCGCGCAGCGGCGGCAGGCGCACGACGAGGCCATTCAGCCGGTAGTACAAGTCTTCGCGGAACAGGCCTTTGGCGATCATGTCGCGCAGGTTGCGGTTGGTCGCGCAGATCAGCGCGACATTCACCGGGATCGACTTGTTGCTGCCCAGCGGCATGACCAGCCGCTCCTGCAGCACGCGCAGCAGGCGCGCCTGCAGCGGCAGCGGCATGTCGCCGATCTCGTCGAGGAACAGCGTTCCGCCATTGGCCTGCAGGATCTTGCCGGTGCTGCCCTTCTTGCGCGCGCCGGTGAATGCGCCATCCTCGTAGCCGAACAGCTCGGACTCGATCAGCGTCTCCGGGATCGACGCGCAGTTCACTGCGACGAACGGCCCGCCGGAGCGCGGCGAATCATTGTGGATCGCCTGCGCCAGCAATTCCTTGCCGGTGCCGGTCTCGCCGGTGATCAGGATGGGAATGTCGCGTCCCATCACGAGGTTGACCTTGCGGATCAGCGCCGACACCTTCTCGTCGCCGGTATCGAGGTAGTGCAGGCTGGACAGCCCGCGCCGCTGCGCGAGTTCATCGGCCCGCGCCTCCTTCCTCGCTGCGGCGTCGTCGCGCGTGCGGCGCTCGGTGTCGATGCCGCCGGCCTGCACGATCAGGTTGGGCGCGCGCAGCGCGGCACGCGCCGACACGCGCACGCCATTGTGCAGGCAGAGATCGAGCAGGCCTGGTGCCGCGGTCCGGTAATGGTCGAACAGCGCCGACACCGGCATGCCGAACAGGGAACTGAAGGTATGGGTCTGCAGCGCCGACAGCGGCAGCCCGAGCTGGAACAGCCCGCTGCGGTTGGCCGACAGGAAGCGCCCCGACATCGAGAACGACGCAATGCCCTCCATCAGCGTGCCGATGAACTCGGGCCGGCTGTGGAAATGCAGCGTGATCGCATCCTGGAAGGCCGCCGAGAACAACTGGTTCTCGATCATCTGCGCAGACATGCGCACCAGCGCCATCGTGTGCTTGTGGAAGCTGCGGTGGTCGCCGGTCACGTCAAGCACGCCGATCAGCTTGCCCTGATGATCCATGATCGGCGCCGCCGAGCAGGTCAGGAAGTGGTTAATCGCGAGGAAATGCTGGTCCGCATGCACCAGCGTCGGCGCCTGCTCGGCGATGGCGGTGCCGATCGCGTTCGTGCCCTTGCTCTGCTCGGACCAGGCCACGCCGGGACACAGCGCGACGCGGTCGGCCTTCTCGATGAAATCGTCGTCGCCCATCGACTGCAGGATCGTGCCTTGCGCATCGGTGAGCACGACCATGCTGTGGGTGTTGACGATCTGTTCATACAGCGTCTCCATCACCGGCAGCGCATAGGTCGCCAGACCGCGGTTCTGGTCGATGCGGCAGGTCAGGTCGGCCTTCAGGATGGGTGAGTAATCGGCCTCGGATTCGGGGGTCAGCCCGTACGAGGCGGAACGGCGGTGGGATTCTTCTATCATGGCGGCCTGTTCGGACGCATGAAACATGCCCAAGGTCGAGGACGGCCGCTCGCGCAAGGCCAGGCCAGAACTATCGGAAATCCCTTGTCTGCCCGCGGCTGCGGGCGGTCGCGACTGCGCCATCTCTCGTCCCCATACAACCCACTGTGTCTTTTTTTATCGGTATTGTCTGGAGGAATGTAGCACTTGTTCCGTTATGAAGCAAAAGGGGATCAAAGGCCCTCTTTTGCTTCAGTGAAGCGGATGGCACGGCTATTGCGAATGGTATCCGGTCCGTTCCGGACCCACGCGCAACCGGGCTTGCCGTTCTTGCACCGTGTGCACCGCGATCCGGCAAACATTTTTACTAAAAAACCCATGGAGATCATTGAATGAGCAATCCGACCCGTTTCGCCCTCCGCGGCCTTGCCTGCGCAGCAGCCCTCGCCTTGTCGGGCGTCGTCTTCGCCCATGGCGACGTGACCCCGCAGGCCGTCGACACCAGCACCCTCAAGGCGCTCGGCGAGACCTGGAAGGCGGAAAACCCGTACCGTGGCGACCAGGCGGCCATCAAGGTCGGCAACTCGGCCTTCGCGCAGAACTGCGCGCGCTGCCACGGCATCGACGCCATCTCGGGCGGCATCGCGCCGGACCTGCGCCTGCTCGACCGCGACTGCGCCACCCAGGCTGACGACCGCAAGAAGGCCTGCCTCGCCGAGATCGACGAGTACTATGCGACCACGGTGCGCAAGGGCCGCGTGCGCAACGGCGCGGTCTACATGCCGCCGTTCGAGGGCATCCTGCAGCAGGAAGCCGTGTGGGCGATCAAGGCCTACCTCGAGACCCGCCGCGCGGATTGATACATAATCGATAGCGGTACAGGGCGCCGCCACTGCGGCGCCCTGCGGAACCCGCCAAGCGCGGCCAACAGCGCCCTCCCCCGGAGACAAGAATGACCTGCAACACCCGACGCGGCCTGATCGCCGCGCTCTTCGCCTGTTTCTCCCTCGCCTTCGCGTTGCCCGCCGCGGCCGACCTCGACAAGATCCGCACGAACGGCACGCTGTCTGTGGCCGTGTATGACGACTTCGCCCCGTGGTCCGGCAAGGCCGGCGGCATCGATCATGACCTTGCGGCCGCGATCGCGAAGAAGCTCGGGCTGAAGCTGTCGCTGATCCCCTTCCCCGCCGGCGAAGACGTCAGCGACGACCTGCGCAACATGGTCTGGAAAGGCCACTACCTCGGCATCGGCCCGGCCGACCTGCTGATGCACATGCCGGTCGACCGCAGCGTGATGCAGAAGAATGAACAGGTCGAGATCTTCGCGCCTTACTACCGCGACACCGTGCAGCTGGCGCGCAACCTGAAGGCCATCCCCGATCTGGACGGCACCGCCTCGCTCGAAGGCAAGAAGCTCGGCGCGGAAAAGGTGTCGATCTCGGCGATGGTGCTGCTGGGCGACGCCAGCCTGCGCGACAACGTGACCATCTACCCGACCGGCGTCGAGGCCGTGCAGAAGCTGAAGTCCGGTGAAATCGACGCCGTGGTCGCCACGCGCGCCGAGATCGAATCCGTGCTGCGCGGCGACGCCGCCTTCGAAGTGACCGACGCGCCGTTCCAGCGCCTGCCGCGCAAGGGCTGGGTCACCGGCATGGCGGTGAAGAAGGAGAACACCGAACTGGCGCAGGCGGTGCAGAAGGCCGTCAACGAACTGTTCGAATCCGGCGAGATGGCCGCGCTGTTTGCGAAACACGGCGTGCGCTCCGTGAAGCCCTGAGTTTCGCCGGCCGATGCGCAGGCTGCTTGTATCGCTGCTGTTGTTGTGCGCGGTCGTCACGGCCGATGCCGGCGTGATGACCCGCGAGCAGCTCGCGCAGTATTTTCCGTCGCCGATGATCATCGGCGACAAGGACCCCGAACTGCCGGTCTGGCCCATCCTGAAACAGGAAATGACCTCGACCGAGCTGCTTGGCTATGTGTTCGAGTCGATCGACTTCGCGCAGCTGCCGGGCTTCTCCGGCGTGCCGATCAACCTGCTGGTTGCGCTCGACCCGAAGGGCGGCTTCCTCGACGTTCGCGTCATTTCCCATCACGAGCCGGTCTTCCTCGAAGGCTATGGCCCGCAGCCGCTGTTCAATTTCGTCGGCCAGTACAAGGGACTGGCGCTGACGCAGAACATCGGCATCGCCACCGGCGCGCGCAAGGGCGCCAAAACCGACGGCAACAATGTGCGCATCGACGGCGTGTCGAAGGCGACCGCGTCGGTGCGCATCATCAACCAGACCATCCTCGCTTCGTCGCTGGCGGTCGCGCGCAGGAAGCTCGGCTTCGCCGCCGGCCACGACCCCGACCAGATCGCGCGGCTCAAGGCCGACCTGTTCGAGCGGCACCGTCCCGTCCAGCTGTTCGGCAAGGACATGGTGGCCCACCTGTCGCTGAGCAACCGCGACGTCGAAAAGGCCTTCCGCGGCACCAACGGCGAAGGCCTCGACACCGACGGCAGCGCCGATCCGGACGGCCTGTTCCTCGACATCTACACCACGCTGGCCTCGGTGCCCAGCATCGGCCGCAACCTGCTCGACGGCCCGAGCTGGGAGCGGCTGTCCGGCCGCCTCGAAAAAGGCGACCACGCGATCCTCGTCATGTGGGGAGGCCGCTACTCGATCACGCCGGAAGAGTTCGTCCCCGGCACCGCGCCCGAGCGGCTGACGCTGCAACAGGGCGGCCTGCCGATCGAGATGCGCGACCTCGACCTCGAGCTGCGCCTCGCTGACGGCACGCCGGTCGCACCGGAGAACATCAAGGTGTTCCGCGTGATCGCGCAAAGCGGCCTCGACCTGTCCAAGCCGCTGGAGTTCGTGGTCAACGTCAAGCGCGAGAAGGGCATGGTCTACCCGGAGATCATCCGCGCCGCACTGCCGTACAAGCTGGAAGTGCCGGAGCGCTTCTATGACGTGCCGGCCGGCGACGACAAGAACTACGCGAGCATCTGGCGCGACCGCCTGCCGGAACTGGCCGTGCTCGGCGCCGCGCTGCTGCTGCTCACGCTCTTGCTGGCAAGGCAGCGCTGGCTGACCGCCAGCGCGCGCCGCTTCACCGTGATCCGCATCGCCTTCCTGTCGTTCACGCTCGGCTTCATCGGCTGGTACGCGCAGGGGCAGCTGTCGATCGTGAACATCACCGGCCTGCTGCAGTCGGTCAAGGACGGCCGCAGCCTCGCGTTCTTCCTGTACGACCCGATGACGGTGTCGCTGTGGGCCTTCGTCGCGATCACTTTCTTCGCGTGGGGCCGCGCCACCTTCTGCGGCTGGCTGTGCCCGTTCGGCGCGCTGCAGGAACTGGTCGCGCGCATTGCGCGGCTGCTGCGCGTGCCGCGCCTGCGGCTGCGCACCGCGACCGACCGGCAGCTGAAGCGGCTCAAGTACCTGCTGCTGTTCGCGCTGCTGGCGTCCGCGCTGTTCGCGCCGCAGCTGGCCGACCGTCTCGCCGAGATCGAGCCGTTCAAGACCGCGATCACGCTGTACTTCGTGCGCTCCTGGCCCTTCGTGCTGTATGCCGCCGCGCTGGTGCTGGGCGGCGCCTTCGTCTACAAGTTCTTCTGCCGCTACCTGTGCCCGTTCGGCGCCGGCCTCGCGCTGCTCGGACGGCTGCGCCTGTTGAAATGGCTGCCGCGCCGCGCCGAATGCGGGCAGCCCTGCCAGACCTGCCGCCACCGCTGCGACTACCAGGCGATCCGTCCCGACGGCGCGATCGTCTACGAAGAGTGCTTCCAGTGCATGGACTGCGTCGTCATCTATCACAGCGACACGCAGTGCGCGCCGCGCATCCTGCAGGCGAAGCGCGGCGTGACGATCCCGATCCGCGCGGTGAACACGAAGGAGGCCGCATGAAGCGCAGAACGATACTGAGCGCTGCACTCGGCATGGCCGCACTGGGCGTCGGCGGCTGGTGGAGCGCCCGCGCGCGACGGCCGGAACTGCAGGAGTTCGCGACCGGCGGCGTGGTGTTCGGCACCACCGCCAGCCTGCGCGTGCTGCACGACGACGAGGCCGCCGCGCGCGCCGCGCTGTCGGCCGCGATGGCGGCGCTGCGCGACGTCGACCGGCTGATGAGCCTGCACCGGCCCGACAGCGAACTGTCGCGGCTGAACCGCGACGGCCTGCTCGAGCGGCCGCACCCGCAGCTGCTGGCCGTGCTGCAGGCCGCGCAGGCGACCGCGCAGCTGACCGGCGGCGCGTTCGACGTGACCGTGCAGCCGCTGTGGGATGCGGCCAACGGCAGCGCGGATAAATCAGCCGCACTGGCGCGGGTCGGCTGGCGCAAGCTGGAAGTCAGTGCGGAACGCGTGCGGCTGCGCGAGCCGGGCATGGCCGTCACGCTGAACGGCATTGCGCAGGGTTATGGCGCCGATGTCGCGCTGGCGGCGCTGCGCGCGCACGGCATCGCACATGCGCTGCTCGACAGCGGCGAGTTCGGCAGCCTCGGCCGGCGTGACGACGGCCAGCCGTGGACGCTCGCGGTACGCGACCCGCGTGATCCGCAGGTCGCCGCCCACCTGCTGTCGGCCGACGGCCGCTGCCTGGCAACGTCGGGCGACTACGCCACCGCCTTCAGCGAAGATTTCAGCCGCCACCACATCGTCGACCCGGCCACCGGCGCATCGCCGCAGGAGCTGGCCAGCGTCTCCGTGCTGGCGCCGACCGGCCTGCAGGCCGATGCGCTGTCGACCGCCTGCATGGTGCTGGGAATGGAAAGATCGCTGCAGCTGGCCGCGCGCCTGCCGCACGTGGATGTGCTGTGCATCGCGAAGTCCGGCGAAGTGCGCCGCAGCGCCGGATTTCCGGACGCGCCGCAGCCGGCCTGAACCGCGTGCCGGCGCGCCGCGCTAGCCGGCGGACGACGGCAGCGCAGCGCCGCAGGCGCGGCAAAATCGGTCCGCCTCCCCGAGCCCCGGCTCGCCGCACTGCGCGCAGCTACGCAGCGGCGGCACCGTTCCGCCGGTGACGGTGCGCCGCGAGGTCAGCTCGGCACTGATGATCCCGGTGGGCACCGCCAGCGTGCCCCAGCCGATCAGCATCATCAGCGAAGCGATCGCGCGGCCGAGGTCCGTCTTCGGCACGAGGTCGCCGAAGCCGACCGTGGTCACCGCCGTGATCGCCCAGTAAACCGCCGTCGGAATGCTGGTGAAGCCGTGCTCCGGCCCTTCGACGACGTACATCAGCGTCCCCAGCAGCACCACCACCATCATCACGAAGGACAGGAACACGAAGATCTTGCGACGCGACGCGCGCAGCGCGTCGAGCAGCACGCCGTACTCGTTCATGTAAGGCACCAGCTTCAGCACCCGGAACACGCGCAGCAGGCGCAGCACGCGCACATCGATCAGCGCATACGCATCGGGAACGAAGATCGCGATATAGGTCGGCAGCACCGCCAGCAGGTCGATCACGCCAAACACGCTGGTCGCATAGCGCATCGGCTGGCGCACGCAGGCCAGCCGCAGCAGGTACTCGACCGTGAACAGCAGCGTGAATCCCCATTCGAACCCGTCGAACACTGCGCCGAAGCGCTGCGAGATCGAGCCCACGCTGTCGAGCATCACCACGACGACGCTGACCGCAATGGCGATGAACAGCCACAGGTCGAACAGCCGCCCCTGACGGGTATCGGATTCAAAAACAATCGCGTACGCGCGCTTGCGCCAGCCCGACAGCGGCTTGCCGTAGGGCTCGGAAAATGAGGTCGATGCCATCACGCTGCCTGGGAAATCATTCGGGTTTCGAATGAACAATCGGAGGTTTCAGGATACCACCCGCTCCCGGCACCGGCCAACGACGCGCGCTTGATCTGCGTCTGCCGCGGCCGGCCGCTGCCGGCACGCCGGGAACTCGCGTGAAAGCCGCGCGGCCTAACGGGCTTCCTGATGACGGAGAGAGGCATGCACGAGCTTGCGGCCAGACGTGGCGACTTGCCGGCAAGGCCTGCAGCAGTCGCAAAGCTCGGCCATGCGCTGGGCTGGGTCAGCCTGGGCCTCGGCGCCGCCGCACTGCTGCGCCCCGGGACAATCACCCGCGCGGCCGGACTCGACGGAAATCGTCATGCCGCGCACACCGTGCGGGCGATCGGCGTGCGTGAACTGGCGACCGGTGCGGGTCTGCTCTTGCGGCCGCACAAGCCGGGCTGGCTGTGGGCGCGCGTCGCCGGTGACGCGATCGACCTCGGCCTGCTGGCTGCCGCCGGACGGCAGCGCAACGGCGACCGCATCGCGATGGCCTCGGCGCTGGTGGCGGGCCTCGCGACGCTCGACCTGCTGGCCGCCTGGGACAGGCAGCAGGCACAGCCTGCGCAGCGCGATGCCGCCGGCGCCGGCACCCTTCGCGTGCGCAAGACGCTGGACATCAACCGTTCCCCCGAGGAGTGCTACCGCTTCTGGCGCGACTTCGGCAATTTCCCGAGCTTCATGCAGCATGTCGACGCCGTGCGCATGCTCGATGCGACACGCTCGCACTGGACCGTGCGCGCGCCGTTCGGGCGCAGCGTCGAATGGACCGCCGAACTGTCGAGCGACGTGCCGTCGAAGCAGCTGGGCTGGCGCACGTTGGCGGGATCCGAAATCGAGCATGCGGGCGTGGTGCACTTCGTGCCCGGCATCGGCGGGCGCGGTACGCGCGTGCAGGTCGATCTCGACTATGTCGCGCCGCTGGGACGCGCCGGCGCGCGGCTGGCGAAGCTGTTCGGCGAAGAGCCGTCGCAGCAGGTGGCCGAAGACCTGCGCCGCTTCAAGCAGCTGATCGAGACCGGCGAGATACCGACCACCATCGGCCAGCCGGCCGGACGGCGCAGCGCGCTCGGGCGCGCAGTACACAAAGGACAGCCGGGATGAAGGCGAATGTCTGGCACGGCAGGAACGACATGCGCATCGAGAACGTGCCCGATCCGCGCATCCTCAATCCGCGCGACGCAATCGTGAAGGTCACGTCGACGGCGATCTGCGGCTCCGACCTGCACCTGTACGACGGCTATGTGCCGACCATGGAAGCCGGCGACATCCTCGGCCACGAGTTCATGGGCGAAGTGGTCGAGACCGGCCCGGCGGTGCGCAACCTGAAGGCCGGCGACCGCGTGGTGGTGCCGTTCACGATCGCCTGCGGCGGCTGCTTCTTTTGCGAACAGCAGCAGCATTCATTGTGCGAGAACTCGAATCCGAATGCGTGGATGGCAGAGAAGATGTGGGGCCACTCGCCGGCCGGCATCTTTGGCTATTCGCACCTGACCGGCGGCTACGCGGGCGGGCAGGCGCAGTATGCGCGCGTACCGTATGCGGACACCGGGCCGCTGAAGATCGATGACGGTCTCGACGACGAACAGGTGCTGTTCCTGTCCGACGTCTTGCCGACCGGCTGGATGGCCGCCGAGAACTGCCATATCCAGCCCGGCGACACCATCGCGGTCTGGGGCTGCGGGCCGGTCGGGCAGTTCGCGATACAGAGCGCTTATCTGCTCGGCGCGGAGCGGGTGATCGCGATCGACCGCTTCCCGGAACGGCTGCAGATGGCCAGCGACTGGTCGCGCGCCGAAGCGCTCGACTACACCGGCTGCGACGTGTCGGAAGCGCTGCGCGAGATGACCGGCGGGCGCGGCCCGGATGCCTGCATCGACGCCGTCGGCATGGAAGCGCACGGCGCCGGCCTGATAGCCACGGTCGACCGCATCAAGCAGATGATGCGACTCGAATCGGATCGGCCGATGGTGCTGCGGCAGGTGCTGCGCGCCTGTCGCAACGGCGGCACCGTGTCGGTGCCCGGCGTGTATGGCGGCTTCGTCGACAAGCTGCCGTTCGGCGCGCTGATGAACCGTTCGCTGACGCTGAAGACCGGGCAGACCCATGTGCAGCGCTACATGCAGCCGCTGCTGGAGCGCATACGCCAGGGCGATTTCGATCCCGAGCGGCTGGTCACGCACCGGATGCGGCTCGATGATGCGCCGGAAGCCTACAAGATGTTTCGCGACAAGCAGGATGGCTGCGTGAAAGTCGTGCTGAAGCCCTGGGTGCATTGAAAAAAAACGAGGCCGCGCGATGGCGGCCTCGTGGCGGTGAGGACGTGCTGTCCCGGTGCCGGCGTCAGAAGCCGTACTTCAGGCCGAGGGTCCAGGCACTCAGCTTCAGGTCGCCTTCTGCCTTGCCGAAGTGCTGGTACTCGACGGTGGCAGCGAGCTGCTTGCTGAAATTGTAGGCTGCGCCGACACCGATCATCGGCTTGATCTCGGTGTCGCTGTGGCTGTAGCGCTCGACGTTATCGGGCTGCGCAATGTCGGTCTCCGTGAGTTTCCACTTGGTGTAGTTAAGGGAAGCGCCCAGCTTGCCGAACAGCGAGAAGCTTTCGTTCAGCGGCAGGTGGCCGACCGCTGCCACATAGAGCGAATGCGCTTGAAGTGAAACTTTCTGGTTATCGGTGTCCGTCGTTTCCCTGCCTGACAATTTGCCGAAATACATGTAGCCAATCTCGTAACCCAGGTTCTTCATCAGCATCTGGCCAAATGCGATCGATGCTCCGGTCTGGTCGGAGTCGGCGCCGCGTGCACTGTAATGCCCCTGACCCACGCCGAACTTCACATAGGTTTCCTGCGCATGGGCCACCCACGGCGAACACAGGGCCGCGGCAAGCAGCGCGGCCGACAATGATTTTTTCATCTTGAATTTCCGTTCAGTGAATTGAAGAATCGATCCTGCCTGTCCGCTTCCGGGAAGGCGGGCGCGATTCTATGCAGCGGCCAATCGATTCGGCAGGGGGCAGTTGCAAGGAAAAGACGAGAACAGCGTCGGTTGCGGATAAACGCACATTGATGCGTATCAGTAAGCGTCTTCCCAAGCGATCGATAATCGCGCAGCGCACTGGATCAGCCCGACCATGCTGTAGGTCTGCGGAAAGTTTCCCCACATTTCGCGGCCATCGAGCGACACGTCTTCCGACATCAGCCCGAGGTGATTGCGGCGCGACAGCACGCGCTCGAACATCTGCCGCGCGCGCGCCTTCTCGCCGCTGCGCGCGAGTGCATTGATCCACCACAGCGTGCAGACGGTGAACGCGGCATCGGGCTGGCCGAAGTCATCGGCCTCGTCATAGCGCAGCAGGAAATCGCCGCGCTGCAGCCGTCGCTCGACCGTGCGCAGCGTGCCGATGAAGCGCGGATCGTCGGCCGCCAGGAACTGGAACTCGCCCATCAGCAGCAGGCTGGCATCGAGCCGGTCGCCGCCGAAGGTCGACACGAAGCTGCCGATCGCGGGATTCCATGCGCCGTTGACGATCGCGCGGCGGATCGCCTCGGCCTCGGTGGCCCAGCGGCGCGCGCTGTGCGGCAGCTTCAGCCGCATCGCGATCGACGACAAGCGGTCGCAGGCGGCCCAGCACATCAGCACCGAGAAGGTATGCACGCGCCGCGTGCCGCGCAATTCCCAGATGCCGGCGTCGGGCTGCAATGCGCAGCGCACCGCCTGCTCGCCGAGGCGCTCGAGGTCGGCGAACATGTGCCGGCCCGCCGGACGCTCGAGCCGGCTGTCGAAGAAGGCATGCGTGCTGGCCAGTATGGCCGCACCGAACACATCGTTCTGCACCTGGCTCCACGCGAGGTTGCCGACCCGGACCGGCCCCATGCCGCGATAGCCGTCGAGGCCGGGCGCCACCCATTCATCCAGCGTGGTCTCGCGCCGTATGCCGTAGACCGGCTGCAGCGGCATGTCGCGCGAATCGGCGATGATGTTCAGGATGTACTCGAGGTAGTGCTGCATCGTCGCCGTCACGCCGAGCTGGTTCAGCGCATTGACGACGAAATAGGCGTCGCGCAGCCAGCAATAGCGGTAGTCCCAGTTGCGCCCGCTGTGCGGCGACTCGGGTATCGATGTCGTCACCGCCGCGATGATCGCGCCGGTATCGTCGAAGGCATTCAGCTTCAGCGTGATCGCCGCGCGAATCACCACGTCCTGCCACTCGAACGGTATCGCGAGGTTGCGCACCCAGCGATGCCAGTAGCCCGAGGTCGCCTCATAGAAGCTGCGGCCGAGTTCGCGCGGCGCGCCGTCGACCGTTTCGTCCGGCCCCATCAGCAGCGTGACGGTATCGTGCAGGAAGAACAACCGTTCCTCGGTCAGCGCCGTCACCGACGCATCGGTCGTCACGCGCATCGACTGCGCGGCGCCGTAGAAGGTCACATGGTGGGCGCCGCAGCGCGACGCGGTGCGCGCCTGCCCGTAGTTGATCGCCGGCCGCACGCGCAGCCCGATGCGCGGGCGGCCGGCCACGCGCCGGATCACGCGCACCAGCATCGCCGGCGCGAACATGCGCCCGTGCAGGTAGAAGCGCGGCGCGAAATCGGTCACGTCGACGACATTGCCCGCATGGTCCTGCAGCCGCGTCTGCAGGATCGCCGAATTGCGCTGGTAGAACTGGCGCACCGTATGGCTGTCGTCGAACAGCAGGTCGATGAAGCCGAAGGCGTCGGCCGCACGGTTTTTCTCGTCCGAGCGCAGCAGGCTGCAGCACAGCGGATTGCTGTCGAAATGCGGATAGCACCACCAGACGATGCGCGCACCGGTGTCGACCAGTGCGCTGGTGCGCGAATTGCCGATCAGGCCGAGGTCGAGATTGTTCATGGCGTGACGGGCGCACGCGGCGGCACGCAGTGCAGCAGCAGGTCGAGCAGCTTGCCGATCGCCTGATGGCCATCGATGTGCCAGCGCGCCGCCGACGTGTCGCTGCGGCCGACCCGCACTGAAAAGATGCCGGTATCGGGCAGCCGGAACACGTCTTCGTCGGTGACATCGTCGCCGACATACAGCGCGGCGTCGCGCTGCGTGAAGCGCAGCAGCTGGCGCACCGCCTCGCCCTTGTCGCCGCGCCCGGCCGGCAGCAGGCTGAAGATGCATTTGCCGGGGATGATGCGCGGCGCAGGCTGCAGCTGCGCGAACAGTTCGGACAGGGCAGCCATCGCCTGCGGATGGTCGCGCGCCTGCAGGTAGTGCAGCGACAGCGAATAGCGCTTGTCCTCCAGCCAGATCGCCGGATCGATGCCGGCCACCCGCGGCGCCAGCCAGTCCCGCCAGCCGGCGCAGAGCTGCGCCAGCAGCGCATGACGGCGGCGCTCGCCGGGCACGCCTTCGAGGCCGTGGTTGCCGATCAGGTAGTCCGGCGCAAAGCCGAGTCGCTCGCGCATGTCGGCCAGCGAGCGGCCGGTGACGATGCCGACCGGCACCCGCCGCTGCAACGCCAGCAATTGCGCGCGCACTGCGGCCGGCAGCAGCACGCCGGCCGGGTCGGGCGCCAGCGGCGCCAGCGTGCCATCGAAATCGAACAGGCACAGCGGCGCGCGCGCGCCGAGCGCGCACAGCGCGCGCCGGCCTTCGTCGCTCAGCAAATCGGTCATGACGCCCGACGCAATGCCTGCCGGCTGTGCGAGTGGATCTTCTCCGTCACGCGCTGCCGCCGCCGCAGCCGCGCCGCATCCAGCAGCATCAGGCCGGCCCAGCGATAGACATTGAAGTCGCGCACGCGGCCGCGCATGCTGCGCATGCGCTCGCGCTGCTCGGCCGCAGGCATCTGCAGCGCGCGGTACAGCGCCTGCGCGCCCTGCTCGATGTGGTAGGGATTGATGATCAGCGCCTCGTGCAGCTCGCGCGCGGCGCCGGTGAACTGCGACAGCACCAGCACGCCCAGCTCGTCGTCGCGCGCGGCGATGAATTCCTTCGCGACCAGGTTCATGCCGTCGTGCAGGCTGGTCACCAGGCAGACGTCGGCCGCGCGGTAGCAGCGCGCCAGCTGCTCCTCGTCGAAATGCTCGACGCGCAGCAGCACCGGCGGCGCGACGGCGTTGGCGTGCTTCTGGTTGATCGACAGCGCCAGCTTGCGCACGCGCGCCTCCAGTCCCTGATACTCGTCGAGCGACGAGCGGCTCGGCGCGGCCACCTGCAGCAGCGAGAAGCGGCCGACCATTTCCGGATGCAGGTCGAGCATGCGGTCGACTGCCTGCAGCCGCTCGACGATGCCCTTGGTGTAGTCGAGCCGGTCGACGCCCAGCGCGAGCTGGTGCAGCGCCGGCAGCCGCAGCGACTGCCGCAGCTCATTGCGGCAGCGGACGACATCCAGCGGCGCATCCGGCTCCGGCCACGCGATCGAGATCGGATACGGCTCGACCTGCGTCAGTTCGCCGCCGTAGGAGACGGTCGATGCGTCATGCTCGATGCGGGTTTCGAGATAGCGGTCGACGGTCTCGAGGAAATTCTTGCAGTGGAAAGGCGTGTGAAAGCCGAGCAGCGTGTTGCCGAGCAGGCCGGCAAGCAATTCCTCGCGCCACGGGCAGATGCCGAAGGATTCCGGGTTCGGCCATGGGATGTGCCAGAACATGATGATGGTCGCCTTCGGCAGCCGTTCGCGCACCATGCGCGGCAACAGCGCGAAGTGATAGTCCTGCACCAGCACCACCGGGTCGTCGCCATGCGCCTCGGCCACCACCGCATCGGCGAAGCGCTGGTTGACTGCCACATACTGCTCCCAGTCCGAGGTGCGAAACACCGGCCGCACATGCGCCATATGGCACAGCGGCCACAGGCCCTCGTTGGCGAAGCCGTAGTAATAGCCCTGCTCTTCCTCCGCGCTGAGCCAGACCCGGCGCAGCGTGTAGGCCGGCCGCTTCGGCGGCACCGGCACGCGGTCGTGCGCATCCACCGTCACGCGGTCGGCCGAGCCGCTGCCATGCGCGATCCAGGTGCCGGAGCAGGCGCGCATTACCGGCTCGACCGCAGTCACCAGCCCGCTGGCCGGGCGGCGCACCACAATGCCCTGCTCGCCCTGCTCGTGGATGTAGGGCTCGCGGTTCGACACCACCAGCACCTGGTCGCCGGCCAGTTCGTCATGCAGCAGCGAGCGCAGCTTGTCCGGCGTCCATGCCTGCGGCGACTGCTGCTGCGTGCGGCGCTCGAGGTTCATTTCGTGCAGCAGCGCGCGCAAATCGCTGACCAGCGGGCGGAATTCCGGCGGCGCCGGCGGCGCGCCGGGCCGGCCGGGCGCGACCGTGTCGCGGCTCACCAGCGTCTTCAGCGACTGCATCCAGCCTTGCCAGCCCCAGTGCGCGATCCACGCGCCGAGCGCGGAGATGACGACGAACATCAGCAGGAAGATCGCGAACAGGTAGTTGCGGAACTCGTCGGTGCGACGGTCGATGAAGCCGGTCTCCTGCGCGATCACGAACTTGCCGAGCGTGATGCCGTCCTGCTCGAGCGGCGCGTCCGTCACGCGCAGCCCCGGCGGCGCGCCGGGATTGCAGCCCAGCCCGGGCGGGAAGCCGCTGCTGCGGTACAGCAGGCGTCCGGTCATGTCGCAGAACGCGATCGCGCGCACATGGGCATCGCTGACGCTGCGGTCGAACAGGCTCTGTATGCCCTCGCCATCCTGCAGGGCCACCAGATCCGCCATCGGGTCGCGCAGCGAGCGCGCCAGCAGTTGCGAGCGGGTGTCGAGGTCGCGCAGGAACCAGCGCTGCGCCAGTTCGTGAACCAGCGGCAGCATCACGAGCGCAAAGGCGCCGAGCACGACAGCAAGCGGAAAGATGAAGCGCAGCGATAACTGGAATGGACGCATCGGCCTGTCGGGCAGGTGCCGCCGACTGCGATCAGGCACCGAATGTATAAAGGGCGGCAACAAGGCACGGCAGCATGAGGCCGCAAGCTCAGTCAGGTTGACCGGATTTCAATGCCTTCGGTTCCGCGCAATGGCCTTGCGCAACAGGGACAGGATGCCGGCGTCAGAAATTGCGCAGGCCGTCGAGATCGAGCACGGTCAGCCCGCGGTAGTCGAGCTTCAGCAGGCCGGCGCGCTCGAGCACCTGCAGCGCCTGGTTGGCGCGCTGGCGCGACATGCTGCACAGGTAGCCGAGCTCTTCCTGCGAGATCTGCAACTCGGCGCCGCCGGAGGGATTGAGGTCGCGATTGAACAGCGACGCGATGCAGCGCGCGACGCGCGCATCGGCGTCGAGGCTGCGGTCGACCTCGACCAGGGAAATGAACAGCCCGAGCCGCGCATTCAGCTGGTTCAGCAGGAAACGGTTGAAGGCGATGCTGTTGTCGAGCAGCCAGTTGAAGGTGGCGCGCGGCATGAAGGCGACCTGGCTGTCGCGCAGCGCGACCACGTCATACAGGCGGCCGCCGGTCTTCAGCAGCGAGCCCTCGCCGAACCAGCCGCCGGCCAGCATGCCGGTGAAGGTGACAGCCTTGCCCTGCGGCGACACGCTGCTCATCTTCAGCAGCCCGTCGACGACGCCCATCCAGAAGTCGACCGGCTCGCCCTTGCGGCACACATAGCTGCCCGCCTCGAAGCTGCGCGAGATCGTGTCGCGCTCGACGCGCGCCCGCTGTTCCGGCGTCAGGGCGGCGGCCCAGGCGGTGTGGGTCAGCGACTCGGCCAGCGAAGGCCTGTTGATCACGGTCATCGTATGCTGCGGCGCAAGATTGAAAATTCGGGGATTGTCTGCCGGATGACACTCGGAAACCCGGGACCTCGCTATGATTGCACGAAAACCGGCGAAGATACGCCCGGAAAAACGATACGACCATTGGAAAGCCATGGTGGAGACAGACACCCGGCCGGCGGATACCTTCCCCCGGCTTTTGCTGCAGCACGCGTCAACGCGGCCGGATCGGCCCGCATTCCGCGAAAAAGACCTCGGCATCTGGCAGACGACGAACTGGGCGCAGGCCGCCGACGAAGTTCGGCGGCTGGCCTGCGGACTGGCCGAGCTCGGATTTCGCCGCGGGATGAACCTGGCGATCGTCGGCGACAACCGTCCGCGCCTGTACCTCGCGATGGCCGCCGCGCAATCGCTCGGCGGCATCGCAGTGCCGCTGTACCAGGACGCGCCGGCGGCCGACATGGCCTATGTGCTGGAGAATGCGCGCATCGATTTCGCCGTGGTCGAGGACCAGGAGCAGGTCGACAAGCTGCTCGAGGCGCGCGCGGCCGTGCCCGGCCTGTCGCATATCATTTACGACGACCCGCGCGGGCTGCGCAATTACGCGCAGGCCGGCCTGCATTCGTATGAAGGCGTGCAGGCGCTCGGCGCGGCGCACCACCGCGACCATCCCGACTTCTTCGTCGGCGAGGTGAATGCCGGCCACGCCGACGATGTCGCGGTGATGCTGTACACCTCCGGCACCACCGGCAAGCCGAAGGGCGTCTGCCATTCGCACCGCGCACTGATCGCGACCGGCAACACGCTGGCCGAGTTCGACGGCCTGACGCCGGACGATGACGTGCTCTGCTACCTGCCGCTGGCCTGGGTCGGCGACTTCCTGTATTCGTATGCGCTGTCGAACATTGTCGGTTTCTGCCTGAGCTGTCCGGAATCGCCGGCCACCGTCGGCACCGACCTGCGCGAGATCGGCCCGACCTATTACTTCGGCCCGCCGCGCGTCTACGAGAACACGCTGACGCAGGTGATGATCCGCATCGAGGATGCGGGCGTGATCAAGCGCACGATGTTCCACTACTTCATGAAGGTCGCGCGCCGCGCCGGCCTGAAGCTGCTGGAGGGCAAAGGCGGCGTGTCGCTGGCGGACCGGCTGCTGTACGGCCTTGGCGAGCTGCTGGTCTACGGCCCGCTGAAGAACGTGCTGGGAATGTCGCGCATCCGCGTCGCGTACACCGGCGGCGAGGCGATCGGCCCCGACCTGTTCGATTTCTACCGCTCGATCGGCATCAACCTGAAGCAGCTGTACGGCATGACCGAGACCTGCGTGACGGTCTGCATGCAGCGCTCCGGCGACGTCAAGCTCGACACCGTCGGCAAGCCGATGAAGCACGTCGAGGTGAAGATCGCCGACAGCGGCGAAGTGCTGGTGCGCTCGCCCGGCCTGATGGTCGGCTACTACCAGCGGCCGGAAGACACGGCCGAGGCGATCGACGCCGATGGCTATTTCCATACCGGCGACGCCGGCTTCTTCGACGCCGACGGCCACCTGAAGATCATCGACCGCGCGAAGGATGTCGGCCGCATGTCCGACGGCACGATGTTCGCGCCGAAGTACATCGAGAACAAGCTGAAGTTCTTCCCGTTCATCAAGGAAGCGGTGGCCTTCGGCGACGGCCAGGCGAGCTGCAACGCCTTCATCAACATCGACATGGAAGCGGTCGGCAACTGGGCCGAACGCCGCAACCTGCCTTACAGCGGCTATACCGATCTGGCCAGCCAGGCGCCGGTGTACCAGCTGATCGCCGATTGCGTCGAGAAGGTGAATGCCGATCTCGCGCATGATGCGCTGCTGTCGAATTCGCAGATCCACCGTTTCCTGATCCTGCACAAGGAACTCGACCCGGACGATGACGAGCTGACCCGCACCCGCAAGGTGCGCCGCCGCTTCATCGCGGAGAAGTATGCGGTGCTGATCGACGCGCTGTACGCGGGCAAGCAGCGCCAGTACATCGAGACGCAGGTGAAATTCGAGGACGGCCGGCAGGGCATGATCGCGGCCGACCTCGAGATCCGCGACGTCAGGACCTTCGCCGGCGCGACGACGCCGGCCGACGCACGCAAGGCGGCATGATGGAGAACATGAATCCCAACGGCCGCAAGATCGGCGACGTGATCCTCGACCTGCGCAACATCTCGCTGTCGTTCGGCGGCGTGAAGGCGCTGACCAACATTTCCTTCGACGTGCGCGAGCACGAGATCCGCGCCATCATCGGCCCGAACGGCGCGGGCAAGAGCTCGATGCTGAACGTGATCAACGGCGTCTACCGGCCGCAGCAGGGCGAGATCATTTATCGCGGCGAGCACCGGCGCGACATGAACACCCACGTCGCGGCCAAGAGCGGCATTGCGCGCACCTTCCAGAACATCGCGCTGTTCAAGGGCATGACGGTGCTCGACAACATCATGACCGGGCGCAACCTGAAGATGCGCTCGAACTTCCTGCTGCAGGCGCTGTATGCCGGGCCGGCGCGCAACGAAGAGATCGCACACCGCGTGAAGGTCGAGGAAGTGATCGATTTCCTCGAGATCCAGCACATCCGCAAGACACCGGTCGGCCGGCTGCCGTATGGGCTGCAGAAGCGCGTCGAGCTGGGCCGCGCGCTCGCCGCCGAGCCGCAGATCCTGCTGCTCGACGAGCCGATGGCGGGCATGAATGTCGAGGAAAAGCAGGACATGTGCCGCTTCATCCTCGACGTGAACGACCAGTTCGGCACCACCATCGTGCTGATCGAGCATGACATGGGCGTGGTGATGGACATCTCCGACCGCGTGGTGGTGCTCGACTACGGCAAGAAGATCGGCGACGGCACGCCGGACGAGGTGCGCAACAACCAGGAGGTGATCAATGCCTATCTGGGGGTGGCGCATTGAAGCGGCGTAGTCAATCAAAGGTGGTGGACCCCGGCTTTCGCTGGGGTGACGTTTTCATGGCTGACAGCTTTTCCCACGTCGTCCCAGCGCAAGCTGGGACCCATGCCCGCAAACGGCAGGACAGCAAATGAACCTGAACTTTTTCTTCGAAGTCCTGATCGGCGGCCTGCTCTCCGGCGTGATGTATGCGCTGGTCGCGCTCGGCTTCGTGCTGATCTACAAGGCATCCGGCGTGTTCAACTTCGCGCAGGGCGCGATGCTGTTCTTCGCGGCGCTGACCTGCGTGTCGCTGGCCGAGTTCGGCTGGCCGATGTGGGTCGCGATCGCGGCCACGGTCGTCATCATGTATGCGCTCGGCCTGACGATCGAGCGCGTGGTGCTGCGGCCGCTGGTGAACCAGCCGGAGATCTCGCTGTTCATGGCGACCAT
>CAZTIF010000026.1:0-33328 GCA_964613635.1 uncultured Bifidobacterium sp. | reverse complement strand
CGATCGAGCTGACCGAATCGACCATGGTCGGCGACGACCCGGTGATGCTGTCCGAGCTGAGGGAGCTGCGGGCGATGGGCATCGAGCTGCACATCGACGATTTCGGCACTGGCTACTCATCGCTGTCGCAGCTGCAGCGCGTCGATGTCGATGCACTGAAAGTCGACCAGTCCTTCGTGCGCGCGCTCGGCATGCGCGGATCGGGCAGACGGCTCTGCGAGGCCGTCATCAGCATCGGCAAGGCGCTCGGGGCGACCGTCGTGGCCGAGGGCGTCGAGACGACGGATCAGCGGTCGCAGCTGTGCGAGATGGGTTGCGACGAGATCCAGGGCTTCCTGGTGTCGCCGGCGGTGCCGGCGGCCGAGGCGGCGAAGATGCTGTCGCAGCCGCAGATGACTGTCCCCGGCGCGGCGGTGAGCAACGGCAACGCGCACACCAGCAGCGCCGCCTGCTGAGCAGGCGTTTCTAGGAAATCCGCCAGTAGCCGCCGGGTACGCCCCGCGGCGACAGCACCACCTGCCACAGCTGGTTGTCGCGTGCGCGGAAAGTGCCGGCGCAGCACAGCAGGTAGTAGCGCCACATCCGGTAGAAGCGCGGGCTGTAGCGCGACTGCAGCTCGGGCCAGGCCGCCTCGAAACGCGCATGCCAGGCCATCAGCGTGCGGTCGTAGTCGGCGCCGAAGTTGTGCCAGTCTTCGACGATGAAGTCGCGCTCGCTGGACGCCGCGATCTCCTGCACCGACGGCAGAGAACCGTTCGGGAAAATGTACTTGTCTATCCACGGGTCGATCGCGCCGCCGCTCTCGTTCTTGCCGATCGTGTGCAGCAGGAACAGCCCGTCCTCCTTCAGCGAGCGTCGCGCGACCGCGAAATAGCTGCGGTAATTCTTCTGGCCGACATGCTCGAACATGCCGACCGACGCCACGCGGTCGAAGCGCTCGCTGCCGTCCCGATTGAACAGCCGGTAATCCGTCAGCTCGAAGCGCACCGGCAGCCCCGCCGCCTTCTCCGCGCCCCACGTCGACTGCTCCTTCGAGACCGTCACGCCGACGCATTCGACGCCGTAATGCTTCGCGGCGAAGCGCATCAGGCTGCCCCAGCCGCAGCCGATGTCGAGCAGCCGCATGCCGGGCTGCAGGCCGAGCTTGCGGCAGATGAGGTCGAGCTTGGCTTCCTGCGCCTCTTCGAGCGAGCCGGCGCTGGCCCAGTAGCCGCAGCTGTAGGCCATGCAAGGGTCGAGCATGCGCTCGTACAGGTCGTTGCCGAGGTCGTAGTGCTCGCGCCCGACCTGCCAGGCGCGCGTGGTCGACTGCAGGTTCACCAGCTTCGCCTTCAGCAGCGCGACCAGCTCGCCCGGGTGGCCGACGCGGCGGTGCAGCTGCGCGCGCAGCACGCGGGCAATGAACTCGTCGACCTGCTCGCAGTCCCACCAGCCGTCCATGTAGCTTTCGCCGAGGCCGAGGCTGCCGCGCGCGAGTATGCGATTCAGGACGTCCGGGTGCCTCACCTGCAGGTCCCACGGCCGGCCGCCGTCGATGCGGATGTCGGCCTCGGCCAGCAGCGCCGCTGCAAGCTCGTGCTGCGAGCGGTTCGGCTCCTTGCCGGTCGGTGAAAAATCTGCGGTGATCGATGCCATTGCGACTCCCGGACGGTGTGGACGTCGAAGGTGGATGTCGAGGGCAATTTATTACTATTTCGGCATTTTTGCAAAAGCCCCCGGCCGGCGCTTGCGCTGCGTGCGGAGAAGCAAAGGACTCGGTGCAATCTTGCGCGCAGTTACAAGTCATCACAGACCGGGCGTAGCGCGACCGATAAAATGCCGGTAGTTCATTCGCGGCCAACCGATCGGAGTCATCATGCGCCACCGTCTCAGCCCGCTACTGCTCCTGCTGGCCCTGCTGCCCAGCCTTGCGCTGGCGCACGGCCCCGGGGGCCCCAGGCACCCGCACGCTCGCCACCACGTGCGCAGCAGCGTGAATTTCGGCCTGTCCATCGGCACCGGCTTCCATTCGCCCGGCTACTACTCGCCCGGGTACTACTCGCCGGGCTACTACTCGCCGGGCTACTACTCGCCGGGCTACTACTCGCCGTACTGGACCGGGCCATCGGTCATTTATTCCGCGCCGGTCTACACGCCGCCGCCGGTCGTGATCCAGTCGCAGCCGCCGGTGTACATCGAGCGGCCGGTCGCGCGTGCCGAAACGCCGGCAGCGGCCTACTGGTACTACTGCGCGTCGACCAAATCCTATTACCCTTACGTCAGCGAATGCGCGGAGGACTGGCAGCGCGTGCCGCCGACGCCGCCTTCGCCTGCCGCCACCCAACCCTGAAGACCATCATGACCCGAAAAGTCATACTCGCGATCGCGCTGCCGGCCGTGCTGGCCGGCTGCGCGACCACGCCCACCGGCCCCAGCGTGCTCGTGCTGCCGGGCACCGGCCAGAGTTTCGAGCAGTTCAATCGCGATGAAGTGTATTGCCGCGACTATGCGATGCGCGGCCTCGGCGGCAAGTCGCCGGGCAAGGTATCGTCCGACTCGACCGTCGCCAGCGCCGTGGCCGGCACCGCGATCGGCGCGGTCGCGGGCGCGGCGCTCGGCGGCCAGGACGGCGCGGCCGTCGGCGCCGGCACCGGCCTGCTGTTCGGCAGCGCTATCGGTGGCGAATCCGGTCGCTACGAGCGCAGCAGCACGCAGGTCCGCTACGACAACAGCTATATCCAGTGCATGTACGGGCTGGGCCACCGCGTGCCCGTGCCGGCCGGCATGTACACCACGGAATCGCGACCGGCCAGCGCCGCACCCGCAAGCCGCGTACCCCCGCCGCCACCGCCGCCTCCGCCGCCGGCAGGCAATCCTCCTCCTCCGCCGCCCGGCGTCAGATAAGGGCGCTGCAGGCTGGCATGCCTGCGGCGACAAGCCCCCCTTTCGCTTTCCGAATTTTCCAGCCACTGCAGTTCGGCCTAGAATGCATAGGCATTCCGGTGACCTGACCAGCGCAAGCAAACGAAGGACTCATCGCGATTTGCGACACCTCTCTGTCATTTCGCTCCTGCAGGACGCGTGCCTGCAGGAGGTTTTTTGCGTGGCGCACGCAGTGCATTGGCCTGCGTGCGCCGCGCAAAGCAAAACGGGCACGGGCCATTGGCCTCGTGCCCGTTGAAAGACCCCGATGAATCTTGTCAGCATTGAGCAATTCGGTAGTTCACGCGCCCACCGAAATCTGGCGCGACAGAAAGCCAGGGGAACTCAGGCCTTCGGCTTCCTGAAACTGAGGATCTCGTTTGCGTTGATGATCGCCTGGGCGATCTCCTCTGCCGTCACTCGTTTCTGCATCGCTTGCGCCCTGATGATATGGTACGCCTCCTCCTTGGTGATGCTTTGCTGCGAGCTGAGGATATCTTGCGCCTCGGCGATCTGGCGTGCGCCCTGAAGTTTGGCTTCGAGCTGCGTGATTCTTTTCTTCTGTTTGCGGATCGTTCCGTGCAGGTCGCGCGCCAGCACCAGTACCGGTAGCAATCCCAGGGAACGCACCGGCGATGCAACGGTGGCGATCGCACCGACCCGCAGCACCGCTTCTATCACGGTTGGGTTCTCGTACGCGATCACTGCAATCACTGGCGGGCCATCCTCGATCTGGCACCAGCCGAAATCGACATCCGCCATGTCCGGCGATACCGCCATGAACACGACGTCAACCCCTTCTGGCAGTTCGGGCAGCGGCGGCCAGAACGCCTGTACCTGGCAACCGATACGTTCGAGCTGCCGAGTGAGCCCCTGCCCATCCTGGTCGCGCGGATGAAATACGCACACGCGCAGTGACCGCAGGTCTCGCAGGATATGCGAGACCTCCCGAGCGACGCGCATGCCCGAGCGGAGCAGGGTTCCCGGTTTCACCATCAGTCGTCCTGCAGCGACTCGAGCGCGAGGGTCCAGTCACCGAGCGAATGGGTGACCAGGTAGGGATCGGGGACGAGCGCGTTCTTCGATGCGCGGACGATGGAAAATTCCCCCCTGGAGTTGGCGCGGCCGATGCGGGGATAAAGATGCGTGTGGTGGTTCGCAGGTTCGATGCGCACGCGTCCCTGCGGCGCGGCGAATTCCGAGCCGAGCAGCTGCGGCATCAGCACCGGCACGAGGTCGGTACCGGTGGCGCGCAACGCATTGGCGAACATGTGGACCTGGAAGTACGCAGCCTCCCAGCAGGCGTTCGGGCGCACCTCGTCGCCGAAGCGCTTGCGGAAGCGCTCGAGCACGCGCAGGTTTTCAGGTGTATCGATCGAAGCGAAGTAAGGCGCAGACGTGAAATGGCCGGCCGCGGCCTGCGCGCCCATTTGCGCAACTTCGACTTCCGAAGTGGTCAGACTGGCGATCGGCATTTTTTTCGGATTCAAACCGGCCTCCGAATAGGCCTGGTACATGTGCTGCGTTGCATTTCCGACCACGGTTGAAAAAATGAAGTCCGGCTGAAGGTCCCGGATCTCCGCGGCGATCACGTCAAAATCCTGTCGCCTTGCATCAAGCGGTACATAGCGTTGCGCCACCACGCTGCCGCCGGGACGCTGGTTCACCAGGTCCGACATGATGCGGTTCGATTCATAGGGGTAGATATAGTCCGATCCTACTAGATAAACCCGGCCACCAAAAGAGGACATCATGAAATCGGCGAGCTGCACGCTGTTCTGGTTGGGCGCCGCACCGGTATAAATGATGTTATTGGAGAATTCGAAGCCTTCGTAAAGCGTCGCGTAGAACAGGATACGGTTATATCTTTCAACAACGGGCATGACTGCCTTGCGCGTGCTCGACATGTAGCAGCCGAAGATCACGTTGACGTTGTCAATGGCAACCAGTCGCTCTGCCAGGACGCGGAATTGCCGAGGGTCAGACGCGGGATCGTACTCCACCGCGACAATTTCGCGGCCGTCGATGCCACCGCTGTCGTTGATTTCCTCGATCGCGAGCAGCGTGCCGAGGCGCTGCGAGGATTCGATCGCCGAAGTGGCCCCGGTCTGCGAATAAAGCACGCCTACCTTGACCGGATCTGTGTGAGCCATTGCCTTTCTGCCTTGTAACGGTGATTCTTGTCTGCCTGCTGCCAATGAAGATTAACGTGCCGCGATCTGCGCCAGTGCGCGCGCCAGTTGCGCCGGCAGCGAAAGCGCATTATCGACGATGAGGTAATTTCTCAGACCGAAAATCTTCTTCATGTAACCCTCTCCCTGCTTGTCCAGCGTCAGGCAAAAGACCGTGATGCCTTTCCTGTGCAACGCTTGTACCGCATGCCGCGCGTCCTCGACCAGGTAATCCTTGTCCGCGACGTCAATGTCCGATGGCTCGCCATCGGTCACCAGCAGCAGGATGCGCTTCTCCGCAATTTCGCCGCGCAGCCGTGCGCCTGCATGCCGCAAGGCTGCGCCCATGCGCGTCGACAGACTGCCCTGCTGCCGCATCAGCAAACCGCGCTGTTCGTCGCCATAGGTTTCATCGAATTCCTTGATCCGCAGGTAATGCACCTTGCCGCGGCCATCGGAATGAAAGCCGTCGATGGCGAGACGGTCATAGTCGGTGTCGATGCTCTGCGCGAGCAGGTCAGCCGCCTGCTTCTCCACATCCAGCACCGACGTAAAGCCTTTGACACGGTCATTCGTCGATTCGGACAGATCCACCAGCAGCAGGATGGCTGCGCTCCGGCGGCGCTTGCCGGGCCGCTCGAAAATGCGCGGGTCGGGCGAGATGCCGGCTCGCCAGCTGATGCGGCTTTCGACGGCCGCATTCAAGTCGAGCGACTCGCCCTCGTGCTGGCGGCGCAGCCGGATCGCGCGGTCCAGCGTGCGCGCCCGCGAGTCGAGCGCCATGGTGCGCGACAGACTCCGCCGGCGGCCTGCGCCTGTCGCCGGCTTTCCGTCGCGCGCCGAACGGTCATGCACGGTCGCCCAAGCGTCGCGCAGCAGGTTTTCGCGATAATCCCACTCCGGATACTCGACGCGCTGTCCGGGCGGCTGCTCGACCGGCGACACATGCATCGCCGTGTCGGCCTGCCGGTCGGTGGCCTCGATCTGTACCGAGGTGCGCGCCAGGCTCTCTTCCGGCGGCGTATCGGGTGGCGCGTCGTTCTCGAATTCCCACAGGAAGCTGTTGTCGTCCCGGTAGGCAGGCTGCGCCACATAGAGCTCCTGCACGAAGCGCACGCGCATCTGGCCAAGGTCGTTGCCGAGTATCCTGCCGACCTCCGCGAAACGCTCGGGATCGTCGAGGCCTTTCGCGGCCTCCGCCTCGAACAGCTCGCGCCCCTTGTTCACCCAATGGTTCGGATCCTGATAGGCCGGGTCAATCAGGGCGCGCGCCAGGCGCGCGGACAGCGAAGCGAAAGTCAACTCGTTCTCGTCACCGCCAGCCACATGGAAGCTGGCCCACAGCGATCGCCAACCGGGGTAGCGCAATGCAGCCAGCCGCTCGACGCGCGCGTCCTCGATCAGCGACAGCACCGCAATCAGCAACGGCTTCTTCTTGCCGGCCGGCTGATGGCGCGGCGAAAACTGCAGGTGCGCGAGCGCATGCGCCACCGCAGCGCGATAGATATTGCCGCGCGACGCCCCATCCCATGCCAGATAGTGATCGGGCAGCAGCAAGGTTCCCTCGCTGATGACAGGCCGCAGCGGCAGCGCGTTGAGCTTGCGCTGGCGGCGCGCAGCGAGGGTCAGCTCGCGCTGCCCGAAGCCGGCCGCATAGAACTGAAGCGCTTGCCGCGAGCGCTCGAGCGCATTGCCACGGCTCTCCGCCACGATCGCCTGCGCGGCGGCCGGGTCTTCCAGCCGCAGGTAAGCAGCGAGCTGTCCCGGATGGTTCGGGTACAGCCGCATACCCGTCAGTATCCAGCGACGCAGGCCGCTGATATCGAGCGAGTTCAGCAGAAAGCCGAGGTGCGCCGCAAGCGCATGCTCCAGACCGGGCAGCGCTTCACCGGCCTGCGCCAGCAGCGCCGACAGTTCGTCGGCGATGGCGGGCGCACGCAAACGCTCCGGCAACGATGCGATCGCCGCCATGAATGCAGGATGCAGCGCCGGCGAGACCACGTGTTCAGCTGCCGAAGTAGGCATCAATGAAACCGTCGAGCGCGGACAGCATATCCGGATCGTCCGTGATGGGTCGCGCGAGCGCGACCCGGCAGGCTTCGCGCGGCGCGATGCCGACATGGATCAGCGAGCCTGCATGGATCAGCATCCGGGTCGAGATGCCCTCGTCGAGGCCGCGTCCGCGCAGCGCGCGCGAGCGGTGCGCGATGCCGACCAGCTTGCCTGCGACCGCCCTGTCAACACTGCTCTCGTGCGCGACGATGTCGGTCTCGATGGCCTCTTGCGGATAGTCGAAGTCCAGCGCGCCGAAGCGCTGCTTGGTCGACTGCTTCAGGTCCTTGGTCAGGCTCTGGTAGCCGGGGTTGTACGACACCACCAGCTGGAAATCGGGATGGGCGTGAATCAGTTCGCCGCGCTTGTCCAGCGGTAGCGTGCGACGATTGTCCGTCAGCGGATGGATGATGACGGTCGTGTCCTGGCGGGCCTCGACCACCTCGTCGAGATAGCAGATCGCGCCGTAGCGTGCCGCAGTCGTCAGCGGTCCGTCATGCCAGACCGTGCCGTTGGCATCCAGCAGGTAGCGGCCGACAAGATCGGACGCCGTCATGTCTTCGTTGCAGGCGACAGTAATCAGCGGACGCTTCAGCCGCCATGCCATGTGCTCCATGAAGCGCGTCTTGCCGCAGCCGGTCGGGCCCTTCAGCACCATCGGCATGCGCAGCTTGTACGCCGCTTCGAACAGTTCGATCTCGTTCGACGAGCTCAGGTAATAGGGCTCGGACTCGATGACGTAAGGCTGGATCAGGTCATTCATTTCAGGCATTCAGAACAGCACGCCCCGGAAAGAGGAATTCGGGGCGTGCATTGGACTACAACGCTGCTTAGCGGTGTGCGGTCGACTTGTTGGGGATGCCTTCGATCGGCGAATCCTCGGTGCCGGGGGTATCTCGGGTCAGTGCCTCGACCATCTTGCGCGTGCCTTCCGGATCGTTGACCCACTTCCCGTAGAACTCGTACGGGCAGGCAGCGACGCCGTTGACGTCTTCGCCCGAATTGATCTTGCCCGTGTACCCGCGATGCAGCAGCTTGTACAGGTGGTTGTTCGACTGGCTGTTCTTGCGCGCGTCGCGGATCAGCGAGGTCGACAGCTCGGCAAACTGGATGCCCATCTCTTCTTCCGCGCACTCGCCGAGCGTGCGGCCGTCGAAGCCGATGATGGACGAGTGACCGAAGTACGAGTACACGCCGTCGAAGCCGGTGGCGTTCGCCACGGCGACGTAGCTGTTGTTGGCCCAGGCCATCGCCTTGGCCATCAGCACCTGCTGCTCCTTCGCCGGGTACATGTAGCCCTGGCAGCGGATGATCAGCTCGGCGCCCTTCATCGCGCAATCACGCCAGATTTCCGGATAGTTGCCGTCGTCGCAGATGATCAGGCTGATCTTCATGCCCTTCGGACCCTCGGACACATAGGTGCAGTCGCCCGGATACCAGCCTTCGATCGGCACCCACGGCATGATCTTGCGGTACTTCTGCACGATCTCGCCCTTGTTGTTCATCAGGATCAGCGTGTTGTACGGCGCCTTCTTCGGGTGCTCTTCATGGCGCTCGCCGGTCAGCGAGAACACGCCCCACACGTTCGCCTTGCGGCAGGCAGCCGCGAAAATCTCGGTCTCTTCGCCCGGGATCGCCGATGCCGTCTCGTACATCTCCTTCGAGTCGTACATGATGCCGTGCGTCGAATACTCGGGGAAGATCACCAGGTCCATGCCCGGCAGCCCCTTCTTCATCCCGACCAGCATCTCGCCGATCTTGCGCGCGTTGTCCAGCACCTCTGCCTTCGTGTGCAGGCGCGGCATCTTGTAGTTGACGACCGCAACGCCGACGCAATCCTTGCTGCTTGCTATATCTCCGTGCCTCATTTTTTCTCCTCCAGTAAAGAATCCCCGACTAGACCGTCAGGTATGAACGAACTTCTTCAATATCGACTGCGTTCTTGGTGGCGGTGCGGACGATCCTGCCCAGGTCCAGCACCACGATGTCGTCGGCCACTTCCATCGCAAACGACAGCACCTGCTCGGACACCAGCACCGCAATGCCGAGCTCCTTGCGCAGCCGGTTCAGCGACTGCGCGATTTCCTTGATGATGGAAGGCTGTATGCCCTCGGTCGGCTCGTCGAGCACCAGCACGCTGGGCTTCGACACCAGTGCCCGCGCGATGGCGAGCTGCTGCTGCTGGCCGCCGGACAGGTTGCCCGCCTTGCGCTCGGCCATCTCTTTCAGCACCGGGAAAAATTCGTAGATGAATTCGGGCACGCCGTCATAGCGTCCGGTTTCCAGGCCGGAGAGGATGTTTTCCTCGACTGACAGCAGCGGGAAAATCATGCGACCCTGGGGCACGTAGGCCATGCCGGCCTGCACGCGCTTGAAGCTCGGCAGCTTCGACAATTCCTTGCCGTCGAGCGTGATCGAGCCCGACGCCACCGGCACCATGCCGATCAGCGACTTCAGCAAGGTGCTCTTGCCCATGCCGTTGCGGCCGACGATGGCGACGGCGGCGTTATCGGGTACGTCGAATGACACGTCGTGAATCACGCGGCTGTCGCCGTAGCTCACGTTGAGATGGGATACTTTCAGCATGGTGTCCTCAATGGCCGAGATAGACGTCGATCACGCGCGGATCTTGCTGCACCTGCTCGATGGTGCCTTCGGACAGCAGGCGCCCCTGGTGCAGCACGGTCACCTTGCTGGCGATCGCCTTGACGAAGTCCATGTCGTGCTCGATCACGACCAGCGATTTGCCGAGCGAGATCGTGCGCAGCAACTCGCCGGTCATTTCGCGTTCACGCGGCGACATGCCGGCCACCGGTTCGTCGAGCAGCAGCAGTTCCGGCTCCTGCATCAGCAGCATGCCGATCTCTAGCCACTGTTTCTGGCCGTGCGACAGCAGGCCGGATTTTTTCGACAGGTGGTCCTGCAGGTTGATCTGCGTCGCGACTTCCTCGATGCGCGCACGCACCTGCGGCGTGCGGCGGAACAGGATTGATGCCCAGACGCCATGCGCCTGCGGAATCGAGATCTCCAGGTTCTCGCGCACCGTCAGGTCTTCATAGATCGACGGGGTCTGGAACTTGCGGCCGACGCCGGCGCGCACGATCTGGTGCTCCTGCATGCTGGTCAGCTCGATGTCGCGGAAGCGGATACTGCCGGAGGTCGGCTTCGTTTTCCCGCAGATCATGTCGAGCAGCGTGGTCTTGCCGGCGCCGTTCGGGCCGATCACGACGCGCAGCTCGCGCTCGCTGATGGAAAGCGACAGGTTGTCAACCGCCTTGAAACCGTCGAACGACACGGTCAGGTTTTCTACCGTGAGCACCGGCTTCTGCCCGATCTTTTCCGGACTGATGCCATTGAAAGCCTCGGCGGATACTGCGTTCATGCCTTCTCCTTCGAAAAGATGCGCTGCAGGCCGCCCGCGATGCCGTTCGGCAGCAGTCCGACGGATGCGATGAACATCAGGCCCAGCAGGAACAGCCAGGTCTGCGGGAACTGCTCGGACAGCCAGGACTTGGTAAAGCCGACCACCAGCGCGCCGAGGATGGCGCCGGGTACGGACAGCCGGCCGCCGAGCGCGGCAAAGATCACCATCTCGACCGAAGCCACCGCGCCGATCAGCGACGGGCTGGTCAGGCCGACCTGCAGCGTGTACAGCGCACCGCCGATGGATGACAGGATGGCCGCCACTGTGAACACGAAGGCTTTCACCATCGCCGTGTCATAGCCGGAGAAGCGCACGCGGTCCTCCCGGTCGCGGATCGCGATCAGGATCTTCCCGAAGCGCGTATGCAGCAATGCAGCGGAAAGGATGGCGACCACGATGAGCAGCGCCACCTCGAGATAGTAGATGTTGAGGCGCGATTCATCGGAGATGATGTCCATGCCGAGCAGCGTCTTGAAGTCGGTGATGCCATTGGCGCCACCGGTGTCTCCCTGCTGGCCGATGATGAGCACCGTCAGCGTCATCGAGAGCGCAATCGTGACGATCGCGAAGTACACGCCGGAGACGCGCTTGCGGAAAATCGCATAGCTGAACGGGAAAGCCAGCAGCACCGGCAGCAGGAAGATCTCGAGCAGCGTGAATGCGAAGTGACGGGATGGCTCCCACCACAGCGGCAGTGTTTCGACGCTGCTCCACTCCATGAAGTCGGGAAGATTCGCGCCGGACGCCTCGAGCTTCAGAAACATCGCCATCGCATAGCTGCCGATGCCGAAGAAAATGCCCTGCCCGAGCGAAAGGATGCCGCAATAGCCCCATGCCAGCACCAGCCCGACCGCAACGAATGCGAACGCGACGTACTTGCCCAGGTTGCCCATCCAGAAAGGATCGAGCGTCATCGGCAGGATCGCCAGCAGCAGCACTGCCATGGCGATGTGCGCCGCATTTTCGGTATTGAATTTGAATGCATTCATGTCAGTTGCGAACCTTGGAAGAGAACAGGCCGTTCGGACGGAAATACAGCACGACGATCACGAACAGCAGGATCGACACCTTGGCCATGGATCCGCTCATCAGGAACTCGAGCGTGGTCTGCGTCTGCGCGATGATGAAGCCGGAAGCAGCCGTGCCCATCAGGCTCGCCACGCCGCCGAACACCACGGTGATGAACGAGTCGATGATGTAGGACTGGCCAGTGCCCGGATTGGTCGAACCGATCATCGTGAAGACCGAGCCCGCGATTCCGGCCAGACCCGCGCCCAGCGCGAAGGTGCTGGCATCGACCTTGTCGGTGTTGATGCCGACTGCCGAGCTCATCGCACGGTTCTGCGTAACCGCGCGCGCGCGCAGGCCGGCCCGGGTCTTGTACAGCAGCAGGTACACGCCGATCGCGACGAGTACCGTCAATCCGATGATGAAGATGCGGTTCAGCGGCAGCTGAATATCGGCGGTCGGTTCCCACGCGCCGTCGAGCCAGCTTGCCAGCGGCACCGACACTTCCTGCGCGCCGAAAATCGAGCGATACGCCTGCTGCAGGATCAGCGACAGACCCCAGGTCGCCAGCAGCGTGTCCAGCGGGCGCTTGTAAAAGAAGCGAACAAAGCCGCGCTCAAGCAGGTAGCCGAACGCATAGGTCACGCCGAACGCAACCAGCACAGCCGGAATCAGGTAGAAATCCATCAGCGACGGTACATAGCGCTCGAAGAAATGCGCGGTCAGGTAGGTCGCGTACGCACCGAGCGTCATCAGCTCGCCGTGCGCCATGTTGATCACGCCCATGAGGCCGAACACGATGGCAAGGCCCAGCGCCATCAGCACGAGGATGGTGAACAGCGACAGCCCGTTGAAGAGCTGCATTACAAAAATATCGAAGGACATCGAGCGCTCCGGAAAATTGCCTCAGGAGGCCGCCCGCACACGGGCGGGCGGCCATCCTCCCTGCGAAGAGATCCTGCTTACAGCTTCGGGAAAGGATTCGGCTCGATCACGCCTGTCTCATGGACGATGTCGAATTGTCCGTCCGCACGCGCGCGTCCGATGCGAACCTTCTTCGCCACGTGATGGTTGGTCGGATGGAATTTGATTTTGCCTTCGGGCGCGTCGAGTTCGAGGCCGGCGGAAGCAGCAATCACCTTGTCGACATCGAAGGACTTCGCCTTTTCAACCGCCAGCTTCCACAGGTACACGCTGTTGTACGCAACTTGCATCGGGTCGCCGACCACGCGGTCCTGTCCGTACTTGGCCTTGATCGCCTTGACGAATTTCTCGTTGCGCTCGCTCTTGATGCTCTGGAAATAACCCATGCATGCGTAGTAGCCGACGGCGTTGTCCTTGCCGATGCCATCGATCTCGTTTTCCGAGACCACCGTCGACAGCAGCTTCTGCTTGTCGCCGCCGAGACCGGCTGCCTTGAGCTGCTTGTAGAACGCGACGTTGGAGCCACCGACCACGGTCGAGTAGATCCAGTCCGGCTTGGCCGCCTTGATCTTGTTGATGATCGATGAAAACTCGGTGTGGCCCAGCGGCACGTACTCTTCGCCGACCGTCTTGCCGCCCGCCTTTGCAATGGTGGGCTTGGCGATCTTGTTGCAGGTACGCGGATAGATGTAGTCGGAGCCGACCAGGAAGAAGGTCTTGCCCTGCTGCTTCGCCATCCACTCGATGGCTGCGATCACCGACTGCGTCGCTTCCTGCGAGGGGTAGAGCACTTGCTTGTCCTCTTCCTGACCTTCGTAATAGGTCGGGTAGTAGAGCAGGCCCTTGTTCTGGTTCAGCACCGGCAGCACCGCCTTGCGCGATGCCGACGTGTAACAGCCGACGATGGCCGCGACCTTGTCACGCTGCAGAAGCTTCTTGGTTTTCTCGGCGAAGGTCGGCCAGTCGGACGCGCCATCTTCGATGACGGCCTCGATCTTCTTGCCCATCACGCCGCCGGCGGCGTTGATCTCTTCGATGGCGAGCTTTTCCGCATCGACCAGCGATGCCTCGGCCAGCGCAATGGTGCCAGTCAGCGAATGCAGCAATCCCAGTTTGACTGTGTCGGCTGCAAAAGCGGATGGCAGCATGCCGGGAATCGTGCTGGCTACGACCAGCGAACCACCTGCTTGCAGAAATTGCCGACGATTGAATCTTGTCATGCCCGTGTCTCCTTGGTTTTAAATGTAAGAATCACACTACCCATACAGCCATCACAATTGGCTTCGTTGCCACGGGCTGCGCGACGGCGAACGAAAAAAAAAGCCCCAACCGAGCAATGCTCGGTTGGGGCTTTTTTGCCGGTAAACCTCTCAGGCAGATTTTGGCTGAGCGGTTTCGAATTGTGGTCCCGCTCTGTTGCGGGACGGACGAAGATTACGACGTTGAAATTTATTCTGTCAACAGATTCAGATGAGATTTCGTGACCCGCCAGAAAAGTTCCTCTTGTGGATCATACGCAATACCGTTATGAAAACAGCCGCCGCATCGCAACAACATACCGGCCTTTTCTTCTGAAAAGCCTGACGATCAGACGGACGCAGCGCAACATCTGCGCGGCACAGATTCATATTCAAGAGATGCCTTCACTGCTGACGCCGTGCCCGCCAAGCGCGAGCCTGCCGGCCCCAATGCATCGGCCTCGCACCCGCTTTGCTTCGCAGCGCCCCTTCGTCAGGCGGCCAGCTCCACCATCAGGTCCTTCGCGGCGATCACCATGCCCGGCTTCACGTGCACATGGCGCACCACGCCGTCGTACTCGGCACGGATCATGGTTTCCATCTTCATCGCTTCGATCGACACCAGCGGATCGCCCTTCGCGACCTTCTGGCCGGTCTTCACTGCAACCGTCACCACCATGCCCGGCATCGGCGCGCCGACATGCTGCGCATTGCCTTCCTCGGCCTTCGGATGCAACACCGTCGACACCACGCCGGCATGCTGGATGCGCACCATGCGCGGCTGGCCGTTCAGCTCGAAGAACAGCTTGCTCTGGCCCTCGTCCTCGATCTCGGTGCGACCGAGCAGGCGGATCACCAGCGTCTTGCCCTGGTCGATGCTGACCGAGATTTCCTGGCCGTCCTTCAGCCCCTCGAAGAACACCTGCGACGGCAGCACCGATACGTCACCATGCGTGCGGCGATGGTGCGCGTACTCGGTGAAGACCTTCGGATACATCAGGTAGGACGCCAGCTCCTGCTCGCTGATCTTGCGGTCGGCCGCCTTCTCGGCAGCGGCGCGCGCCTGCGCCAGATCTACCGGCGGCACGTTCGCGCCGTAGCGGCCCTCGAGCGGCTTGCCGCCCTTCAGCACCTTCTGCTCCAAGGCCTTCGGGAATCCGTCCGGCGGGAAGCCGAGCTCGCCCTTGAACAGCGAGATCACCGATTCCGGGAAAGCGACTTCCTTGTCCGGATCGGCCACGTCGGCCGGCGTCAGGTCGTTGGCCACCATGAACAGCGCGAGGTCGCCGACCACCTTCGACGTCGGCGTGACCTTCACGATGTCGCCGAACAGCTGGTTGACGTCCGCATACGCCTGCGACACTTCCGGCCAGCGATGCTCGATGCCCATCGCGCGGGCCTGCTCGCGCAGGTTGGTGTACTGGCCGCCCGGCATTTCGTGACGATAGACATCGGACGTGCCCGAACGAATGTCGGCCTCGAACGGCGCATAGCAACGGCGCACGCCTTCCCAGTACTGCGACAGCGCAAACAGCGCGTCCTTCGGCAGCTGCGGATACTTGTCGGTGTGCTCCAGCGCGGCAGCGATCGAGCCGAGGTTCGGCTGCGAAGTCAGGCCGCTCATTGCATCCATCGCGGCATCGACCGCATCGCAGCCGGCGTCGATCGCGGCCAGCACGCTGGCGGCGGCGATGCCGCTGGTGTCGTGCGTATGGAAGTGGATCGGCAGGCCGACCTCTTCCTTCAGCGCCTTCACCAGCGCGCGCGCCGCGTTCGGGCGGCAGACGCCGGCCATGTCCTTGATCGCGAGGATGTTCACGCCGGCCTTCTCGAGGTCCTTTGCCATCTTCACGTAGTACTGCAGGTTGTACTTGCTGCGCGCCGGGTCGAACGGGTCGCCGGTGTAGCAGATCGCGCCTTCGCACAGCGCGCCGGTCTCGCGCACCGCGTCAATCGCCACGCGCATGTTCTCGACCCAGTTCAGCGAGTCGAACACGCGGAACAGGTCGATGCCGCCATCGGCCGCCTGCTGCACGAAATGCTTCACAACGTTGTCCGCATAGTTCGTGTAGCCGACCGCATTCGACGCACGCAGCAGCATCTGGAACAGGATGTTCGGCACCGCCCCGCGCAGCTGCGACAGGCGATCCCACGGGTCTTCCTTCAGGAAGCGCATCGCAACGTCGAAGGTCGCGCCGCCCCAGCATTCCATCGAGAACAGGCCCGGCATCAGGCGCGCGTAGTACGGCGCGATCGCGGTCATGTCGGCAGTGCGCATGCGGGTCGCGAACAATGACTGGTGCGCGTCGCGCATCGTCGTGTCCGTGATCAGCACCTGCTTCTGCTCGCGCATCCACACGGAGAATTTGTCGGCGCCAAGCTCCTTCAGCCGGTCGCGCGAGCCCGGCTGCACCGGCAGGTTGCGGCCAATTTTCGGCAACGGCGCATGCGGCAGGATGATGTCGGAGGCCTTGCGGCCCTTCATCTCCGGGTTGCCGTTGACCACCACGTCGCCGATGAAGCGCAGCAGGCGCGTCGCGCGGTCGCCGCGCTTGGCAAACTTGAACAGCTCCGGCGTGGTGTCGATGAAGCGCGTGGTGCACTCGCCCGACTTGAACAGCGGATGGTTGATCACGTTCTCGAGGAACGGCAGGTTGGTCGACACGCCGCGGATGCGGAATTCGCGCAGCGCGCGATCCATCCGCGAGGTCGCTTCGGCGGCGGTCGGCGCCCAGGCCGTCACCTTCACCAGCAGCGAGTCGTAATACGGCGTGATCACCGCGCCGGTGTACGCAGTGCCACCATCAAGACGGATGCCGAAGCCGGACGCACTGCGGTAGGCGGTCAGGCGGCCGTAGTCCGGCGTAAAGCTGTTCTCTGGGTCTTCGGTGGTCACGCGGCACTGCAGCGCATGGCCGTTCAGCTTCACTTCGTCCTGCAGCGGAATGCGCGTGCCATGCTCGTCCGCCTTGCCGATCGCAAGGCCCTCGGTGACGCGGATCTGCGACTTCACGATGTCCACGCCGGTCACCTGCTCGGTCACGGTGTGCTCGACCTGGATGCGCGGGTTGACTTCGATGAAGTAGAAGCTGCCGGTATCGGCGTCCATCAGGAATTCGACGGTACCAGCGTGCGTGTAGTTGACCGCGCGGCCCAGCTTCAGCGCCGCTTCGCACAGCGCGCTGCGGGTGGCTTCATCCAGATAAGGCGCAGGCGCACGCTCGACCACCTTCTGGTTACGGCGCTGCACCGAGCAGTCGCGCTCGAACAGGTGGATCAGCTGGCCATGCGTATCGCCGAGAATCTGCACCTCGACGTGGCGCGCGCGGCGCACCAGCTTCTCCAGATACATCTCGTCATTGCCGAATGCGGCAGCGGCTTCGCGGCGCGCGACTTCCAGCTGCGACGGCAGTTCGGCCTCGGACTCGATCACGCGCATGCCGCGGCCGCCACCGCCCCAGCTCGCCTTCAGCATCAGCGGATAGCCGACCTCGGCCGCCATCGCCTTGGCCTTCTCGATGTCATGCGGCAGCGCCTTGGTCGCCGGCACCACCGGCACGCCGGCGGCGATCGCCGCATTGCGCGCAGCCACCTTGTTGCCCAGCGTGCGCATCACGTCCGGTTGCGGGCCGATGAACAGGATGCCGTTGGCGGCGCAGGCTTCGGCGAAATCGGGATTCTCGGAAAGGAAACCATAGCCCGGATGGATCGCATCGACGCCGGATTCCTTTGCGATGCGAATGATGTCGTCAATATCCAGATAAGCCGCGATCGGCTTCTTGCCCTCGCCGACGAGGTAGCTTTCGTCGGCCTTGAAGCGGTGGAGTGCGAAGCGGTCTTCGGCGGCATAGATCGCGACCGTCCGGATGCCGAGTTCGGTCGCGGCGCGCATCACGCGGATCGCAATCTCGGAACGGTTCGCAACGAGGATTTTCTGGATTTTTTTCACGGGAATTCCAAGCGAGGTTTGAGGCTACGGCAAATTCAGGACTGAAAAAAACAACGAATGCCATTGTACGCAAGCTGTTGCGACGCAACATTGGTTTTTTTGATACCCGGCCTTCGGTCAAACAAGGGTCAACCCGTCCGCGCCCAACTGTTGCGCACTGATCCCGCGCGCGCCCGGGCATGGTGCGCTCGTCCGTGTCCGACGCCCCCGGATGGCCAGAGGTAAAATCCGGCGCAAGCGCCGCAGCGCGACCTCACTGCACACAAAGGAAAAAATGGGACCTGAACCCTCGACCCCGGCCAACGCTTCCCCCCGTCTTTCCCCCGATACCGCCAAACCGCGCCGCCGCCTCGCCTGGCTGCCCTTGCTGCTGGTGATTGTGCTGATCGGCGGGCTGGTCTGGTATGTGACCGCGCGCAAGGACAGTGGCAGCGGCCACGGCGGCGCGCCGCGCGGCCGGCCGCCGGCCACCGTCGGCGTGGCTGCGGTCGAACAGCGCGATTTCCCGGTCGAATTCGATGCGCTCGGCACCGTCACGCCGCTGGCCACCGCGGTCGTGCGCGCGCAGGTGTCCGGCGTGCTGCAGCAGGTGCTGTACACCGAAGGCCAGCTGGTGAAACGCGGCCAGCTGCTGGCCGTGATCGATCCGCGACCGTTCGAGAATGCGCTGATGCAGGCCAGCGGCCAGCTGCAGCGCGACGAGGCGCAGCTGGACAATGCGCGCGTGATCGAGCGCCGCTACCGGCAGCTGCTGGCGCAGGACTCGATCGCGCAGCAGGAGGTCGACGCGCAGGCCGCGCTGGTGCGGCAGCTCGAGGGCACGGTGAATTTCGACCGCGCAGCCGTCCGCAGCGCAAAACTCAATCTGGATTTCTCGCGGATCACCGCGCCGATCACGGGCCGTATCGGCCTGCGCACCGTCGACGTCGGCAATCTGGTCGGTCCGTCGGACACCGCCGGCATCGTGTCGATCACGCAGGTCGACCCGATCGATGTCGTGTTCGCGGTGCCGCAGGACACCGTGCCGGCGGTACGCGATGCGCTGTCCGGCAGCCGCACGCTGGCCGTGACCGCGTTCGACCGCGCGCGCACCGCGCAGCTGGCGACCGGCCGCTTCCTTGCGCTCGACAATCTCGTCGATATCCAGACAGGCACCGTGCGCGCGAAGGCGCGTTTCGACAACGCGCAGACCCGGCTGTTCCCGAACCAGTTCGTCAACGTGCGGCTGAAGCTGCGCACCATCGAAGGCGCAACCGCGGTGCCGGTGTCGGCGGTGCGCAACGGCGCCGACGGCCCGTTCGTCTATGTGCTGAATGCGGAGAAGCGCACGGTGTCGCTGCGCAAGGTCGAGCGCGGGCTCACCAGCCAGGGCAGCACGCAGATCCTGTCCGGCGTGAAGGCCGGCGAGCAGGTCATCACCGAAGGCGCGGACCGGCTGTCTGACGGTGCCAGCGTGCGCCTGCCCGGCGGCAAGGACGGCGCCGGCCGCAAAGGAGAAGGCGGCGGCAAGCCAGCCGACGGCAGCCGGCGCGAAGCGCCGGCCGGCGGCGAACGGCGCTCGGCGAGCGGCGGATGAATCCTTCGCTGCCCTTCATCCGCCGGCCGGTCGCGACCTCGCTGCTGATGCTGGCGATCCTGCTGGCCGGGCTGGTCGCGCTGCGCTTCCTGCCGGTATCGGCGCTGCCGCAGATCGACTTCCCGACCATACAGGTGCAGACCGTGTATCCGGGCGCGAGTCCGCAGGTGATCAGCCAGACCATTACCGCGCCGCTGGAGCGGCAGTTCGGCCAGATGTCGGGGCTGAAGCGGATGAGTTCGGCCAGCGCCGGCGGCCTGTCGACGGTCACGCTGCAGTTCGGGCTCGGCGTGCGGCTCGACGTCGCCGAGCAGGAAGTGCAGGCGGCGATCAATGCGGCCGCCACGCTGCTGCCGGCCGACCTGCCGGCGCCGCCGACCTATGCAAAGGTCAATCCGGCCGATGCGCCGGTGCTGAGCCTGGCGCTCACCTCCGACACGCTGCCGCTGACCGAGGTGCAGAGCATCGCCAACACGCAGCTGGCGCTGAAGATCAGCCAGGTGGCCGGCGTCGGCCTCGTGTCGCTGTCCGGCGGCCAGAAGCCGGCGATCCGCATCCAGGCCAACCTGCAGGCGCTGGCGTCCGCCGGCCTCGGCCTGGACACGCTGCGCAGCGCGATCACGCAGGCCAACGCGAACACGGCCAAGGGCAGCTTCGACGGCCCGACCCGCTTCTACACCATCAATGCAAATGACCAGCTGAAGTCGGCGCAGGACTACGCGAACCTGATCGTCGCGTGGAAGAACGGCGCGCCGGTGCGGTTGTCCGAGGTCGCGAATGTCGTGCAGGCTGCGGAGAACGTGCGGCTGGCCGCGTGGGCCGGGCTGAAGCCGGCGATCGTGATCCAGGTGCAGCGCCAGCCCGGCGCGAACGTGATCGAGACCGTTGATGCGATCAAGCAGCGGCTGCCGGAGCTGACCGCGAACCTGCCGGCCGACCTGCGGGTTGACGTGCTGTCCGACCGCACCGGCGGCATACGCGCGTCGGTCGAACATGTGACGATCGAACTCTTCATCGCGGTCGCGCTCGTGGTGCTGGTGATCCTCGCCTTCCTGCACAGCCTGCGCGCGACGCTGATCGCCAGCATCGCGGTGCCGATCTCGCTGGTCGGCGCGTGCGGCGCGATGTACCTGCTCGGCTACAGCCTGAACAACCTGACGCTGATGGCGCTGACGATTGCGACCGGTTTCGTGGTCGATGACGCGATCGTGATGAGCGAGAATATTTCCCGTCATATCGAAAACGGCGAATCGCCGATGCAGGCGGCCAGCAACGGCTCGCGCGAGATCGGCTTCACCATCATCTCGCTGACGCTGTCGCTGGTCGCGGTGCTGATACCGCTGCTGTTCATGTCCGACGTGGTCGGCCGGCTGTTCCGCGAATTCGCGGTCACGCTGGCAGTCACCATCCTGATCTCGGCCGTGGTGTCGCTGACGCTGGTGCCGATGATGGCCGCGCGGCTGCTGCGCGCCGAAGGCGAAGGCCTGCAGACCGCCGCCGGCCGCCGGCTGCAGGCGCAGTTCGAGCGCGTGGTGCAAGCCTACGATCGCGCGCTGCAGTGGGTGCTGGAACGGCAGCCGCTGACACTCGCCGTCGCCGTGCTGACGCTGGCGCTGACGGTCGCGCTGTACATCCTGATACCGAAAGGCCTGTTCCCGCAGCAGGACACCGGGCAGCTGCAGGCGCGCGTCGAGGCCAGCCCGTCGGTGTCGTTTGCGCGCATGGCCGAGCTGCAGCAGGCGGTGGTGCGTGAAATCCTGCAGGACCCGGATGTCGCCAGCGTCAGTTCGCAGGTCGGCGTCGGCGGCGCGAATGCGATGCCGCACACCGGCAGCCTGCTGATCAACCTGACAGACCGCCGCAGCGGCAGCCAGCAGGAAACGATGGAGCGGCTGCGCGAACTGGCGTCGCACGTGCCCGGCGCGACGCTCTACCTGCAGCCGGTGCAGGACCTGACCATCGATGCCGAGACCGGCCCGACGCAGTACCGGCTGTCGGTCGAGGGCTCCGACCCGGCCACCGTGCGCCGCTGGGCCACGCTGCTGCTGGAGCGGCTGGCCAGCGATCCGGCCGTGCGCAACGCCAGTTCCGACGTGAACGCGACCGGCCCGTCGGTGATGGTCAGCGTTGACCGCGACAGCGCCGCGCGCGTGGCCGTCACCGCGGCGGCGATCGACGATGCGCTGTACAGCGCCTTCGGGCAGCGGATCGTGTCGACCATTTTCACCGAGACCAACCAGGTCCGCGTGGTGCTCGAAGCGATGCCGGGCAGCGCCGACAGTGCGCAGGCGCTCGGCCGGCTGCCGCTGAAGACCGGCTCCGGCCGGCCGACCACGCTGGAGGCGATCGCCAGCGTGCAGGAACAGCCGGCGCCGCTGCAGGTCACGCGGGTCGGCCAGTTCCCGGCCACCACCATCGGTTTCGACACGCCGCCCGGCGGCGCGCTGGAAGATGCGGTCGCCGCAATCCGGGCGGCTGCGCGCGAAATCGGCGTGCCGGCCTCGGTGTCGCTGAACTTCCTCGGCGCGGCCGGCGCATTCGATGCGGCGCTGACCAACCAGCTGTGGCTGATCCTCGCGGCGGTGATCTGCGTGTACATCGTGCTGGGCGTGCTGTACGAGAGCTACATCCATCCGCTGACCATCCTGTCGACGCTGCCGTCGGCCGGCGTCGGCGCGCTGCTGGCATTGATGCTGGCCGGACAGGAGCTTGGCGTGATCGGCGTGATCGGCATCATCCTGCTGATCGGCATCGTGAAAAAGAACGCGATCATGATGATCGACTTCGCGATCGCCGCCGAGCGTGATGAAAACAAGACCCCGCGCGAAGCGATCCACCAGGCCGCATTGCTGCGTTTCCGCCCGATCCTGATGACCACGCTGGCCGCGCTGTTCGCAGCGCTGCCGCTGATGCTTGGCTGGGGCCAGGGTGCGGAGCTGCGCCATCCGTTGGGCCTGGCGATCTTCGGCGGGCTGGTGGTCAGCCAGCTGCTGACGCTGTTCACCACGCCGGTGATCTATCTCGCGTTCGACCGCGCCGGCCGCCGCTGGCTCGGCGCGCGCACGCGGCACGGGGCGTCGGCGTGAACCTGTCGCGCCCCTTCATCGAGCGGCCGGTCGCGACCTGGCTGCTGACGCTCGCGATCGCGCTGGCCGGCATCGCCGCCTTCTTCGCGCTGCCGGTCGCGCCGCTGCCGCAGGTCGAGTCGCCGGCGATCTCGGTGCGCGCGCAGCTGCCGGGCGCCAGTCCCGCCACGCTGGCGGCCAGCGTCGCCGCGCCGCTCGAACGCCGGCTGGGTGCGCTGCCCGGGCTGACCGAGATGAGCTCGACCAGCGGCAATGGTTCGACGCGGATCTCGCTGCAGTTCGATTTGTCGCGGCAGATCGACTCGGCCGCGCGCGAGGTGCAGGCGGCGATCAATGCCGCGCGCGCCGACCTGCCGGTCGCGCTGCGCTCGAACCCGACCTACACGAAATCGAATCCCGGCGATTCGCCGGTGATCGTGCTCACGCTGACCTCGAAAACGAAGTCCACCGGCCAGATCTATGAAGCCGCATCGAACCTGATACAGCAGCGACTGTCGCAGGTGGACGGCGTCGGCGAAGTCGACATCGGCGGCGGCTCGCTGCCGGCGGTGCGCGTGGAGCTGCTGCCTTTCGCGCTGAACCTGCACGGCATCAGCATGGAAGACGTGCGCGCGGCGATTCAGTCCAGTACCGCGAACCGGCCAAAGGGCGTGATCGAGGGCGACGGCCGCGCGTTCCAGATACTGACGAATACCGGCGCAACCGCTGCGCGGCTGGATGCCGCCGAGTATCGCGAACTGGTGGTCGCGTGGCGCAACGGCGCGCCGGTGCGGCTGAAGGATGTCGCCAAGGTCGATACCGGCCCGGAAGACCGCAACAACCTCGGCCTGTTCAACAGCCAGCCGTCGGTGGTGGCGATGGTGTACCGGCAGCCGGATGCGAACGTGATCGAGACGGTGGACGCGGTGCGCACGCTGCTGCCGTCGCTGCGCGCCGACCTGCCGCCGGACGTCGAGCTGCATGTCGCGTCCGACAGCACGCATTCGATCCGCGCGTCGCTGTTCGAGATCGAGGTCACGCTGCTGATTTCGGTGGTGCTGGTGGTGCTGGTGGTCAGCGCCTTCCTGCGCAGCGCGCGTGCGACCCTGATCCCGGCGGTCGCCACCGTGGTGTCGCTGCTCGGCACCTTCGGCGTGATGTACCTGCTGGGCTTTTCGCTGAACAACCTGTCGCTGATGGCGCTGACGGTCGCGACCGGCTTCGTCGTCGACGATGCGATCGTGGTGCTGGAGAACATTTCCCGCCATCTCGAGGCCGGCATGGACCGCTTCGAGGCGGCGCTGCGCGGCGCGCGCGAAGTCGGCTTCACCGTGCTGTCGATCTCGCTGTCACTGGTGGCGGTGTTCATACCGCTGCTGTTCATGGGCGGACAGGTCGGGCGGCTGTTCCGCGAGTTCGCGCTGACATTGTCGGCGGCAGTGATGATCTCGCTGCTGATCTCGCTGACCACCACGCCGATGATGTGCGCGTGGATGCTGCGGCCCGGCCACGCGGCGAAGCCGCCGGGCCGGATTGCGCGCGGACTCGAGCGCGGCTATGCGTGGGTGCAGCAGGTCTATGCGCACACGCTGGATGTGGCGCTCGACCACCGCTGGCTGGTGCTGCTGATGCTGGCCGCCGTGATCGGCCTGAACGGCTGGCTGTTCAGCATCGTGCCCAAGGGTTTCTTCCCGACGCAGGACTCGGGCCAGATCAGCGCCAGCCTGCGCGCCGACCAGAGCATCTCGTTCGACGCGATGAAGGGCAAGGTGCAGCAGCTGGTCGAGATCATCCGCCGCGATCCGGCGGTGGCGACCGTGACCGGCTATGCCGGCGGCTCGCGCAGCGGCGGCGGCTTCCTGTACATCACGCTGAAACCGCTGGCCGAGCGCGGCGCAGGTTATGAGAGCGGCCAGCAGGTGATCGCGCGGCTGCGGCCGAAGATGGCGCGCGTGACCGGCGTGACCGCCGTGCTGATCCCGGTGCAGGACCTGCGCGTCGGTGGCCGCCGCGACATGAGCGTGGTGCAGTACACACTGAAGAGCGACAACCTGCCCGACCTGAAGCTGTGGACCAAGAAGCTGGTGGAGGCGCTGAAGCAGCAGCCGGGGCTGGTCGACGTCGATTCCGACTTGCAGGAAAACGGCGTCGAGACCTTCGTGCGGGTCGACAAGGATGCCGCCGCCCGCCTCGGCGTGACCGCGCGCGACATCAACAATGCGCTGTACAACGCCTTCGGCCAGCGGCAAGTGGCGACGCTGTATGGCGAGCTGAACCAGTACCGCGTGATCATGGAAGCCAGCCCCGATTACGCGCGCAGCCCGCAGGCGCTGAACGACATCTACGTGCCGGTGCGCGCGGCCGCTGCCGCCGTGTCGGCCAACCCCGGACTGCGCGACGTGGCCAGCGGCCAGCCGCTGTCGACGCAATCGTCGACGATGGTGCCGCTGTCGGCGATCGCCAGCTTTGCCGAGCGGCCGACCGCCGCATCGGTCAGCCATCAGGATGCGGAACTGGCCAGCACGGTGTCCTTCAACGTCAGCCACGGCATGTCGCTGGCCGACGGCCAGCAAGCGGTGCGGCGTGCCGAGGCGGCGATCATGATGCCGTCCAGCGTGCGCGGCAGCTTCCAGGGCAATGCGCGCGTGTTCCAGGAAACGCAGGGCCGCCAGCCGCTGCTGATCGTCGCCGCGCTGGTGGTGATCTACATCGTGCTCGGCATCCTGTACGAAAGCCTGGTGCATCCGCTGACGGTGCTGTCGACGATACCGTCGGCCGGCGTCGGCGCCGTGATCGCGCTGATGCTGTTCAACATGGAGTTCTCATTGATCGCGCTGATCGGGCTGTTCCTGCTGATCGGCATCGTGAAGAAAAATGCGATCCTGATCATCGACTTTGCGCTGGAAGCCGAGCGTTCGCGCGGGCTGTCGCCGCGCGACGCGGTACGCGAAGCCTGCATCAAGCGGCTGCGCCCGATCCTGATGACGACCGCCGCCGCCGCGCTCGGCGCGCTGCCGCTGGCGATCGGTTTCGGCGAAGGCTCCGAGCTGCGCCAGCCGCTCGGCGTGGCCATCATCGGCGGCCTCGTCGCCAGCCAGCTGCTGACCCTCTTGACGACGCCGGTCGTCTACCTGTCCATCGACCGCTGGCGCCGCCGCAGCCCGCACGAGCGCGAGCTCGGACGTGCGGCCGCCGGCGAAGCGCCCGCCACCCCATGACAAGCATGAAGCCACTGCCCTCTCTCCTTCCCGCCGCCCTGCTCTCGCTGCTGCTCGCCGGCTGCGCGGTCGGCCCCGCGTACCAGAAGCCGGAGGCGGTCGTGCCGGCCGGCTTCAAGGAAGCCGAGGGCTGGGTGCCCGCAAAACCCGCCGACGCGATCGAGCGCGACCGCTGGTGGGCGCTGTTCAATGATCCGCTGCTGGACGAGCTGGCGCCGCGCGTCGCGCTGTCGAACCAGAATGTCGCCGTGGCCGTCGCGTCTTACGCGCAGGCACGCGCGCTGGTCGGCCAGCAGCGCGCGCTGCTGCTGCCGGCGGTGAACCTGACGGCCGGGGGCAACCGTACCAATGTGGCGACCGCGGTCACGCCGACGCAGCGCGTGCGCGTCGACCTCGGCGCGAGCTGGGAGGTGGATGTCTGGGGCAGGCTGCGCCGCGCGGTCGATGCCGCGCAGGCCAACGTGCAGGCCAGCGCCGGCGACCTCGCCACCGCCACCTTGTCCGCACAGGGCGAGCTGGTGACGAACTACCTGCTGCTGCGGCAGGCCGACAGCCAGCGCAGCCTGCTGGAAAGCGCGATCGCGGATTACGAACGCGTGGTGACCATCACCGACAACCGCTACCGCGCCGGCGTCGCCGCCAAGACCGACCTGCTGCAGGCGCAGACGCAGCTGGCGAATGCGCGTGCCGACCATGCGGGCCTGGCCAGCCAGCGCGCGCAGCTCGAGCATGCGATCGCGGTGCTGGTCGGCGAGGCGCCGGCGAACTTCTCCATTGCGCGCCGCGCCGACTGGCAGGCCAGCGTGCCGTCGGTGCCGCTGCTGCTGCCGTCCGAGCTGCTGCAGCGCCGCCCCGACATCGCTGCCGCCGAGCGCCGCGTCGCCGCCGCGAATGCGCAGATCGGCATCGCGCGCACCGCCTACTTCCCCAGCCTGACGCTGAATGCCAGCGGCGGCGGTTTCGGCGGCTCGTTCGCCGGGCTGCTGTCGAGCCCGACCAGCGTCTGGTCGGTCGGCTTCGCGATGACGCAGACGGTATTCAATGCGGGGCTGGTGAAGTCGCGCGTGCAGGGCGCCGAGGCTGCGTACGAAGCCGATGTCGCGCGCTACCGGCAGACGGTGCTGTCGGCGCTGCAGGGCGTGGAAGACCAGCTGGTGGCCACGCGCGTGCTGGCCGAACAGGAAAAGCTGCTGGCCGAAGCGGCGGATGCGTCGCGGCAGGTGCAGCAGCAGGTGCTGAACCGCTACCGCGCCGGACAGGTCAGCTTCCTCGAGGTGGTGGTCGCGCAGACCACCGCGCTGAACGCGCGCCGCGCATTGCAGCAGATGCAGGCGAACCGACAGGTGGCGGCGGTGTCGCTGATCCAGTCACTAGGCGGCGGCTGGTAAGCGACCCGACAGGCGGCGGACCGGCGAGCGGCGTCAGCAGTCCCCGCGCCCCAGCACCCGGCCGGCGCTGGCGCGGCTGTGCACCAGCGTCAGGAAGACCTGCTGCACCGCATAGGCCTCATGCTCGCGTTCGTACCAGATGCGGCAGCGCTGGCGCGGCCCGGCGCCTTCGAACGCGCGCCTCTCTTCTTCCTGCTGCGCCTGCAGGTAATGCACCAGTTCGTGCAGCAGGATGGAACGATCGAACAGGCTGACCAGCGGATTCAGGCTGTGGTCGAGAAAGATTTCGCGGCCGCCCGCGTAATACCCCAGCACGGGACATGGCGTGTTGCAGGCCTTGGCGCGCAGCTCGGCGCTGGGCAGGTAGACCAGCGTCGGCGGCTCGGATGCGCGCGGGTAGCGCGACAGTCCCGGCAAGGCATCGAGCAAGGCATTCAACAGCTCGGCTTCGTCGAGGTCGAGCCGCGCGATCAGTTGCGGCGGGAAAGTCGCCGGACGCACCAGCAGGTGAAGGGCGTCGGCCGGTTCCTTCGACGTGTCGTAAGCCGGTGCCGGCGTGGCGAACAGCGCGACGGCCAGCGCCAGCAGGCGAACTGCATGCCGAAATCCTGTCCGATGCGAAACAAGCGTCATCATGCGCTCCTCCGGTATCGTTCATTCACCCGTGTGGCCCGCTGTCCGTCTGCGCGGCTCTGGCCCGTTGCCACAGTTTAACGCTTCGCCGGTCGCCTTGCCGGGCGTGCCTCTGTATCGCCGGTGCGTCCTGCCCGATCGCGCCCGGCCCGCCGGACACAGAGGGACAGGCGGCGTGATGCGTTCCCGATCTGGCAACTCTCGGCAGCCCGCTGCACCCCGCCGCATTTGCCGTTACGATATCGCCACTACAAGCAGCCGCCGACGCAGCGGACTGCGACCAATGAACGGGTTGCCACCACGGGCCGCTCCGCAAGCGGGCGGCTCATGCTGACGTGTCCGCACGCGCGGATGCGAAGGAGTCGCACATGTTCCGATCCCTGCTGGCCGCCCTGCCGCTGGCCATTGCCGCCCACCTCCCCGCCGATGCACTGCCGATGTCCGACGGCACCGAGCTGCAGTGCGAAGTCAGCCGCGCGGGCAAGACCGGCGTGGCCACGGAAAACTGGGTGCAGTACGACAGCATCCAGAACCGCGACCCCGAGCTGGGCAAGGCGGTGGCCGTGGTGCGTTCCGACGCCGCCGGCTGGCCGGTGATCTTCATCGACGCCGTCGCGCACCGGCGCGGCCGCCAGTCCAACGCCGGTCTGTGGGACTTTGTTTTCCTGCACGAATGCGCGCATGCACAGGACCCGCGGCTGACCGAGATCGAGGCCAACTGCTCCGCCTACGTCGAAATGGAAAGGCGCGGCCTGATGAACCCGATACGCTTCAAGGACATCGAGGCCGCGCACCTGCAGATCCTGAACCTGCCGGAAGAGTACGGCGGCAACGGCGTCGAGTTCTGGCGCCGCACGATGGAATGCGTGCAGGGCAGAAACGGCAAGGACAAGTCGGCGGGACGCGACGCGCCATCGCGCTGACGTCTGCCGCCATCGTGCGCGACGGCCGCCGCCGCGCACTTTTCCCCGCTCCCGCCGCTCCAATCCTGAACGCCGCCGCGCCCGCCGGGGCCCGGCGCGCCTTGTGCAACCGCAACCCGAACCGCCTTGGCCGACATGCTCGCCCGCTTGCAGGCGCTGGCCGCCGCCTCGCCGTGGGCGGCGCTGCTGCTGTCGGCGGTCTGGCTGTGGATCGCCACCTGGGTGATCGCCCAAATCGCGCTGCACGCGCTGGCGCGGCTGGCGCTGCCCTTCCCTTTCCTCGCGCGCCTGCTCGACTATGTCTTTCCGTCCGCGCGGGTGATGCTGTTCCTGCTGATGCTGCAGGGACTGCTGCGCAACCTGCCGCAGGCCGGCGCCGCCTTCGGCCTGTTGCGCGACGCGAATGCGCTGCTGCTGGTCAGCGCGCTGACCTGGCTGCTGGTGCGCGCGGTCGCGGCAGCGCGCGACACCCTCATCAGCGCGCATCCGGTGACCACGCCGGACAATCTCGCCGCGCGCCGCATACAGACGCAGACGCGGGTGCTGGCGCGTTCGGCGATGGCGCTGCTGGTGGTGGTCGGCGCAGGCTTGGCGCTGATGACCTTCCCGACGCTGCAGCGGCTTGGCACCAGCCTGCTGGCCGCCGGCGGTCTGGCCGGCATCGCGGCCGGCTTTGCCGCCAAGCCCATCCTGTCGAACCTGCTGGCCGGGCTGCAGATCGCGCTGACGCAGCCGATCCGGCTGGACGACGTGGTGATCGTGGAGAACGAGTGGGGCCGCATCGACGAGATCACCGGCACCTATGTGGTGGTCGGCCTGTGGGACCAGCGCCGCATGATCCTGCCGCTGCAGTGGTTCATCGAGAATCCCTTCCAGAACTGGACGCGGCACAGCGCCGAGTTGCTGGCCTATGTGCTGCTGTGGCTGGACTACCGCGCGCCGGTGCCGCTGCTGCGCGCCGAGGCCATCCGCATCTGCCACGCCGCGCCCGAGTGGGACGGCCGCCTCGTGGAGGTGCAGGTGGTCGATGCCAATGCGCAGGCGATACAACTGCGCGTGCTGGTGTCGGCGGCCAACGCCGACCATGCGTGGCACCTGCGCTGCCGCATACGCGAAGAGCTGCTCGGCTACATCAACCGCACCTGTCCCGACTGCCTGCCGCGGCTGCGCATGCAGGCCGGCCCGCTCGAGCCGGATGCGCGGCCGGAAAGCTGAGCTGCCGCCGCTTCCCTTAGAATCGCGCGCTGAACCCAAGAAAACGACGGAGACCCGATGAACCCTGCCGCCCGCCCCGACCTTGCCGCCTTCCTCGGCGCGCAACGCTTCGGCCCCTACCAGTGGCTGATCTTTGCCCTGTGCTTCCTGATCGTGCTGCTCGACGGTTTCGACACCGCGGCGATCGGCTTCATCGCGCCGGCGCTGGTGCAGGAATGGGGCATCGCACGGCCGATGCTGGCGCCGGTGCTGTCGGCCGCGCTGTTCGGCCTGGCCGTCGGCGCGCTGGCCTCGGGCCCGCTGGCGGACCGCTTCGGCCGCAAGATCGTGCTGCTGCTGTCGGTGCTGCTGTTCGGCGCTGCCTGTCTTGCGTCGGCCTTCGCTGCCGACCTCGGTTCGCTGACCGTGTGGCGCTTCGTCACCGGCATCGGCCTCGGCGCGGCGATGCCGAACGCGGTCACGCTGATGAGCGAATACAGCCCGGAGCGCAAGCGCTCGACCATCACCAACCTGATGTTCTGCGGCTTCCCGCTCGGCGCGGCCTTCGGCGGCATGCTGGCCGCATGGCTGATTCCGAACTTCGGCTGGCGCAGCGTACTGTTCGTCGGCGGCGTCGCGCCGCTGCTGCTGGCGCTGCTGATCCTGTTGCTGCTGCCGGAATCGATCCGCCACCTCGCGTCCCGGCGCGGCACCGAGCCGCGCATACGCGCGATCCTGCGCCGGCTGGCGCCGCGGGGCGCGAACGTCGACGACGTCGAGGTGACGGCGCCGCCCCGACCGGCCGGCAGCAAGGCCGGCATCGGGCTGGTGCTGTCCCGCCCCTACCTGGTCGGCTCGGTCGCGCTGTGGGTCACGTACTTCATGGGGCTGGTGGTCATCTACGCGCTGATCAACTGGATGCCGATCCTGTTCAGGGACGCCGGCCTGGACCCGAAGACCGCGACGCTGGTGGCGTCGCTGTTTCCGCTCGGCGGCATTGGCACCGTGCTGTTCGGCCTGCTGATGGACAAGGTCGAGCCGAACCGCGTGATCGCCGCCGGCTTCGCGCTGACCTCGGTCGCGGTGTTCGCGATCGGCCAGTCGGGCAGCCATCTCGGCTGGCTGGTTTTCGTGGTGTTCACTGCGGGCGCGCTGCTGAATACCTCGCAATCGTCGCTGCCGGCGCTGGCGGCCAGCTACTACCCGACCGAAGGCCGCGCGACCGGCGTCGCGTGGATGATGGGCGTGGGCCGCTTCGGCGGCATTGCCGGCTCCTTCCTCGTGGCCGAACTGTCGCGCCGGCAGCTGTCGTTCAGCGAAGTGTTCGCCGTGCTCGCGATTCCCGTGCTGCTGGCCGCGGCCGCGCTGGTCGTGAAGCGGATGTGCCCGTCCCCTGCCGAGTCCTGAGCGCCGCACCGTCACCATGCCGGTCCTGATCTCGCCCGCCTATACGCGGCTGACCCTCTACCGCGCCGGCATCACGCTCGCCTACCAGATCCTCACGGTCACGGCCGGCTGGCATATCTATGCGCTCACGCATGACGTGGTCGCGCTCGGCCTGATCGGGCTGGCCGAGGTGATTCCGTATTTCGGGCTGTCGCTGTTCGCCGGCCATGCGGTCGACGTACTGCCGAAGAAGCGGCTCGCATGGAGCGGCTGCGCCTGCTACGTCGCGATCGCCGCGCTGATGGCGGCGCTGTCGGCAGCCGGCGGCGCATCGTCGTCCAGCATCTATATCGCGATGGCGCTGGCGGGCACGGCGCGCTCGCTGCTGCGGCCAGCGTACTCGGCGATCATGGTGCGCATTGTCGAGCGCGAGCAGCTGGCGCGCGCCACCGCGATCGGCACGGTGGTATTCCAGGCCGCGCTGGTGTCCGGCCCGGTGCTCGGCGGCCTGCTGATCGCATGGGCCGGCGTCGGCGCCGCTTACCTTGCGACCGGCCTGCTGGCGGCGGCGGCCGCGCTGGCGCTGCGCCGGGTGGCAGTGCCGGAAACTCCGCCACGGCAGGCAGGCGCCTCCGTCTTCGGCAGCATCCGCGAAGGCCTGCGCTTCGTGATGTCCACGCAGGTGATGCTGGCGGCGATGGCGCTGGACATGTTCGCCGTGCTGTTTGGCGGTGCGGTCGGCGTGCTGCCGGCCTTCATCCATGACGTACTCAACGGCAGCCCGGAGAATCTCGGCCTGCTGCGCGCGATGCCGGCCGCCGGCTCGGTGCTGGTCGGGCTGTGGATGACGCGCCACCCGATCGACCGCAACGCCGGCCAGTGGCTGCTGCTGTCGGTGGCGGCCTTCGGCGTGTCCATCATCGGCTTCGGTCTGTCGGATTCGCTGTGGCTGGCGGCGGCCTTCCTGTTTGCGTCCGGCCTGTTCGACGGCGTGTCGGTGGTGCTGCGCCAGACCATCCTGCAACTGGTCACGCCGCAGCAGATGCAGGGCCGGGTGACGGCCATCAACGGGCTCTTCATCGGCTCGTCGAACGAGATCGGCGCGCTGGAATCGGGCCTGGCCGCCGAATGGCTGGGGCTGGCGCCGTCGATCGTGTTCGGCGGCTCGATGACGCTGGCCATCGTCGCGGTGGCCGCGCTGCTGGCGCCGCAGCTGCGCGCGCTGCACCTGCGCGACCTGCACAGGCCCTGAGGCCTCCGGCGCGGCGGCCGGCGCACGCCCCCTTTTGCATTCAAAAACCGCCGGCCGCGATGGCGCGCTAACCTGCGCAAAAATCGGCGCCGCCCCCCCGGCCGGCGCACAGCCATCAGGGAGACAGCATGACAGCCACCACCCCCTTCATCCGCCTGCATCCGAACGACGACGTCGTGATTGCGCGCGCGCAGCTGATCGGCGGCAGCGCCATCGAAGGCGTGACCGCGCGCGGCCTGATCCCGGCCGGGCACAAGGTCGCGACCCGCGACATCGCCGCCGGCGCGCCGATCCGCCGCTACAACCAGATCATCGGTTTCGCCAGCCGCGCCATCCAGGGCGGCGAGCATGTGCATGTACACAACTGCACCATCGGCGAAGAGAAAGGCAGCTTTACGCGCGACTACGCGTTCTGCGCCGACGTGCGCCCCGAGCCGCCGCTGCAGAAGGCGCAATTCATGGGCTACCGCCGCTCGAACGGCCAGGTCGCGACGCGCAACTACATCGGCATCCTGTCGACGGTGAACTGCTCGGCGACGGTCGCGCGCGGCATCGCCGAGCATTTCTCGCGGCGCATGAACCCGGGCGCGCTGGCGCCCTTCGGCAACATCGACGGCGTGGTCGCGCTGACGCACGGCACCGGCTGCGGCATGGACCACAGCGGCCTTGGCATGAAGCTGCTGCGGCGCACGCTGTCCGGCTATGCGCGCCATCCGAACTTCGCCGGCGTGCTCGTGATCGGCCTCGGCTGCGAGACCAACCAGATCGCTGCATGGCTGGACGACAGCCATCTGTCCGAAGGTCCGCTGCTGCGCACCTTCAACATCCAGGACAGCGGCGGCACCGCATCCACCATCGCCAAGGGCGTGACGCTGGTCGAGGAAATGCTGGCGAAGGCGAATGACTGCCGGCGCGAACCCTGCGATGCGTCGCACCTGACCATCGGGCTGCAGTGCGGCGGCTCGGACGGCTATTCGGGCATCAGCGCCAATCCGGCGCTCGGCGTCGCGGTCGACCTGCTGGTCA
>CAZTIF010000025.1:0-33559 GCA_964613635.1 uncultured Bifidobacterium sp. | reverse complement strand
CGCTTCTTCCTGAAATACCTGTTGTCGAGCCAGTCCGCGATCCTGTGGATGAGCACGCTGTTCTTCCTGTCGACGCTGTTCCACTGGGGCGGCCTCATTGCGCGCTCGGCCTTCGGCGGCGCGGTCGGCAGCAAGCTGTGCTGGTCCGCGGTGATGCTGGGTTTCACCGGCATGATGGTGCGCTGGTACGAGTCCTACCTGCTCGGCGCCGACATCGGGCACATTCCGGTATCGAACCTGTATGAAGTGTTCGTGCTGTTCTGCCTTATCACGGCGCTGTTCCTGCTGTTCTACGAGCAGAAGTACGAAACGCGCGCGGTCAGCCCGTTCGTGATGCTGATCATCTCGGCGGCGGTCGGCTTCCTGCTCTGGTACATGACCAGCCGCGACGCGCACGAGATCCAGCCGCTGGTGCCGGCGCTGCAGAGCTGGTGGATGAAGATCCACGTGCCGGCGAACTTCATCGGCTACGGCACCTTCGCGCTGGCTGCGATGGTTGGCGTCGCCTACCTGCTGAAGGCCAAGGGCCGTCTGGAAGACCGCCTGCCGCCGCTCGAGGTGCTGGACGACATCATGTACAAGGCCATCGCCGTCGGTTTTGCATTCTTCACGATCGCGACCATCCTCGGCGCGCTGTGGGCGGCCGAAGCCTGGGGCGGCTACTGGTCGTGGGACCCGAAGGAAACCTGGGCCCTGATCGTCTGGCTGAACTATGCGGCATGGCTGCACATGCGCCTGATGAAAGGCCTGCGCGGCCAGGTCGCCGCATGGTGGGCCGTCGGCGGCCTGCTGGTCACGACCTTCGCCTTCCTCGGCGTGAACATGTTCTTGTCCGGGTTGCACTCTTACGGCGAACTCTGATCGAAACAGGCTGCTGCGGCAGCCTGTTTGCTTTGCTGACGGAGGATCTCATGCTGATCAAGTTTCCGCGCTCCACCGACCCCTTGCCGTCCGAGATCACGCACCCCGAGATCGCGGCCTCGCGCCGGCTCTTTCTGCAGCGGGCCACCGCCGGCACGCTGGCGGCTTCCGGATTCGGCGGCCTGGCGCCGGCGGCCGAGGCCGCTGCGCTCGCATCGCTGCCGGCGCAGCGCAACCTGAAGTACAGCCCGGCCGACAAGCCGACGGCGTACAAGGATGCGACCACCTACAACAACTTCTACGAGTTCGGCCTCGACAAGGGCGATCCGGCGCAGTACGCCAGTACGCTGAAGCCGCGGCCGTGGGCCGTGCGCATCGACGGCGAGGTGAAGAAGCCGATGACGCTCGACCTTGACGCGCTGCTGAAGCTCGCGCCGCTGGAAGAGCGGCTGTACCGGCTGCGCTGCGTCGAAGGCTGGTCGATGGCGATACCGTGGATCGGCTACCCGCTGGCCGAGCTGATCCGCAAGGTCGAGCCGACCGGCAATGCGAAATTCATCGAGTTCACCACGCTGGCCGACCGCGCACAAATGCCGGGCCTGAGCAGCCGCGTGCTCGACTGGCCGTATGTCGAGGGCCTGCGCATCGACGAGGCAAACCATCCGCTGGCGCTGCTGACTTTCGGCATGTACGGGCAGGTACTGCCCAACCAGAATGGCGCGCCGGTGCGCATCGTGCTGCCGTGGAAATACGGCTTCAAGTCGGCCAAGTCGATCGTGCGCATCCGCTTCACCGAAGCGCAGCCAAAGACTGCGTGGAATCAGGTCGCTCCGCAGGAATACGGTTTCTACTCGAACGTCAATCCCGAGGTCGATCATCCGCGCTGGTCGCAGGCGACCGAGCGCCGCATCGGCGAAGATGGTTTCTTCACGCGCAAGCGCAAGACGATGATGTTCAACGGCTATCCCGAAGTCGCGTCGCTGTACGCCGGCATGGACCTGAAGAAGTTTTTCTGAGCGATGGCGCCGACCGCTGCGCAGCTGTCATGGCTACGGCGCCTGCTGTTCCTGCTCGCGCTGCTGCCGCTGGCGCGGGTGGTCTGGCTGGGCACCGAAGGGCGCCTCGGCGCCAACCCGATCGAGACCATCACGCGCGCCAGTGGCGACTGGACGCTGTACTTCCTCTGCTTCACGCTGGCGATCACGCCGCTGCGCAGGCTGACCGGCCAGCAGTGGCTGCTGAAGCTGCGGCGCATGCTCGGGCTGTTTTGCTTTTTCTATGCGAGCCTGCACTTCCTGTGCTTTCTCTGGTTCGACCATTTCTTCGATCTGGCGGAGATGTGGAAGGACGTGAAGAAGCGGCCGTTCATCACGATGGGCTTCAGCGCATTCGTGTTGCTGATACCGCTGGCCATCACCAGCACGGCGGCGATGCAGCGGCGGCTGGGGCGCAACTGGGCGCGGCTGCATCGATTGATTTACCTGATCGCGGTGCTGGCGATCGTGCATTTCTGGTGGATGCGCGCGGGCAAGAACAACTTCGGCGAACCGATCGTGCTCGGCACCATCGTCGCGCTGCTGCTGGGAGTGAGGCTGGTGTTTCGCTGGCAGGCGGCGCGCGCGACGGCGCGCAGCCTGGCGGTGGAATTGTCCGCGAAGGATCCCGGTTAATCCAATGCCAGTCAGTTAAGCGTAAAAATTTCCGTGATCAGCGAAAAATCAGAAAGTCGCCTTAACTGACTGGCATTGCCGGTTAGTCGGGAATCGATTCCAGCGCAAACAGGTCGGCCGGATTCTCGCGCTGGCGGATCAGCGTGAACTGCTCGCCATCGACCAGCACTTCGGCCGCGCGGCCGCGCGTGTTGTAGTTCGATGCCATCGTCATGCCATACGCACCGGCCGACATGATCGCCAGCAGGTCGCCCGGTTCAAGCGACAGCGAGCGGCCACGCGCGAGCCAGTCGCCCGATTCGCACACCGGGCCGACCACGTCGTATTCCTTCGCGCCGTCCGCGCGGCGGTTCAGCGGCTGCACGCCATGCCAGGCTTCATACATCGCCGGACGCATCAGATCGTTCATCGCAGCATCGACCACCGCAAAATTCTTCGTCGCGCCATGCTTCAGGTACTGCACTTCGGTGATGAGCACACCGGCGTTGCCGACGATTGAGCGACCCGGCTCGAACATCACGCTGATTGGCCTGCCGTCGTACTTCTCCTTGCGCCAGCGATCGATACGCGCGAACAGCCGCGACAGGTAGTCTGCGACCGCGACCGGCTTTTCATCGTCATAGGTGATGCCGATGCCGCCGCCGATGTCGAGATGATGCAGGTCGATGCCTTCCGCATGCAGCCGGTCGGCCAGCTCGATCACCTTGTCCAGTGCCTCAAGCAGCGGCGCATCGTCGAGCAGCTGCGAACCGATGTGGCAGTCGATACCGCTGACCTCGATGTGCGGCAGGGAAGCCGCCACGCGGTAGGTCGGCAGCGCATCCTCGTACGCGATGCCGAACTTGTTTTCCTTCAGGCCGGTCGAGATGTACGGATGGGTCTTCGGGTCGACATCCGGGTTCACGCGCAGCGACACGCGCGCGCGCTTGCCGAGGCCGGCCGCGACTTCGTTGAGACGGTGCAGCTCGGGGATGGATTCGACGTTGAAGCACAGGATGTCGTGCGCCAGCGCCAGCTTCATTTCCTCGCGCGACTTGCCCACGCCGGAAAAGATCACCTTGCGCGGATCGCCGCCGGCCGCGATCACGCGCAGCAGTTCGCCGCCGGAGACGATGTCAAAGCCGGAGCCGAGCTTGCCGAGCAGGTTCAGCACCGCGAGGTTGGAGTTCGATTTCACCGAGTAGCACACCAGTGCGCCCTGCTCGCCGCGGCCATGGGCGCGGCAGGCATTCGCGTACGCGAGGAAGTTGTCGGTCAGGGCGGCACGCGAGTACACATAGGTGGGCGTGCCAAAGGTCCGGGCGATCGTGGCGAGCGGCACGCCTTCGGCATGCAGCGCGTCGCCGCGGTATTCAAAATGCGACATGGTCAGGGCTGGCGGGATGGTCTGGACTTGGCGGGTTGCGCGTCGAATTCGGCGTCCGGGTCTGCCTTCGGCTGGACCTGGTCGGGCAAGTGCAGCGGGCCGGTCTGACCGCAGGCGCTCAGGCCGATCGTCGCGATCGTCGCTAGAATGGCGAAAAAGGTGCGCATCGAGAATGTGGTTTTGCGGGCTGGACCGCGCCACGCCTGGCATGACGCGCGCGTTGAAAAATACTTTTGGAGTGTAGCATGACCGAATCCGAATTCCTGGCCATCGCCGAGAGCGTGCTCGACACCATCGAGAGCGCATTCGAGCGTGCCGGCGAGGTGGCCGATGTCGATGTCGAGTGCAGCCGCAGCGGCAATGTGCTCGAGATCGAGTTCATCGACAATGGCAGCAAGATCATCGTCAACACGCAGGCGCCGATGCGCGAGATCTGGGTCGCCGCGCGTGCCGGCGGCTTCCACTACCGACTGAACGACGGTCGCTGGCTTGACACCCGCGACGGCTCGGAACTGTTCGCTTCGCTGTCGCGGCTGGCCGGCCTGCAGGCCGGCACTGCGCTCGACATCTCCGCCTGATCAGAAGATCTCGCCCTTCGTCGCTTCCTTCTCCGCCGGCGGCTTTTCCTCTTCCAGTGCACCGCCGGTGCCCAGCGAGCCGACGCCGCCGTTGTCGACATATTCGGCGTAGATCAGGTCGCCGTTCAGCGTCGTGATGCCGGCCGGCACGTCGCGCTGCACCACCGGCAGTTTCGGCAGCGCCTTCTGCATGTAACCGATCCAGATCGGCAGTGCGAGGCCGCCGCCGGTTTCACGGTTGCCGAGGTTCTTCGGCTTGTCGAAGCCGATCCACGCGACTGCCGCGAGCTTCGGGTGGTAGCCGGCGAACCAGGCGTCGATCGAGTCGTTGGTGGTACCGGTCTTGCCGGCGATGTCGGTGCGGTTCAGCGACGCGGCACGCGCCGCGGTGCCGTAGCGGACGACATCCTTCAGCATGCTGTCGACCAGGTAAGCGTTGCGCGAATCGATCACGCGCAGCGCCTCGTCGCCGGCCTTTTCCGGCGTGACCTGGAACAGGGTCTTGCCATTGTTGTCGGTGATCTTCGCGATCAGGTGCGGGTTGATCTTGTAGCCGCCATTGGCGAACACCGCATACGCACCGGCGAGCTGCAGCGGCGTCACCGAGCCCGCGCCCAGCGCCAGCGTCAGGTAGGGCGGGTTCTTCTCGGCCTCGAAGCCGAAGCGGGTCACGTATTCCTGCGCATACTGCGGGCCGATGCGCTCGAGGATGCGGATCGACACCATGTTCTTCGACTTCGCCAGGCCGCGCCGCATCGACATCGGGCCCTCGTATTTGCCATCGTAGTTCTTCGGCTCCCAGGACTGGCTGCCGGTTTGCGATGCGTCATAGGTCAGCGGCGCATCGTTGATGATGGTGCCCGGCGACAGTCCCTTTTCCAGCGACGCCGAATAGATGAAGGGCTTGAACGACGAGCCCGGCTGCCGCCATGCCTGCGTCGCATGGTTGAACTTGTTGCGGTTGAAGTCGAAGCCGCCGACCAGCGCCTTGATCGCGCCATCGTCCGAGCCGACGGCGACGAAGGCCGATTCGACCTCCGGCAGCTGGATCACCTGCCAGTTGCTGCCGTCCTGCATCACGCGAATGACCGCGCCGCGGCGGATGCGGCGGTTGGCCGGCACCTTGTCCGTCAGCGCGCTGGCGGCGGTGCCGAGCGCGGCGTCGGCGATCGTCACTTCCTCGCCGGTCGACAGCACCGCGCGCAGGGTCTTCGGCCCGGTCGACAGCACGACCGCGGCGACCATGCCATCGCTGTCCGGATGTTCGGCCAGCTCCGACTCGATCGCCGCCTCGGCTTCGGTGCGGTCCGACGGGATGTCCATGTAGCCTTCGGGCCCGCGGTAAGGCTGGCGCTTTTCGTAGTCGAGCACCCCGCGGCGCAGCGCGAGATAGGCGGCATCCTGGTCCGCCTTGGTGATCGTGGTGAAGACATTCAGGCCGCGCGTGTAAGTGTCTTCCTTGAACTGCTCATAGACCATCTGGCGCGCCATCTCGGACACGTACTCGGCATGCACGCCGAAGTCGTTGCTGTCCATCTTGATCTTCAGCTTCTCGTTGCGCGCCTCGTCGTACTGCGCGCGCGTGATGTAGCCAAGGTCGTGCATGCGCTGCAGGATGTACTGCTGGCGCGCCTTCGCGCGCTTCGGATTCACCACCGGGTTGTTGGCCGACGGCGCCTTCGGCAAACCGGCCAGCATCGCCGCCTCGGCGGTCGTGATCTCCGACAGGCGCTTGCCGAAATAGATCTGCGCGGCCGACGCGAAACCGTACGCGCGCTGGCCGAGGTAGATCTGGTTCATGTACAGCTCGAGGATCTGGTCCTTGGTCAGCGTCTTCTCGATCTTCCACGCCAGCAGCACCTCGTACAGCTTGCGCTTGATGGTCTGCTCGCTGGACAGGAAGAAGTTGCGCGCGACCTGCTGCGTGATCGTCGACGCGCCTTGCCGGCTGCCGCCGATTGCATTGTGGATGGCCGCGCGCAGGATGCCCCAGTAATCGACGCCGTGATGCTGGTAGAAGCGATCATCCTCGATCGCCAGCACCGCCTGCTTCATCACGGTCGGTATGTCCTTGTAGCGCACCAGGCTGCGGCGCTCTTCGCCGAATTCGCCAATCAGCACGTTGTCGGCCGAAAAGACGCGCAGCGGCATCTTCGGCTGGTAGGTGGCCAGCGAATCGATGTCCGGCAGGTTCGGATACGCCATCATCAGCATGAAGCTCAATAGCAGGAATCCGATGACCGCCAATCCGGACAAGACGCCGAAAACGCTCAGAGCAACTTTCACGGGTGCAGGCAGTTTGCCGCCGCGCGAGGGTTCATCGGCGCGATCGGCGGGGGTGTGATTATTCATTCAGCAGGAGAGTGGGGGCGAGCCCATTGATTGATGGCGGACATTATAGCGGCTGCCCCCGAACGTCTTCGCGTGGTCGGCGATGATGGCAAACCATCAAGCAGGCAGCCGCCTTCCGAACGCGGCCGGCAAACGCGTAGGCATTTGACAACGCGCCGACGCTGCGGCTTTACACCGACGAAATGCGCTTGCTAGCATCCGCCGCAAGTTTTTAAATTGATAACGCGAGGCGTGCGGATGCTCTCTTTCCGGCGGTGGTGGCGGCATGCGCAGGGGCCGATGCTCGGCGTCGATCTCGGCGCGGAGGCGATCCGCGTGGTTGCCCTCGCGACGCGCGACGCGCGGCATCCGCTGCAGGTATCTCACTATGCGCATCAGGCCTTGCCGCGTGGCGCGATGCGCGACGGCGCCATCGTGATGCCCGACGAAGTCGCTGCCGCACTGCGGGAGGCGATCCGCGCCAGCGGCAGCCGGTTGCGCGATGCGGCGCTGGCCTTGCCGGCCGGCGCCGCGATCCGGAAGACCCTGTCGCTGCCGGCCCTGCTGCACGAGGACGAAATGGAAATGCAGGTCGAGGCCGAGGCCGGCGAAACGCTGCCCTTCCCGCGCGACGAAATCGGGCTGGATTTCACCATTGCCGGCCCGACCGCCGGCCAGCCTGATTGCGTCGATGTCGTGCTGGTCGCCGCCCGTCGCGAGCGCATCGATGAGCGGGTCGCGCTGGCGCGGGCGGCCGGACTGCAACCGCTCGTGATCGACATCGAATCGCAGGCACTGGCCTCTGCGGTCGCGCGGGTCGATGCCGTGGATGCCGCCGGTGCCGCGACGGTGCTGGCGGCGCTGAGGCTGGAGCCGGATCGCGGGCAATGCCTGTTCCTGGCCGGGGGCGAGCTGTGCTACGAGCGCGAACTCGTGCTCGCCGGGCAGGCCGGCGATGCGGCCGCCGTCGAGCGCGCCTGCCAGGAATTCGATCGCGCGCTGCAGCTTTTCCAGACGGCGACCACGCACGCCGGACCGCAACGCATTTATGTCCTCGGCTCGGTGCCGGAGGGGCTGGCGGCAGCGCTGCGGCGGCGCACCGGCGTGCCGGTGCACACGCCAGCGCTGCATCGGCATCGCACCGGCCTGCCTGCCGACGATGTGCCATCGGCATGCCTGCTCGCCTGCGGCCTTGCGTTGAGGAGTGGCGGGCGATGACGGGCTTCAACCTGCTGCCGTGGCGCGACGCGCTTCGCCGCGAGCGCCGCCGCCAGTTCAGGAGCCTGCTCGGGCTTGCCGGTGCGCTCGGTTCGGCGGTGGTGCTGGCCGTTTTCGTCTTCAACGAACGCCGGCTCGCGCAGATGGGCGATCGCCATGATTTGCTGTCCGTGCAGATCGGCGTGCTAGATGCGCGCATCAGCGAGATCCGTATGCTGCGCGAGAAGATCGCCACGCTGATGGCCAGGCGCGATGCGGTGCGGGACCTGCAGCGGGCGCGTGCCGCGCCGGTGCGCCTTCTGGATGAACTGGTGAATCGTGTACCGCAAGGGGTGATGCTGAAGTCGGTCCAGCAGGCCGAGCGGATCACGCTGGCCGGCTTCGCGCAATCCGGCGCACGCGTTTCGGAATTGCTGCATGCGCTGGCACGCAGCGCGTCGGTCGGTCAACCGGAGCTGGTCGAGATCAAGTCGGCGACGCTGGGGCAGGGACGTGACGCGCGGCGCTTGTTCGAGTTCACGATTGTGATGGATGCGCCCGGTTTTGCGCAGCAGGCACGATGAGCGCGATGGGCAAAGGGCGACTGGCGCAGTGGCATGCGCAATTCCATGGCCTGGCCGGCCGACCCGCCGCACTGTGGCCGCCGTTGCCGCGCGCGTTGTGTGCCGCCGGCGTGTGGCTGCTGGTGACCGCGGCCGGCGGCTGGTTCGTGTGGCAGCCGCAGCACGAGGCCCTGGAAGAGGGGCGGCAGAAGGAGGCGAGGCTGCGCGCGAGCTTCGAGCAGAAAGTCGCGCAGGCGCAGCATCTCGACAGCCTGCGCTTGCAGAAGACCGCCGTCGAGGCCGAAGTCGCGCTGCTGGAGAAGCAATTGCCCGGGCAGGCGGAAATGGAGGCGCTGCTGTCGGCGATCAGCCGTGCCGGCGTCGCGCGCGGGCTGCAGTTCGAACTGTTCCGGCCGGCGCCCTTGCGCTTTGCCGAGCACTATGCCGAGCTGCCGATCGAGATGCGGCTGAGCGGCGGATTCCATGCACTGGCGGGGTTCGTCAGCGACGTCGCCAACATGCCGCGCATCGTCACCATCGACAGCGTGGCGATCGGCCAGCAGCGCGAGGCCGGCTTGTCGTTCGCCTGCGTCGCGCATGCGTTCCGCTACATCGATCCGGCCGAAGCGGCGCAGCGCAGGCAGCAGGCGGCGGAGCGCCGCAAGCAGGGGAAGAAATGACACGCAGCTTGCCGTGGCTGTTCGCCTGCCTGGGGCTGGCCGCCTGCGATGCACACGACGACCTGCGCAGCTGGATGGACAGCGTTCGCGTGCGGCATCATCCCGCGCCGGCCGCGCTGCCGGCGGCGCCGGTGCCGGCCACGATTCGCTATGAGCCCGCGGCCCGCCCCGATCCGTTCACGACGACCATGCTGGACGCGGCGGAAGAGCCTGCGGCCGCCGGCCTGAAACCGGACCTGCGGCGCGAGCGCGAGCCGCTGGAATCCTTCCCGCTGACCGGCCTGCGCCTGGTCGGCAGCCTGCGCGCCGGCCGCGACGCAATCGCGCTGGTCGAAGCCGACCAGCGTGTTCATCAGGTACGGCTGGGCACGCATCTCGGTCAGGATTTCGGCAGGGTGGTGGCGATCGGCGAGCGCAGCGTCGACATCGATGAACTCGTTCCCGACAGTGGCGGACGCTGGATACAGCGTCGTGCCCGGCTCGTGTTACAGGAGACACGCTGATGAACTCCCTCCGGCGCTGGCTCGCCGCCCTGCCGCTGGTCGCAGGGCTGGCGATGTCGGTGACAGCGCCTTGCGCGCGGGCCGAGCCGAACGCCGTGCGCGCGATCGATGCCGTTCGTGACGGCGCGCAGCAGGTGCTGCGCGTGCAGCTGCGCCGTCCGCTGGCTGCCGCTCCCGACGGCTTCTCGACCGTCACGCCGCCGCGCATCGTGATCGACCTGCCCGACACCGTGAATGCGACCGGCCAGCAGCGACGCGTGCTCGCTGCGGGCGCATTGCGGCATGTCGACATCGTGCAGGCCGGCACGCGCACGCGGCTGGTCGTGAACCTGCAGCAGGGCATGGGCTACCGTACCCGGATGCGCGACACGGAACTGCAGGTCGTGCTGAACGATACATCGTCCGGCGCTTCGAATGCCGCGCAAGCGGCGGATACGGCCGTCGAGCGGAATGCGATTGTCGACATCGATTTCCGGCGCGGCGAGTCCGGTGCCGGACGGGTCGTCATCGACCTGTCGCGCGAACCGGCGGCGATCGACGTGCGGCGGCAGGGACAGGCCGTGGTGGTGGATGTCATGAAGACGCAGCTGCCCGAGTTGCTGCGGCGGCGGCTCGACGTCAGGGATTTCGGCACGCCGGTACGTGCGGTCACGGCCGAATCCAGCGGCGACATGGTGCGGCTGACCATCGAGCCGGGCGGGCAGTGGGACCATGTCGCCTGGCAGACCGACCGTCGTCTGGTGGTCGAGGTGCGTCCGCTGAAACCCGATGAGCGCGGTGGCGCGCGGGGCTATCACGGTGACCGGCTGTCGCTGAACTTCCAGAATATCGAGGTGCGCACGCTGCTGCAGGTGATCGCCGACTTCACCGGCCTGAACGTGGTGGCCAGCGACAGCGTCGGCGGCAGCCTGACGCTGCGGCTGAAGGACGTGCCGTGGGATCAGGCGCTGGATATCGTGATGCAGGCGCGTGGCCTCGACATGCGCCGCAACGGCAATGTGCTGTGGATCGCGCCGAAAGACGAACTGCTGACCAAGGAGCGGCTCGAGCTCGAGCAGCGCGCGCAGATCTCCGAGCTCGAGCCGCTGGTCACCGAGACCTTCCAGCTGAATTACCAGAAGGCTGATGCGTTCCAGAAGGTGTTCGGGCTGGATGGCCAGCCGGGGCGCGGCAGCATCCTGTCGCGGCGCGGCAGCGCGTCGGCCGAGCCGCGCAGCAACAAGCTGTTCGTCACCGACACCCCGGCGCGGCTGGCCGAAGTGCGCCGGCTGATCCAGCTGACCGACGTGCCGCAGCGGCAGGTGATGATCGAGGCGCGCATCGTCGAGGCGGATGACAATTTCAACAAGAACCTGGGCGTGCGGCTGGGCTATCTCGACCATAACCTTGCGTCCGGCGGCACGCCCGGTACCCGGCTGGGCGGCAGCACGCGGCTTGGGCTGACCGGCAATTACCTCGGGATCGGCGAGCAGACCGGACAGGCGACGGTCACCAGCGGCAGCTACATGCCGAACACGCAATTCGTCGACCTGCCGGCCGGGAAGATCGGCACGGCGTCGGCGGCCAGCATCGGCATCTCGCTGTTTTCTCCGGGAGCGAACCGCTTCCTGAACCTCGAGCTGTCCGCATTGCAGGCCGATGGCAAGGGCAAGATCATCTCCAGCCCGCGCGTGGTGACGGCCGACCAGCAGCCGGCCGTGATCGAGCAGGGCGAGGAGATTCCCTACCAGCAGTCGACCAGCAGCGGCGCGACCTCGATCCAGTTCAAGAAAGCCAACCTGAAGCTCGAGGTCACGCCGCAGATCACGCCGGACGGCAACATCATCCTGACCGTCGATGTGGCGAAGGATTCGCGCGGCATCGCCGTCGGCACCAGTTATGCGATCGACACCAAGCACGTGAAGACCAATGTGCAGGTCGAGAACGGCGGCACCGTGGTGCTGGGGGGCATATTCATGCAGGAAGAGCGCAGCAATGTGACCAAGGTGCCGTTCTTCGGCGACCTGCCGTTGGTCGGCGTGCTGTTCCGGCAGAACGCGCAGATGCGCAGCCAGCGCGAACTGCTGATCTTCATCACGCCGCGCATCGTCGCCGATCTCGCGGCCGGCCGTTCAGCGCCGTCGCCCTGACGCAGCGCAGAGGGACGGATGGGATAAACTGTCGCCTTTCCGGGGAAAAATCCCCTGCAACGGCAACGATGTCCATACCGAATTCCAACATCTTCCTGGTCGGCCTGATGGGCTCCGGCAAGACCACGATAGGGCGAGCGCTCGCAAAGAAACTGAATTTGCGCTTCGTCGATGCGGACCAGGAAATCGAGGCGCGCACCGGCGCATCGATCCCGCTGATCTTCGAGATCGAGGGCGAGGCCAGCTTCCGGCAGCGCGAGGCCGACGTGATCCGCGACCTGACTGCGCAGCAGGGCATCGTGCTGGCGACCGGCGGCGGCGCGGTGCTGAACGAGCAGAGCCGGCGCTACCTGCACGAGCGCGGCATCGTGGTCTACCTGCGCGCGTCGGTGAACAGCATCCTGCAGCGCACCAGCCATGATCGCAACCGGCCGCTGCTGCAGACGGCCGATCCGAAGGCCAGGATCGAGGAGCTGTCGCGCCAGCGCGCGCCGCTGTATCAGGAAGTCGCGCACATCACCATCGAGACCGGCCGGCCGAACGTGCAGTCGGTGCTGCAGAACATCCTCATCCAGCTCGAACCGTTCAACAAGGCGGCCGCCTCGGCCGATCCGACTCCTACCGAATGAGCCACCGCATGACCCCGACTTCGTCCGTGTTTGCCAGCCTCGCCGTCGATCTCGGCGAGCGCAGCTACCCGATCGTGATTGGCCGCCACCTGCTGGAGAATGAAGAATTCGCCCGCCATGTGCCGGGCAAGCGCGTCGCCATCGTCACCAATACCGTGGTCGCGCCGCTCTACCTCGAACGCCTGACGACGATGCTGCAGGCCGCCGGCAAGCAGTGCATCGCCATCGTGCTGCCGGACGGCGAGGAAGAGAAGAATGTCGACAACCTGATGCAGATCTTCACCGCGCTGCTCGAGCACAAGTGCGACCGCAAGATCACGCTGGTGGCGCTCGGCGGCGGCGTGATCGGCGACATGACCGGTTTTGCTGCCGCCACCTACATGCGCGGCGTGCCTTTCGTGCAGGTGCCGACCACGCTGCTGGCGCAGGTCGATTCCTCGGTCGGCGGCAAGACGGCGATCAACCATCCGCTCGGCAAGAACATGATCGGCGCGTTCTACCAGCCGCAGTCGGTGCTGGCCGATACCGCCACGCTGGCCTCGCTGCCGGACCGCGAACTGTCCGCCGGCCTGGCCGAAGTGATCAAGCATGGCGCGATCATCGATGCCGACTTCTTCCGCTGGCAGGAAGCGAACATGGACAAGCTGGTTGCGCGCGACGACGCGGCGCTTGCGCATGCGATCCGACGTTCCTGCGAGATCAAGGCCGACGTCGTGCGGCAGGATGAGCGCGAAGGCGGGCTGCGCGCGATCCTGAATTTCGGCCACACCTTCGGCCATGCGATCGAGGCCGGACTCGGCTACGGCGAGTGGCTGCACGGCGAGGCGGTCGGTTGCGGCATGGTGATGGCGGCCGACCTGTCGGTGCGCCTTGGCTACCTGGCGCCGGCCGATCGCGACCGCATCGTTGCGCTGGTGAAGGCGGCAAAGCTGCCGACCGTCGCGCCGGATCTCGGCGAGGATCGCTGGCTGGAGCTGATGGAGGTCGACAAGAAGAACGAGGGCGGCCAGATCAAATTCATCCTGCTCAAGCCGCTTGGCACCGCGACCATCACCGGCGTGCCATCCGAGCTGCTGAAGGCCACGCTGGCATCCTGCACGAAGGAATGACATGAGCGACTCGTTCGAAGCCCGCCTCGCCCCGTATGCAGCGCGTTCCGGCACTTCGAGCGGCCGCTCCTTTGCCGAGCCGGCGCCGGATACGCGCGGAGAATTCCAGCGCGACCGCGACCGCATCATCCATTCGACCGCCTTCCGCCGGCTCGAATACAAGACCCAGGTGTTCGTCAACCATGAAGGCGACCTGTTCAGGACCCGCCTGACGCACAGCATCGAGGTCGCGCAAATCGCGCGCTCGCTGGCGCGCAGCCTGCAGCTGAATGAGGACCTGGTCGAGGCGATCTCGCTTGCGCACGATCTCGGCCACACGCCGTTCGGCCATGCCGGGCAGGACGCGCTGAATGCCTGCATGAAGGATTACGGCGGCTTCGAGCACAACCTGCAGAGCCTGCGCGTGGTGGACACGCTGGAGCAGCGCTACGGCGCCTTCGACGGGCTGAACCTGATGTTCGAGACGCGCGAGGGCATACTCAAACACTGCTCGCTGCCGAACGCACAGCAGCTCGGCGAAGTCGGCCGCCGCTTCATCGAGAAGAAGCAGCCTGGCCTCGAGGCGCAGCTGGCCAACCTGGCCGACGAGATCGCCTACAACAACCACGACATCGACGACGGCCTGCGCTCCGGGTTGCTGACAGTCGAGCAGCTGCAGGAAGTGCGGCTGTATGCGCGCTACAGCGCCGAGGTACAGCAGCAGTTCCCCGGCATTGCGGGCCGGCGCGCCATCAACGAGACCGTGCGCCGCATGATCAATGCGCTGGTCGTGGACCTGATAGCGACATCGCGCGCCAACATCGTGTCCTCGGACGTGCAGTCCATCGATGACGTGCGCAATGCGCCGCCGCTGATCAGCTTCTCCGACGCGATGCGCGCCGAGGCGCAGGAGCTCAAGCGCTTCCTGCGCAAGAACCTGTACCAGCACTATCAGGTGAACCGGATGACCAGCAAGGCGCGCCGCATCGTCACCGACCTGTTCGGCATCTTCCTCAGCGGGCCGCAGCTGCTGCCGCCGGATTATCAGATGGCCGACGGCGATGTGCTCAGGCAGGCGCGCAAGGTCGCCGATTACATCGCCGGCATGACCGACCGCTATGCGATGCGGGAGTATCGGCGGCTGTTCGCGGTAGACGAGATCTGAGGGCCGAAGGCGCCGGACCCCGGCGCCTTGCGTGGACTTGACCGACCTCGGCGGTGCTCAGGCCAGGTCCCTGAGCGGATGCGCATAGGCCGGCCACGCGCTGTCGAAGAACCTGTCCACCATCGCCGGCGTGACTTCTGCCAGCGTCGCCGGATTCCACTTCGGCGAATGGTCCTTGTCGATCGCCAGTGCGCGTACACCTTCAAGCACTTCGCCATTCTCGAAGCAGCGGCGCACCATGGTGCGCTCCATCCGCAGGCAATCGCCAATGTCGAGTGCCGTCGCACGGCGGATCTGCGACAGCGTCACGCACATCATCAGCGGCGAACGCTTGCGCATCGTGGCCAGCGTCGCCTGCGCGAACTCGCTGTCGTCGGCCGACAGCGAATCGATGATGGCCGGCACGGAGTCGAACGCGAAATGGCGGTCGATTGCGGCGCGCTGCTGCGCCAGCCGGCCCGGCAGTGCCGCTGCCTGAGCGGCGAAACGTGACGCAAATGATTCAATCGCCTCGCGCGCGTCGCTTGCCCCGACGATCGCTTCCTGCAGCGCCGCCAACTCGCTGCCGGGCACGAACAAGTCCGCCAGATCGGCATGGATCGCGTCGGCTGCGCCAATGATTTCACCGGTCACGCCGAGAAAGGCGCCGATCTGTCCCGGAGTGCGGGACAGGAACCAGCCGCCGCCGACATCGGGAAACAGGCCGATGCCAGTCTCCGGCATTGCCATCTTCGTGCGCTCGGTCACCACGCGCACGCGCGCCTGCGGACCGGCCTGCGCGATGCCCATGCCGCCGCCCATCACCACGCCGTCCATCAGCGCGATGTAGGGCTTCGGATAGGTATGCACGAGGTGGTTCAGCGCATATTCCTCGTTGAAGAAATCTTCGATCAGCGCCGCGCCGCCGGTCGCGCTGGCACAGCCTTTTTGGTGGAAAAAGCGGATGTCGCCGCCGGCGCAGTAGGCGCGTTCGCTGCTGGCTTTCACCAGCACGGCGCGGACGGCGGCATCGTTGCGCCAGGCGAGCAGTGCGGAGGTCATCGCGCGCACCATCTCCAGCGTCAGCGAATTCAGTGCGGCCGCTCGGTCGAGCGTGATGATGCCGGTGGTGCCGCGAATCTCGGTCTTGATGAGGTCGGTCATGCAGGGGTCGCTGTCGGATTGATCGAAAGCGCACAGTGTAGCGAGAATCGGTTCGCGCTCGTTTGCGAGCGGGGAAGGCAGGTTTTGGCGGCTGAAAACGACAAGGGCGCTTGCGCGCCCTTGTGTCGAGTGGATCGGGGAGGGATCAGGCGGCTTCAGCGCCGTCGTAGCCGCGCAGGCCCGCGTGCTGGTGATCCTGGATCCTGTCCTTGTGCCGCACTACTTGCCGGTCGAGTTTGTCCATCAGCAGGTCGATTGCTGCATACATGTCTTGCGCTTCGCTTTCGACGTGCAGGTCCTTGCCGCGCATGTGCAGGTTGATTTCCGCACGCTGCCGCTTGTCCTTTTCGGTGTTGGCATCCACGGCGAGGATGACGTTGACATCGATGACGTTGTCGAAATGGCGTTTGATGCGCTCCAGTTTCGTTTCCACATACTCCCGGAGGGCGGGAGTCAGTTCCAGATGATGACCGCTGATCTTCAGGTTCATACACAGCACTCCTTGCATTGCGTCGCTGGAGGATCCGGTGGCACCGCCGGCAAGCAGGCCAGGCGAAACACAGCAACCGTTGAAAACTCTGGAAATGATGCGATCAGAGGGACTTGCGAAGGTTAAGCGGGGGAATTTTCAGTGCTTCGCGGTATTTGGCGACAGTGCGCCGCGCGACAACCATTCCCTGTTCAGCCAGCATGTCCGTGATCTTGCTATCGGAAAATGGATTCTTCGGGTCCTCGGCTCCTATCAGTTGTTTGATCAACGCGCGTATTGCTGTAGAAGAAGCTTCACCACCGGCTTCAGTCGCGACATGGCTACCGAAGAAAAATTTCAGTTCGAACATGCCATGCGGCGTCAGCATGTACTTCTGCGTTGTTACACGAGAAATAGTGCTTTCGTGCAGGCCCAGTGTATCAGCAATTTCACGCAGGACAAGAGGCCTCATGGCCACCTCGCCATGCGAGAAAAAATTGCGCTGCCGATCGACAATGGCCTGTGCCACGCGAAGAATCGTGTCGAAGCGCTGGCGCATGTTCTTGATCAGCCATTTTGCTTCCTGCAATTGGGAAGACAGCGAACCGTCGCCTTTGTTCTGCTTCAGGATGTTCGCGTACATTGCATTCACGCGAAGCTTCGGCATCACGTCACGATTCAGCGTCACCGCCCAGCCATTCTTCGAACGCTTGACGATCACATCCGGCACCACATAGTCGGATGCATCGCCGGCAAAGGCGGCGCCCGGGTGCGGGTTGCAGCGCCGGATCACGGCCTGCGCTTCGCGCAGGTCTTCGTCATCGCAATCGAGCGCCTTTTTGAGCTTGTTGAACTCGCGCTGGGCGAATAGTTCAAGATAGTTTTCCACCAGCGTCAGCGCCATGCGGCGCGTGACCAGCGGCACGTTCTCCATCCGGCGGATCTGGATCGACAGGCATTCGGACGCATTGCGCGCGCCGACGCCGGCCGGGTCGAAACTCTGCAGCAGCTTCAACGCGACGCTGAGCTCGTCGGGGTCGATGTCCAGTTCTTCGGGCAGCCGCGCGTGTATGTCTTCCAGCGACTCTTCCAGATAGCCATTGTCATCAAGCGCATCTATCAGCAATTCGACCAGCGCGCGGTCGCGGCGCTGGCTGGTCGTCACCGCCAGCTGCTCCTGCAGGTGTTCGCGCAGCGTCGACTCATGCGCCTCCAGCTGTGGCCGCGCGTTGTCGTCTTCAGGCGCCTTGCCCGCGCGCGCGACGTCGTCGAAGCTCCAGTCGGCATCACCGCTGCCGCTGCCTTCGTCGCCACCGCCCTCGCCACTGCCTCCTCCGTCGAAGTCGCCGCCGCCTTCGCCCTGCGCGTCGGTGGCCGAAGGCGCGGGTGCGGTCGGCGCGGAACTGATCGCGCCGTCGCCCAGCAGGCGCACCGAATGGTCGAGCGGGTCATCGAGGCGCTCGAGCAGCGGATTCTCGACCAGCATCTGCTCGAGCTCCTGATGCAGTTCCAGCGTCGACAGCTGCAGCAGCCGGATCGACTGCTGCAATTGCGGCGTCAGCGCAAGGTGCTGTGAAACGCGGAGCTGTAGGGTCTGCTTCATGGGCGGCGCTTACATGCGGAAGTGCTCGCCGAGGTAGACCCGGCGAACCGATTCGTTGCCGATGATTTCGTCCGGGCTGCCGGAGGCCAGCACGGTGCCCTGGTTGATGATGTACGCGCGGTCGCAGATGCCGAGGGTCTCGCGCACGTTGTGGTCCGTGATCAGCACGCCGATGCCGCGGTCCTTCAGGAAGCGCACGATGCGCTGGATCTCGATCACCGCGATCGGGTCGACGCCGGCGAACGGTTCGTCGAGCAGGATGAAACGCGGGCTGGTCGCCAGCGCGCGCGCGATCTCGACGCGGCGGCGCTCGCCGCCCGACAGCGCCAGCGACGGACTGTCGCGCAGCTTCTCGATCTGCAGTTCGGCGAGCAGCAGGTCGAGCCGGCGCTCGATCTCGTCGCGCGCCAGCGGCTTGCCGCCGGCCCTCTGCAGTTCGAGCACCGCGCGGATATTGTCTTCGACCGACAGCTTGCGGAAGACCGATGCCTCCTGCGGCAGGTAGGACAGGCCGCGCTCGGCGCGCCGGTGGATCGGCAGGTCGGACAGGCGCTCGCCGTCGAGCACGATTTCGCCGCCTTCCGACGGCACGAGGCCGACGATCATGTAGAACGACGTGGTCTTGCCGGCGCCGTTCGGGCCGAGCAGGCCGATCACCTCGCCGCTGGCGACGTCGAGCGACACGTCATGCACCACGCGTCGCGCGCCGTAGCTCTTCTGCAGGTGGCGCACCTGCAGCGTGCCGGGTGCCTTACTTGTCATTGCCCTGCTTGTCCTGGACGCGCGGCTGGATCACGGCGCGGATGCGGCCGCCGCTCGCCTTGCCATCGTCGTTCTGCGAGCCCGACACCGTATAGAACTCGGTGCGGCTGTCATAGGAGATGAACTCGCCCTCGACCTCGTCGGTCACGCGCGGGCCGTCGAGCATTTTCACCTTCGCGTGCTTGTACAGCTTGGCGACTTCGGTCTTGGTGTCGTACTCGATGCGGTCGGCGGCATAGCCCTCGATCCACAGGTCCTTGCCGCCGTCGCGCTTCTGGCGGAACTTGGTCGTGCCGCCCGCGACCGCATACATGGTCGCGTACTGGTAGCCCGCCGCATCCTGCCGGATCAGCAGTTTTTCCGCATGCATCACCAGCGTGCCACGGGTCAGCACCACGTTGCCGACGAAGGTGTTGACCTGTTTGGCATCGTCATAGAACATCTGGTTGGCCTCGACATTGGTGGGCTTGTCGCGGTCGGCCTTTTCGGCGTGCGCGACACCGGCGGCGAGCCAGCCCAGCGATGCGAGGGCCAGTGCAAGGATGGTCGATCGGGCAGTGTTGTTCATCTTGTCTCCGGCCTCGTTATGGTTTCAGGTAGGTCGCTTGGACCCGGCTTTGCAGCGTCAGCTGCCGTTTCACATCGTCGGCGAGCATGCCGACGCCTTCCAGCGTGGAGTTGCCGAGGCGGGCGCGCACGGCGCGGTCGGTCTTCACGATGCCCTGGTCCGGCAGCACCACCATGTAGTCCGACTCGGCAGTCAGCGATTCGCTGCCATGCGCCTGCGGACGATCCAGGCGGACGTTGTCGATCAGCCTGAATTCGGTGTGGTCGCTGTTGATCTGCGCGCGCTCCGCGGTCAGCTTCATCGGCGCACGACCTTTCGCATAGCTGTTCATGCGCGGGCGCGTGATCAGGCTGTCGTCGCTGACCGGGTCGTGCGCGAGCCGGTCGCCCTCGATCACATACTCGGCGCTGCCGTCGCGCGCCACCTTCACATAGCGGAAGCCTTCGATCACATAGTCGGGTTCGGTGCGCTGCCCGGCCTGCGGCGTGCTGTCGTCGCTGCGTTGCGCGACCTTCAGCATCCACAGGCTGAAGCCGGCCAGCAGCAGCACCAGACCCAGCGTCAGCAGGGCCGGCAGCCGCCTTTGCACCGAATAATTCACGCAAGGTACGGCGCCAGCGCCGCCTCGTAATTGCCCTGCGCACGCAGGATGAAATCGCAGACCTCGCGCGCCGCGCCGCGGCCGCCGTGCGCTTCGCTGACGTAGTGCGCGCGAGCGCGCACTTCCGGATGGCCGTTCGGCACGCTGGCTGCGAAGGCCACGCGTGTCATCACCGGCAGGTCGATTACGTCGTCACCCATGAAGCCGCAGTCGGAGGGGGCGAGCTTCAGTTCGTCCAGCACCTGCTCGAAGGCTTTTTTCTTGTCGTGCACGCCTTGCATCAGCACGGCGATGCCGAGGTCGGCGGCGCGTTTTGCCACCACCGGCGAGTTGCGCGCACTGATGATGGCCGCCTTCACGCCGAACTGCTGAAGCAGCTTGATGCCGTGGCCGTCGAGCACGTTGAAGGTCTTGAACAATTCGCCGTCCGCGCCGTAGCGCAGGCCGCCATCGGTGAGCACGCCGTCGACGTCGAAGATCATCAGCTTCACGCGGCCGGCACGCTCGGCCGCAGGATGGCGGGCGTCGGTCATCAGATCACCTTCGCCCGGGTCAGGTCATGAATGTGCAGCGCACCGACCAGCTTGCCGCCGTCGTCGGTGACCAGCACCTGGTTGATGCGGAATTCCTCCATCAGATCGACCGCCTCGACCGCCAGCTGGTCCGGGCCGACCACGCGCGGATTGGCGTGCATGACGTCGCAGATGCTCGTGCCGGCAAAATTCCGGCCCTGTTCGATCAGGCGGCGCAAGTCGCCATCGGTGAAGATGCCGAGTACGCGCGCGTCGTCATCGACGATCGCCGTCATCGCCATTCCCTTGCGGGTGATCTCGAGCAGCGCCTGCGTCAGCGGCAGCGCCGGCCCGACCGCGGGAATCGCATCGCCGGTGCGCATGATGTCGCGCACATGGGTCAGCAGGCGGCGGCCGAGCGAGCCGCCCGGATGCGAGCGCGCGAAATCTTCCTCGCGGAAGCCGCGTGCGTCGAGCAGCGCGACCGCCAGCGCATCGCCCATCGCCAGCGTCGCGGTGGTGCTGGCCGTCGGCGCAAGGTTCAGCGGACAGGCTTCGCGCTCAACGCCGATGTCGAGGTGCACATCGGCCAGTTTGGCCAGCGAGGACTCTGGACGGCCGGTCATGGAAATCAGCTTGGCGCCGAGCCGCTTGATCACCGGCACGATGGCCAGCAATTCATCCGACTCGCCGGAATTCGAAATCGCGATCACCGCATCGGCTTCGGTCACCATGCCGAGGTCGCCGTGCGCTGCTTCGCCCGGGTGGACGAACATCGCCGGCGTGCCGGTCGAGGCGAGGGTGGCGGCGATCTTGCGCGCGATGTGGCCGGACTTGCCCATGCCGGACACCACGACCCGCCCGCTGCAGCCGAGCAGTAGTTCGGTCGCCCGCGCGAACGCATGGCCGGAAGCCGACGACAAGCGCGCCTTCAGCGCAAGGATGGCGTCGGCCTCGATCTGCAAGGTTTGCTCGGCCAGCTGCAACGCGCGAGAGGCTGCCGCGTTGTCGAAATGCTGCGAGGAATTTTTCTCATGCGTTACACTCATGCGCAGAGTATAGCTGAATACGTAAAGCAAAAAACCTGCCAGACGCAAGAATTCCTCGCCTCCTCCGGGCCGACGGACTGCGCGGCAATTCGCCCGGATCCGTCACGCTTTCCATGCAATCCACCCTCGAAATCACGCTGATCCTGCTGGTCGCCGCCGTGCTCGGCGTGGTGGCATTCCGCATGATCAAGCAGCCGCCGATGCTGGGCTATCTGTCCGTCGGCGTGCTGATCGGCCCGCATGCGCTGGGGCTGGCATCGGAAAGCACGGCGACCAGCACGCTGGCCGAATTCGGCGTGGTCTTCCTGATGTTTTCGATCGGCCTCGAGTTCTCGCTGCCCAAGCTCAAGGCAATGCGCCGCAATGTGTTCGGGCTGGGCATGGCGCAAGTGCTCGTGACCATTGGCTCCATCATGGGCGGCGTTGCGGCGCTCGCCTGGCTGTGGCCGGCCTGGTTCGGCATGGGCCGCGGGGCGTCGTTTGCGCTTGGCAGCGTGCTGGCCATGTCATCGACGGCGATCGTGCTGAAGTTGCTGACCGAGCGGCTGGAGCTGGAAAGCGAGCACGGACGACGCATCACCGCGATCCTGCTGTTCCAGGACCTGGCGGTGGTGCCGCTGCTGATCCTGATACCGGCGCTGGCGCGTCCCGGCGCCGACCTCGCCACCGACCTCGGGCTGGCGGCCGCCAAGGCGATATTCGTGCTGGCGCTGCTGCTGTCGTTCGGGCAGGTGCTGCTGCGCCGCTGGTTCCGTATTGTCGTGCAGCGGCGTTCGCAGGAACTGTTCATGCTGAACCTGCTGCTGGTGACGCTGGGTGCGGCATGGGTCACCGAGGCGGCCGGCCTGTCGCTGGCGCTCGGCGCCTTCGTCGCCGGCATGCTGATCTCGGAAACCGAATTCCGGCTGCAGGTCGAGGAAGACATCAAGCCCTTCCGCGACGTGCTGCTCGGCCTGTTCTTCATCTCCGTCGGCATGATGCTCGACATGCGGCTCGTGTTCGACAACCTGCTGTTGGTGCTCGCGCTGCTGCTGGTGCCGCTGCTGCTGAAGTTCGGCATCATCGCGCTGCTGGCGCGGCTGTTCGGCGCGTCCGCTGGTGTCGCGATCCGCACCGGCCTGGCGCTGGCGCAGGGCGGTGAATTCGGTTTCGTGCTGCTGAGCCAGGCCGGCGACCTCGGCCTGCCGGATCCCGGCATCACGCAGATGATCCTCGCCGCGATGGTGCTGTCGATGCTGCTCACGCCCGTCCTGATCGCCAACGCCGACCGCATCGTGCTGCGCCTGTCGCGCAATGAATGGATGCAGCAGTCGCTGGCGCTGACCAGCCTGGCGACCCGCACGATGGGCCAGGAAAAGCACGTGATCATCGCCGGCTTCGGCCGCACCGGGCAGAGCATTGCGCGGCTGCTCGAAGAGGAAAACATCTCCTACCACGCGCTCGACCTCGACCCGCAGCGCGTGCAGGAAGCGCAGGCGGCCGGCGCGAAGGTGTCGTACGGAGACACTTCGCGCCGCGAGAGCCTGATCGCCGCCGGCATCCATCGCGCTGCTGCGCTGGTGGTCACCTATGCCGACACGCAGGCTGCGCTGCGCACGCTGCATTTTGCGAACGAGCTGGCGCCGACGCTGCCGGCCATCGTGCGCAGCGCGGACGAGACCGATCTGGACAAGCTGCGCGCCGGCGGCGCCGACGAGGTGGTGCCGGAGACGCTGGAGAGCAGCCTGATGCTGGCATCGCATGCGCTGCTGGTGGTGGGCGTGCCGCTGCGGCGCGTCGTGCATCGCGTGCAGCGCGCGCGCAGCGAACGCTATGCATCGATGCGCGGCTATTTCCATGGCGCCGACGACTTGCCCGACGATGACGATCGCCTGCAAGTGCGGCTGCATTCGGTGCCGTTGAACGAAAGCGCCTCCGCGATCGGCCGGCAGTTTTCCGAACTCGGACTGGCCGAGCTCGGCGCCGAGGTCACCGCCGTGCGACGCGGCAAGAACCGTCTGCCCTTTTCCCTCGACACCCGGCTCGAAGCCGGCGATGTCGTCGTGTTGCGCGGCACCGCAGAAGCGGTCGACCGTGCGCGCACACGCCTGCTCTGAACAACATTTTAGAAATTCATGGAAGCTTTCCAGCGCATTGTCAGCATCATTTTTCCCGTTCTCCTGACCATCGCCATCGGCTATGCGTATGCGCGCCTGCGCGGCGACGTGATCAAGCGGGAAATGGCCGCGGTGAACCGTTACAGCGCCGAGCTGCTGTGCCCCTTGCTGCTGTTCTCGGCACTGGCGTCGAAGGACTTCGACGCGACGGCGAACCTGCCGCTGATCCTCGCCGGCGGCCTGATTTCGGTGGGCTCGGGCCTGCTGGCGTGGCCGGTCGCGCGGATGTTCGGCTATGACGTGCGCACCTTCGTGCCGCCGATGATCTACAACAATTGCGGCAACATGGGCATACCGCTGGCCATTCTCGCCTTCGGCCCGTCCGGCCTGTCCGAGGCGGCCGCGATGTTCCTCGCTGGCAGCCTGATCTATTTCACGGTCGGCATCCGCATTCTCGAGAGCGGGCGGCAGGGCGGGCGCAGCGCGACGCTGGGCATGTTCAAGAGCCCGATGATGCTGTCGATGATGACGGGCATGCTGTTCGCCGCGCTGAAGTGGCGGCTGCCGGCCGAGCTGATGCAGGCGCTGCGCATGCTCGGCGAGGCGAGTATTCCGTTGATGCTGCTTGCGCTCGGCGTGCGCATGCTCGACGTGAACTTCCACAGCTGGCGCATCGGCGTGGCCGGTGCGCTGGTCTGCCCGCTGGCGGGGCTGGCGATTGCCGTCGGCCTCGACCAGGTGCTGGCGCTGACCGCAGTGCAGCGCGGCCAGATGTACCTGTTCGCGTCACTGCCGCCGGCGGTCTTCAGCTTCATCGTCGCCGAGTCCTACCAGCAGGAGCCGGACAAGGTCGCCGGCATCGTCATGCTCGGCAATATCGCGGCACTTGGTTTTGTGCCGCTGGGACTGTGGATGGGCATGTAAGCCCATCCTGTCCGACCCGGGCCGCGATCCTCAGGCCCGCTTCTTCGCTTTCTTCTGCGCCAGCATCGGCGCAAGGTACTTGCCGGTGAAGCTGACCGCCTCGGCCGCCACATCTTCCGGCGTGCCGGTCGCAATGATCTGGCCGCCGCCGGCGCCGCCCTCGGGACCGAGGTCGACCAGCCAGTCGGCGGTCTTGATGACGTCGAGGTTGTGCTCGATGATCACCACCGTATTGCCCTGGTCGCGCAGCCGGTGGATCACCTTCAGCAGCAGCGAGATGTCGTGGAAATGCAGGCCGGTGGTCGGCTCGTCGAGGATGTACAGCGTGCGGCCGGTATCGCGCTTGGACAGTTCGAGCGACAGCTTTACTCGCTGCGCCTCGCCGCCGGACAGCGTGGTCGCGCTCTGGCCGAGGCGGATGTAGCCGAGGCCGACGTCGAGCAGGGTCTGCAGTTTGCGCGCGACCAGCGGCACCGGCTTGAAGAATTCATGGGCATCCTCGACGGTCATGTCGAGCACTTCCGAGATGTTCTTGCCCTTGTACTGAACTTCGAGCGTCTCGCGGTTGTAGCGCTTGCCGTGGCAGACGTCGCAGGGTACGTAGACGTCGGGCAGGAAGTGCATTTCCACCTTCAGCACGCCATCGCCCTGGCAGGCCTCGCAGCGCCCGCCCTTCACATTGAACGAGAAGCGGCCGGCGGTGTAGCCGCGCTCCTTCGCCTGCGGCACCGTCGAGAACAGCTCGCGGATCGGCGTGAACAAGCCGGTATAGGTGGCCGGGTTCGAGCGCGGCGTGCGGCCGATCGGCGCCTGGTCGACGGCGATCACCTTGTCGAAATGCTCAAGTCCGGACACGCTGTCATGCTCGGCCGGCTCGGTCTGCGAGCCGTACAGGTGGCGCGCCAGCACGTGGTACAGGGTGTCGTTGACCAGCGTCGACTTGCCCGAGCCGGACACGCCGGTCACGCAGGTCAGCAGGCCGACCGGCAGCTCCATGGTCACGTTCTTCAGGTTGTTGCCGCGCGCGCCGCGCACCACCAGTTGCTTCTTCGGGTCCGGCACGGTGCGCTGTTGCGGGACGGCGATCTGCAGCGAGCCATTCAGGTATTGCGCGGTCAGCGAGTGGCGATGCCTGAGGATGTCGTCCAGCGTGCCGTGCGCGATCACTTCGCCGCCGTGCACGCCGGCGCCCGGCCCCATGTCGACGACGTGGTCGGCGCAGCGGATCGCGTCTTCGTCATGTTCAACGACCAGCACCGTGTTGCCGAGGTCGCGCAGGTGCTTCAGCGTCGCGATCAGGCGGTCGTTGTCGCGCTGGTGCAGGCCGATCGACGGTTCATCGAGCACGTACATCACGCCGGTCAGGCCCGAGCCGATCTGCGAGGCGAGGCGGATGCGCTGCGCCTCGCCGCCGGAGAGGGTGTCGGCGCTGCGGTCGAGCGACAGGTAGTCGAGGCCGACATTGTTCAGGAAGCGCAGCCGCGCGACGATTTCCTTGATGATGCGGTCGGCGATCTCCTTCTTCGCGCCCTTCAGCTTCAGGTGCTCGAAGAATTCCAGCGTCTCGCGCAGCGGCAGCTCGGCCACCTGGAAGATCGCGCGCTGCTGCGCGCCGCTGCCGACTTTCACGTAACGCGCCTCGACGCGCAGGCGCGCGCCGTGGCATTGCGGGCATTCCTTCTCGTTGATGAACTTCGCCAGCTCTTCCTTGACGGCCATCGAGTCGGTCTCGCGATAGCGCCGCTCGAGGTTGTTCACCACGCCTTCGAACGTGTGCTCGCGAATCACCGTGCGGCCGCGCTCGTTCAGGTAGGCGAACGGCACCTTGTCCTTGCCGGAGCCGTACAGCACGACCTGCTGCGCCTGCTCGGGCAGGCGCTCGAACGGCGTGTCGATGTCGAAGTCGTAGTGCCTGGCCAGCGACGACAGCATCGTGAAGTAGAACTGGTTGCGCCGGTCCCAGCCCTTGACCGCGCCGGACGCGAGCGACAGGTTGGGGAAGGCGACGATGCGCTTCGGATCGAAGAATTCGATATGGCCGAGGCCGTCGCATTCGGGGCAGGCGCCCATCGGGTTATTGAACGAGAACAGCCGCGGCTCGAGCTCCTGCAGCGAATAGCCGCAGGTCGGGCAGGCGAACTTGTTCGAGAACAGCTGCTCCTTGCCGCTGTCCATCTCGAGCGCGATCGCGCGGCCGTCGGCCAGCCGCAGCGAAGTCTCGAAGCTTTCCGCAAGGCGCTGCTTGATGTCGGCGCGCACCTTCACGCGGTCGACCACGACGTCGATCGTGTGCTTCTCGGTCTTCTTCAGTTTCGGCAGTGCGTCGGCCTCATGGATCTTTGCTTCGCCGGTGCCGCTCTGCACGCGAAAGCGCACGAAGCCTTGCGCCTGCATCTGCTCGAACAGATCGGTGTGTTCGCCCTTGCGGTTGGCGACGACCGGCGCGAGGATCATCAGCTTGGTGTCTTCGGGCATCGCCAGCACCGCATCCACCATCTGCGACACCGATTGCGCGGCCAGCGGGTTTTCCGGATGGTCGGGGCAGTAGGGCGTGCCGACGCGCGCGTACAGCAGGCGCAGGTAGTCATGGATCTCGGTGACGGTGCCGACCGTCGAGCGCGGGTTGTGCGAGGTCGCCTTCTGCTCGATCGAGATCGCCGGCGACAGGCCTTCGATCAGGTCCACGTCCGGCTTTTCCATCAGCTGCAGGAATTGCCGTGCATACGCCGACAGCGATTCGACGTAGCGACGCTGCCCTTCTGCGTACAGCGTGTCGAACGCGAGCGATGACTTGCCCGAGCCGGACAGGCCGGTGATCACGATCAGCTTGTTGCGCGGCAGGTCGAGGCTGATGTTCTTCAGGTTGTGGGTGCGGGCACCCCGGATGCGAATTTCTTCCATGTGGCCTGTGTTCGGTGTGATCGGAGTTCATGCCTTTTTGAAAAAAGGCCGGATCGTTGGGTGCGGGTCAACCTGTTACTATAGCGGGTTTTCAAAGCCCGTTTTCATCCCCCGATTCCGGTGCACCCGCGCGGTGCACCTTGCCGCACGATCCCGCCATGCCATCACCCCAGGAAGCCGCTTCTCACCGCATGACCGCCACCGAAATCCGGGCCAGCGCATCGCTCGCGTCGATCTTCGGCCTGCGCATGCTCGGACTCTTCCTGATCCTGCCGGTGTTCGCGGTGCATGCGAAATCGCTGCCCGGCGGCGACAATGCCCTGCTGGTCGGGCTGGCGCTTGGCATGTACGGCCTGACGCAGGCTTTTGGCCAGATCCCGTTCGGCATCGCATCGGACCGCTTCGGCCGCAAGCCGGTGATTGTGATCGGATTGCTGCTTTTCATTATCGGTTCCCTGATCGCGGCGATTGATACGCATGTGATCTGGGTGGTCATCGGTCGCGCCGTGCAGGGGGCCGGCGCGGTCTCGGCGGCGGTGACGGCGCTGATCGCCGACTCAACGCGCGACGAACATCGCACCAAGGCGATGGCACTGGTTGGCGCATCGATCGGGCTGACCTATGCGGCCTCGCTGGTGATCTCGCCGCTGCTGTATTCGGCCGTTGGCATGAGCGGCATGTTCCTGCTGGTGGCCGTGCTGGCGGCGGCGGCGATCGGCGTGGTGCTGTTCATTGTGCCGCCGGCGCCGCCGCGCTCGCCGGAGCGCTCGTCCTTCCTGCAGGTGCTGCGCGAGCCCGAGCTGATGCGGATGAATTTCGGCGTGTTCGCGCTGCATGCGATCCAGATGTCGATGTTCGTGGTGCTGCCGAACGTGCTGGTGAGTGCCGGCGGCCTGCCGCTCGACGAGCACTGGAAGCTCTACCTGCCGGTGGTGCTGGCGTCCTTCGTGCTGATGCTGCCGCCGATCTTCGTCGGCGAAAAGACGGGCAGGATGAAACTGGTGTTCGTGTCGGCGATCGCGCTGCTGCTGCTGGTCGAGATCGGCCTGCGTGCTGCGGTCGTGCAGTCGCAGTTGTCGTTTGGCCTGGTGGTGATGCTGCTGCTGGCCTTCTTCGTTGCGTTCAACATCCTCGAGGCGAGCCAGCCTTCGCTGGTGTCGCGGCTGGCACCGGCCGGTTCGCGCGGCGCGGCGCTCGGCGTTTACAACACCATGCAGGCCATCGGCCTGTTCGCCGGCGGTGCCGGCGGCGGCTGGCTGGCACAGCGTTTCGGCGGGTCGGCCGTGTTCACTGCGGGCTGCCTGCTGACGGTGGCCTGGCTTATAATTGCCGCGTCCATGAAGAACCTGCCGCGGCGCGCCAAGCGCGTGGCCGTTCCCACCTGATTTTCTTTCCTCTTTTCTGCATTCCATTCGGGAGATACGTATGGCATCCGTCAACAAGGTCATCATCGTCGGCAACCTCGGGCGCGACCCCGAGACGCGTTACATGCCGAGCGGCGATGCGCTGACCAACATCGCGGTTGCGACCACCGACAAGTGGAAGGACAAGGCAAGCGGCGAGCAGAAGGAAGCGACCGAATGGCACCGCATTTCCTTCTTCGGCAAGCTGGCCGAGATCGCCGGCCAGTACCTGAAGAAGGGCTCGCAGGTGTACGTCGAGGGCAAGCTGCGCACACGCAAGTACACCGACAAGGACGGCGTCGAGAAGTACTCGACCGAGATCGTCGGCGACGTGATGCAGATGCTGGGCAGCCGCCAGGGCATGGGCGGCGGCGCGGCCCAGATGGACGATGGCGGCTACGGCGGCGCACCGTCGCGTGCTCCGGCGCAGGCGCCCGCGCGCGCACCGGCCCGCCAGCCGTCGAACATCAACATCGAAGACGACGACATCCCGTTCTGACCTGAACCCCCACCCGCGCAGGCGCAGGCATGGCACGGCTTCCCCGTCTCGTCGTTGCCAGCCAGCTGCATCACGTCATCGCGCGCGGCAACAATGAGCAGTCGGTCTTCATCGACGAGGCCGACTGCCAGCAATTCCTCGACTGGCTGCGCGAGGCGGCCCGGCAGTATCGCGTGGCCGTCCATGGCTTCGTGCTGCTGCCGAATCGCGTGCAGCTGCTGGTGACCCCGTCGGACGATGCCGGCCTCGGCAAGATGATGCAGGCGGTCGGTCGCCGCTACGTTCCTTACTTCAATGCCCGCCACCGCCGCAGCGGCAGCCTGTGGGAAGGCCGCTACCGAACCACCATCCTCGATGCGGACGCCTACTTCATGGAGTGCGTGCGCCTGCTCGAATGCCAGCCGGTCAAGGCCGGATTGGCGACCGACATGGTGTCCTACCCGTGGTCCAGCCATGCGCACCACCTCGGTTTGCGCAAGCAGGCCTGGCTGACCGACCACGCAGCGTACTGGAAACTTGGCAACACACCGTTCGATCGCGAGATTGCCTATCAGGAGTTTTGTTCGCATGCGCCCGACCGCAAAGAGGCTGACGCGATCGAGCAGGCGACCAGTCGTGGCTGGGTATTGGGCTCGGCGGCTTTCAAGGCCTCGCTGGCAAAGTTGACCGATCGCCGCTTGCAGCCGGCCAAACGCGGCCGCCCTCCGAAGACACTGCCGCAGGAATCGCCGGTGCCAGACCGTTCGGGCCCGCGGAAAGTGGCGCGCGTTCGCAAGTCGGCAGCCGCGCCGGAATGAGCAGGCGGCGCGGGCCTTCAGGCCACTGGAATTGCACAGCTTTCAATCTGTCCCCAATTTATTTTGCACCAGATTGACGCGCAGTAAATTTAGGTACTGACCCTATTTTATTTTCGTTGAAGTCCCTATTGCATTGCACTATCCTTCCCGGTTCTTCGAATGTTTTGGAGTCCCGCAATGCAAGCGCAAGGCCTTTACGATCCTCAGAACGAACATGACGCTTGCGGCGTCGGTTTCATCGCCCATATCAAGGGCCAGAAAAGCCATTCGATCGTCGAGCAGGGTCTGCTCATCCTGAAGAACCTAGACCACCGCGGCGCTGTCGGCGCCGACCCGCTGATGGGCGATGGTGCCGGTATCCTGATCCAGATTCCCGACCAGTACTACCGCGAAGAGATGGCGAAGCAGGGCGTGACCCTGCCGCCGCCGGGCGAGTATGGCGTCGGCATGGTGTTCCTGCCGAAAGAGCATGCGTCGCGCATCGCCTGCGAGCAGGAGATCGAACGTTCCGTGGAAGCCGAAGGCCAGGTCGTGCTGGGCTGGCGCAATGTGCCGATCGACGCCAACATGCCGATGTCGCCGACAGTGCGCGACAAGGAACCGGTGATTCGCCAGATCTTCATCGGCCGCGGCCCGGACGTGATGGTCACCGATGCGCTCGAGCGCAAGCTGTATGTGATCCGCAAGTCGTCCGGCCACGCGATTCAGGCGCTGAACCTCCTGCATGGCAAGGAATTCTTCGTGCCGTCGATGTCGGCGCGCACCGTCGTCTACAAGGGCCTGCTGCTGGCCGACCAGGTTGGCGTCTATTACAAGGATCTGCAAGACGCACGTTGCGTCTCCGCGCTCGCGCTCGTGCACCAGCGCTTCTCGACCAACACCTTCCCGGAATGGCCGCTCGCCCACCCGTACCGCCTGCTGGCGCACAACGGCGAGATCAACACCGTCAAGGGCAACTTCAACTGGATGCGCGCCCGTGAAGGCGTGATGAAGTCGGCCGTGCTCGGCGACGACCTGAAGAAGCTGTTCCCGCTGATTTACGAAGGCCAGTCCGATACCGCCTGCTTCGACAACGCGCTCGAACTGCTGGTGATGGCGGGCTATCCGATCGCGCAGGCGATGATGATGATGATTCCGGAAGCGTGGGAGAACCACACGCTGATGGACGAAAGCCGCCGCGCGTTCTACGAATATCACGCCGCAATGATGGAGCCGTGGGACGGCCCCGCCGCGATGGCCTTCACCGACGGTCGCCACATCGGCGGCACGCTCGACCGCAACGGCCTGCGTCCGGCGCGTTACCTCGTGACCGACGACGACCTCGTCGTGATGGCGTCCGAATCCGGCGTGCTGCCGATCCCGGACTCGAAGATCGTGCAGAAATGGCGCCTGCAGCCGGGCAAGATGTTCCTGATCGACCTCGACGCCGGCCGCATCATCGACGACAAGGAACTGAAGGACACCTACGCCAGCGCCAAGCCGTACAAGCAGTGGATTGAATCGGTCCGCATCAAGCTTGACGACCTGAAGGTCGATGCCGAGAAGCGCGCCGACAAGGCCACGCTGCTCGACCGCCAACAGGCGTTCGGTTACACGCAGGAAGACCTGAAGTTCCTGATGGCGCCGATGGCCGTCGCCGGCGAAGAAGCTACCGGCTCGATGGGCAATGACTCGCCGCTGGCCGTCATGTCCAACAAGAACAAGCCGCTGTACAACTACTTCAAGCAGCTGTTCGCGCAGGTCACCAACCCGCCGATCGACCCGATCCGCGAAGCGATGGTGATGTCGCTGGTGTCCTTCATCGGCCCGAAGCCGAACCTGCTCGACACCAACAACATCAACCCGCCGATGCGACTCGAAGTCGCGCAGCCTATCCTCGACTATAAGGACATCACGCGCCTGCGCAACATCAGCGCGCACACCGGCGGCAAGTTCCGTTCGTTCGAACTGAACATCTGCTATCCGGCCGCGTGGGGCAAGGAAGGCGTCGAGGCACGTCTGGCATCGCTGTGCGCGCAGGCGGTTGACGCGGTCAAGTCGGGCCACAACATCCTGATCGTTTCAGACCGCAACATCGACAAGGACAGCGTCGCCATTCCGGCGCTGCTGGCAACCTCCGCGATCCACCAGCATCTGGTCAGCAAGGGCCTGCGCACGTCCACCGGCCTGGTCGTCGAGACCGGTTCGGCACGCGAGACGCATCACTTCGCGCTGCTGGCCGGCTATGGCGCCGAAGCGATCCATCCGTACCTCGCGATGGACACGCTGGTCGACATGGCCAAGGGCCTGCCGGGCGACCTGTCGGCCGACAAGGCGATCTACAACTTCCAGAAGGCCGTCGGCAAGGGCCTGATGAAAGTCTTCTCGAAGATGGGCATCTCGACCTACATGTCCTACTGCGGCGCGCAGATCTTCGAAGCGATCGGCCTGAACAAGTCGCTGGTCGAGAAATACTTCCGCGGCACGGCGTCGAACGTCGAAGGCATCGGCGTGTTCGAGGTGGCGGAAGAAGCGATGCGCCTGCACAAGCTGGCCTTCGGCACCGACCCGGTGCTGGCCAACGCGCTCGACGCCGGCGGCGAATACGCATACCGCGTGCGTGGCGAAGATCACATGTGGACGCCGGATTCGATCGCCAAGCTTCAGCACGCGACCCGTTCGAACAACTTCAGCACGTACAAGGAGTACGCGCAGATCATCAACGACCAGTCGAAGCGCCACATGACGCTGCGCGGCCTGTTCGAGTTCAAGATCGATCCGTCGAAGGCGATCGCCATCGACGAAGTCGAGCCGGCAAAGGAAATCGTGAAGCGCTTTGCCACCGGCGCGATGTCGCTCGGCTCGATCTCGACCGAAGCGCATTCGACGCTGGCGATCGCGATGAACCGCATCGGCGGCAAGTCCAACACCGGCGAAGGCGGCGAGGACGAGGCGCGTTATCGCAACGAACTGCGCGGCATCCCGATCAAGAAGGGCGACACGCTCGCTTCCGTGATCGGCCAGGACCGCGTCGAGAAGGACATCGAGCTGCTGGCGGGCGACTCGCTGCGCTCGAAGATCAAGCAGGTCGCGTCGGGCCGCTTCGGCGTCACCACCGAGTACCTGACCTCGGCCGACCAGATCCAGATCAAGATGGCGCAGGGCGCGAAGCCGGGCGAAGGCGGCCAGCTGCCGGGCCACAAGGTGTCCGACTACATCGCGAAGCTGCGCTTCTCGGTGCCGGGCGTCGGCCTGATCTCGCCGCCGCCGCACCACGACATCTACTCGATCGAGGATCTGGCGCAGCTGATCCACGACCTGAAGAACGTGAACCCGAAGGCCGACATCTCGGTCAAGCTGGTGTCCGAAGTGGGCGTCGGCACGGTGGCTGCCGGTGTCGCGAAAGCGAAGGCCGACCACGTCGTGATCGCCGGCCATGACGGCGGCACCGGCGCATCGCCGCTGTCGTCGATCAAGCATGCCGGCTCGCCGT
>CAZTIF010000024.1:0-33740 GCA_964613635.1 uncultured Bifidobacterium sp. | reverse complement strand
TGCACCGGGCGCACGAACTGCACCGTCTCGCCGTCCGGGCGCTGGTAGCTCATCACCTTCGGGATCGGCAGCTTGGCAACACTTTCTTCCAGCACCGCCTGCAGCCCGGTCGCCAGCGGCTGGCCGGGCGCGGTGTAGGTGAAGTAGAAGCTGTCGGCCTTGCCGTCGCTGGCGCGCTCGAGCTCGCTCGGCGCGATGCTGTCGCGGCCGGCTTGTGCGGCCAGCGCGGCCAGCTTCTTCGTCAGCGGTGCAGCCGGCTGGCCTTCCTTGTCGAGTGCGACCGACACCGGCAGCACCTTCTCGCGGATGGACTTGTCCGGCGACGATGCGCGCACGCCGGTGATGGCGACGGCCAGGCGGCGCGGCGTCGCGTAGGCGACATGGGTCGCGCCTTCGTCGAGGAAGGCGCGCGCGGACAGGCCATTCACCATCGCGGACGCAAACGCGTCGCCGAGTTTCGCCAGCGCCTTCGGGGGCAGTTCTTCGGTCAGCAGTTCTACCAGCAGTGTTTGCTTCATGGGATGTTCTTCTGTATCCGTTGGTCCGTCTGCAGCCGCTCAGGCCGCCGTGCGCTGCGCGTCCGCGCCGCCCAGCATCGGGAAGCCGAGCGCTTCGCGCGATGCGTAGTAGGCCGCGGCGACTGCGCGCGCGAGGTTGCGGATGCGGCCGATGTAGGCGGCGCGCTCGGTGACCGAGATCGCGCCGCGCGCGTCCAGCAGGTTGAAGGTGTGCGCCGCCTTCAGCACCATCTCGTAGGCCGGCAGCGCGAGCTTCGCTTCCATCAGCCGCTTGGCTTCCGATTCGTAGTTCGAGAACAGCGAGAACAGGAACTCGGCGTTCGAATGCTCGAAGTTGTAGGTGGATTGCTCCACCTCATTCTGGTGGAACACGTCGCCGTAGGTCAGGCGGCGCGTCACGCCGTTTTCTTCCCACTCGGTCCAGACCAGGTCGAACACGTTCTCGACGCCCTGCAGGTACATCGCCAGACGCTCGATACCGTAAGTGATCTCGCCCAGCACCGGCTTGCAGTCGATGCCGCCGACCTGCTGGAAGTAGGTGAACTGCGTGACTTCCATGCCGTTCAGCCAGACTTCCCAGCCGAGGCCCCACGCGCCCAGCGTCGGGTTTTCCCAGTCGTCCTCGACGAAGCGCACGTCGTTTTCGGTCAGCTTCAGGCCGAGCGCCTCGAGCGAGCCGAGGTAAAGGTCGAGGATGTTTTCCGGCGCAGGCTTCAGCACCACCTGATACTGGTAGTAGTGCTGCATGCGGTTCGGGTTTTCGCCATAGCGGCCGTCCTTCGGGCGGCGCGACGGCTGCACATAGGCGGCGCGCCATGGCTCCGGGCCGATCGCGCGCAGGAAGGTCGCGGTGTGCGAGGTGCCGGCGCCGACCTCCATGTCATACGGTTGCAGCAGCGCGCAGCCTTGCGCGTCCCAGTATTCCTGCAGTTTCAGGATGACTTGTTGGAAGGTCAGCATGTGAGAACGGACGTGATTGCCAAAACCCGCGATTTTATCGGGTTTTGACAGGGGGGAGGGCGTTTGCGGCGGGTTAGCCGTGCCGCCGGCGCGCGCGCAGCCAGAACGCCATCAGCACGAGCGCGGCCAGTCCGACCGGCACGCCATTGCCGAGCCGGACATAGGGCGTCAGCCCCTGCGTGCCCTGCACCTGCGCCTGCAGCGTGCCGCGCGTGAATGGCGCGAGGCGGGCGGCGACGCGCCCGCGCTCGTCGACCACGGCGGTCATGCCGGTATTCGTCGCGCGCAGCATCGGCCGGCCGGTTTCCAGCGAGCGCATCTGCGAGATCTGCAGGTGCTGCGGCAGTGCGATCGTGTCGCCGAACCATGCAATATTGGAAACGTTCAGCAGCACGCTGGCGACCGGCGCGCCGCGATCGGCCGCCGCCGCCAGCTGCGCGGCAATCTCTTCGCCGAACAGATCCTCATAGCAGACGTTCGGCAGCACCCACTGGTCCTTCACCGCGAAGGCAGGCTGCTGCAGGTCGCCGCGGCCGAAGTCGCCCAGCGGAATGCGCATCATGTCGACGAACCAGCGAAAGCCGGGCGGTATGAATTCGCCGAATGGCACCAGATGGTGCTTGTCGTAGCGGTAGGCCGACGGATTGCCGTCGGCCACGCCGAGCACGCTGTTCAGGTAGATACCGGGCGCGCTGTTCCACGGCAGCCCGATCAGCAAGCGGCTGCCGCTGTCGCGCGCGAAGCCGGCAAGGCCGTCGAGGTACCCGGCCGGCAGCTGCGAGGCCAGCATCGGCAGCGCCGTCTCCGGCGTGGCGATCAGGTCGGCCGGCTGCTCGGTGACCATCTGCCGGTACAGCTGCAGCGATGCGACCAGCTGAGCAACGTCGAATTTCAGGTCCTGCGGCACATTTCCCTGCAACAGCCTGACCGTCACCGGCTGGCCCAGTGGCGTGGTCCAGTGCCGTCCGGACAGTGCGATGCCGGCCGTGGGCAGCGCAAGCAGCAGCACGAGTGCCGCGATCAGCGAGCGCCGCCGGCCGCGCGGTCGCAGCGCAACGGCGATGCAGCCGCCGAGCACGGCGGCCAGCCAACCGATACCGTACACGCCGACCAGCGGCGCAAAGCCGGCCAGCGGGCTGGCCGTGTGCGCATAGCCGGTGGCGAGCCAGGGAAAGCCGGTGAAGATCCAGCCGCGCAGCCAGTCTGCCAGCATCCAGCAGGCCGGCATCAGCAGCAGCAGCGCCAGCGCCGGACGCGCGCCGGCAGACAGCCGTTTTGCCATCCACAGCGCGGTGCCGTACAGCAGGCCGAGCGCCGCCGCCAGCAGCAGCACCGCGAGCGCCGCCATCGGCGCCGGCATGCCGCCATAGTCGTGCATGCTGATGTACAGCCAGTACGTGCCGGCGGCGATGGCCGCCGAGCCGAAGGCCCAGCCGAGGAAGAAGGCCGCACGCGCCGTGGGGGCGGCCTGCGTCATACGGAACAGCAGCGCGAGCGCCGCGATCTGCAGCGGCCACCCGCCGAAAGGCGCGAAGGCGAACACGGTGACGCCACCGGCCGCGAGCGCGGCGGCAAAGGCAAGCGCGGGCTTCATGCGTGCAGCAGGGGGCGGGCGAGCGGGCGCGCGCGCATCAGTCGGGTTCGCCGCTGCCGTTCAGCTTTTCGACCAGCAGCACATGCACCTGCCGAGCGTCGGCGCGCAGCACTTCGAAGCCGAGTCGGCCGATGCGGAACTGCTCCCCCTTGCGCGGCATGCGTCCGAGGTGGTTGGAGACCACGCCGCCGACGGTGTCGGCGTCGCCGCTGGGCAGATCGGTGCCGAGTGTCTCGTTGAACTGTTCGACTTCGGTCAGCGCCTTCACGCGCCAGCGCGGGCCGGTGTTGCCCTCCTTGACCGGCAGGATGTTGTCCTCTTCCTCGTCGAAGTCATATTCGTCCTCGATGTCGCCGACGATCTGTTCGAGCACGTCCTCGATGGTGATCAGGCCGGCGACGCCGCCGTATTCATCGACCACGATCGCCATGTGGTTGCGGTTGGCGCGGAAATCACGCAGCAGCACGTTCAGTCGCTTCGATTCCGGGATGAACACGGCCGGACGCAGCATGTCGCGCACGTCGAAGGATTCTTCCGCGTAGTAGCGCAGCAGGTCCTTCGCGAGCAGGATGCCGACCACCTTGTCGCGGTCGCCATCGACCGCCGGGAAGCGCGAGTGCGCCGTCTCGAGCACCATCGGCAGCCACTCGTCGATCGGCTTGGCGATATCCACCACGTCCATCTGCGAGCGCGGGATCATGATGTCGCGCGCGGCGAGGTCGGATACCTGGAAGACTCCCTCGATCATCGACATCGCGTCGGCGTCGAGCAGGTTGCGCTCCTGTGCGTCATGCAGCAGTTCGAGCAGTTCGGCGCGGTTTTCGGGTTCGGGGGAGATCAGTGCGGTCAGTCGCTCGAACAGGGACCGGTGCGGCTTGTGTTCGGGGCGACTGCCGGGGGGATAGTCTTGCATTTGGCGCAAAGCCGTAGTTCAGGAGCGGACAGGATACCGCAAAAGGATGACAGGTTTGCCAAATTGCCGGGCCGGGTTCGGGTGCGGACTTGCTTGGATGGAAAGAAGCGGGACCGGGCGGAGCCTGATCCTGGCTCGCGCCTGCCGGCTCAGCCCCGGTAAGGATCCGCAAACCCAAGCTCGCCCAGAATCTCCGTCTCCAGCCCTTCCATCTCGGCCGCTTCCTCGTCGTCCTCGTGGTCATAGCCCTGCGCATGCAGCACGCCATGGACCACCAGGTGCGCCGCATGCTGCGCGACCGGCAGCCGGCGCTCGGCCGCTTCCTTCAGCAGCACATCGACGCACAGCACGATGTCGGCCTGCACCACGTCATCATCCGACACCTCTTCGCCATCCGCGTAGGCGAAAGTCAGCACATTGGTCGCATAGTCCTTGCCGCGATAGTCGCGGTTCAGCGCGCGGCCTTCATCCTCGCCGACGAAGCGAATGGTGAATTCGGCCGGCGCAAACTGCGCCGCCTGCACCCAGCGGCGGATGTCCTTGCGCGGCACCTCGTCAGCGAGGCGCTTGTCGGCATACTGGACGGACAGGGAAAGCTTATTTTTTGCCGGCATGTCGCGGGGCGGCGGCTGCGGCCGCGGTTTGGGCTGCGTCGTACGCATCGACGATGCGCCCGACCAGCGGGTGACGAACCACATCGGCACTGGTGAAACGGGAAAACGCGATGCCGCGCACCGAGTCCAGCACCTTCATTGCATCGACCAGGCCGCTCTTCTGGCCGCGCTGCAGGTCGATCTGCGTGACGTCGCCGGTCACCACGGCCTTGCTGCCGAAGCCTATGCGGGTGAGGAACATCTTCATTTGCTCCGGCGTGGTGTTCTGCGCCTCGTCGAGAATGATGAACGCATGGTTCAGCGTGCGGCCGCGCATGTAGGCCAGCGGCGCGATCTCGATCGCCTGCTTCTCGAACATCTTCTGCGTACGGTCGAATCCGAGCAGGTCGTACAGCGCGTCGTACAGCGGGCGCAGGTAGGGATCGACCTTCTGCGCGAGGTCGCCCGGCAGGAAGCCCAGCCGTTCGCCCGCTTCGACCGCCGGGCGCGTGAGCACGATGCGGCGCACCGCGTCCCGCTCAAGCGCATCGACCGCGCAGGCGACCGCCAGATAGGTCTTGCCGGTACCGGCCGGGCCGATGCCGAAGGTCACATCATGTTCGAGGATGTTCTTCAGGTACTGGCTCTGGTGCGGCGTGCGGCCGCGCAGGTCGCTGCGGCGCGTCTTCAGCACCGGGCTGTCCGGCGATTCCTCTTGGTTCTTCGCGAGGATGGCCGGCTTGTCGGCGTTGGCCGCGGTGGCGCGCTGCTCGACCAGCGCCAGCTGCACGTCCTCGATCGAGATCGGACGGTTCGCTTCGGCATAGAAGCGCTCCAGCAGTTCGACTGCGCGCGCCGCGTTCGCGCCATCGGCGATGAACTTCTCGCCGCGCCGGAACAGCGTCACGTCCAGCGCAGCGGCGATCTGCCGCAGGTTTTCATCGACCGGGCCGCACAGGTTGGCCAGCCGGCTGTTGTCGACGGGGTCGGGGACGAACTGTTTCGTGGCAGGGTTTTTCAAATTTTCTGGCCTACTGTTGGATCACGATCTCGCCGCGCAGCGAGAACGGATGGCTTTCAGTGATGGTGACGTCGACAAACTGACCGATCAGGCGGCCGGCATTCGGGCCGCCGTCGAAGTTGACGACACGGTTGTTTTCGCTGCGTCCCTGCAGCTCCTGCGGGTTGCGTTTTGCGGGGCCCTCGACCAGCACGCGCTGCACGCTGCCGACCATCGCATCCGAGTAGCGGCGCGTATTGTCGGCGATGACCTTCTGCAGCTTTTGCAAACGCGCCAGCTTGACCTCGTGCGGCGTGTCGTCCGGCAGGTTGGCCGCCGGCGTGCCGGGGCGCGGGCTGAAGATGAACGAGAAGCTGTTGTCGTAGCCGATGTCGTCGACCAGCTTCATCAGCGCATCGAAGTCGCGCTCGGTCTCGCCGGGGAAGCCGACGATGAAATCCGACGAGATCGTGATGTCGGGGCGCACCTCGCGCAGCCGGCGAATGATGGACTTGTACTCGAGCGACGTATACCCGCGCTTCATTGCGGCCAGGATCGCGTCCGAGCCATGCTGCGCCGGCAGGTACAGGTGGTTCACCAGCTTCGGCACCTTCGCATAGGTGTCGATCAGCCGCTGGGTAAATTCCTTCGGGTGGCTGGTCACGTAGCGGATCCGCTCGATGCCTTCGAACTCGGCGACGTACTCGATCAGCAGCGCGAAGTCCGCGGTCTCGCCATCGGCCATCTTGCCGCGATAGGCATTCACGTTCTGCCCCAGCAGCGTGATGTCGCGCACGCCCTGCGACGCCAGTTGCGCGACCTCGGTCAGCACGTCATCGAAGCGGCGCGACACTTCCTCGCCGCGCGTGTACGGCACCACGCAGTAGCTGCAGTACTTGCTGCAGCCTTCCATGATCGACACGAAAGCGCTGGCGCCCTCGACGCGCGCCGGCGGCAGGTGGTCGAACTTCTCGATCTCGGGAAAACTGATGTCCACTTGCGGGCGGCCGCTCGCTCGGCGTGCCTTCAGCAAGTCCGGCAGCCGGTGCAGCGTCTGCGGCCCGAACACCACATCGACGAAGGGCGCGCGATGCACGATGGCCTTGCCTTCCTGCGAAGCCACGCAGCCGCCGACGCCGATCACCAGGTCCGGGTTCTTCTTTTTCAGATCGCGCACGCGCCCGAGGTCGGAAAACACCTTCTCCTGCGCCTTCTCGCGCACCGAACAGGTGTTGAACAGGATGATGTCGGCGTCCTCGGGCGAGTCCGTGCGAACGACTTCCTCGGCGATGTTCAGAACGTCGGCCATTTTGTCCGAGTCGTACTCGTTCATCTGGCAGCCGAAGGTCTTGATGAAAAGTTTCTTGGTCATCGGAATGGAGCGGGGGACCGGAATTGGTCCGCAAATGCGGGCAGGCGAAGGCAGATGCCGGCCTGCGCAAGGGACTGCGATTATATCAAGGGGCGGGTTTTGGCTTTCTCCGCCCGTCGCGCCGGCACGGCAACGGATGGCCCGGGAGTTTGGGCGGCGATGCGTGACATCTTTCACCAGCCTGTTACATCTTGAAAATTGAGAAAAATCAATCGGCCAAGGATTGGTCCATTGATCGGCGGATTTCGGCTTGATAACGCGAAATAGGTGCTGCTAAGGTGGTCTGCGCCCGGTCATCACGACCGACTTAGGAGATGGAAATGAAGAAAAACGGAAGCAAAGGCAATGATGTCCTGAACGGTACGCTGGAAGCCGACCGGATGAACTCAGGCAACGGCAATGATTCCGTCTTCGGCGACGAAGGTGACGACTTCATCAATGGCGCCAATGGCAGGGATACGATTCTTGGCGGCCTCGGCGCCGATACGCTGATGGGCGGAGGCGGCAATGACGAACTCGACGGCGGGGACGGCAACGACCAGCTCAAAGGTGGTGGCGGCAATGACACCCTGAACGGCGGCCTCGCCGATGACACCCTCAACGGCGATGGCGGCAACGATGTGCTGTTCGGCGACGACGGCAACGACGTGCTGATCGGCAGCGGTGGCAATGACAGCCTGAACGGTGGCATTGGCGACGACGTGCTGCGCGGCCTCGGCGGCAATGACACGCTCGACGGCGGGCTTGGCAGCGATGACCTGTACGGCAGCGGCGGCAAAGATGTCTTCATGGTCGACAGCAATGACGCGGTGGACACCGTCTTTGGTTTCCAGAGCGGGCTCGACATGATCATCATCGATGCCGGCGTCTATGGCTCGCCGACCGGCACCGGCAACCTGAGCTTCTCGAAAGACGGCAACGGTGTCGGACATCTTTACTATGACGCCGACGGTATCGAGGGCGTCGGCGTGGCGGTCGAAGTGGTCGGCATTCAGGGCGGCAATGTCGATGTCGCCACCGACGTTGACATCGTCTGACGCTATTTTCTGAACGGCAGTCCCGTAGGCCGGATTTCCGGTTTGCGGGCTGCTCGCGCCGTGATGTGCACGATTGACGTACACGGTTGCGCCGCATTTGCGGCAGCAATTTTTCCATGTCGATCCGGAAATCAGTCCGGCATTCCCCACGTTAATCATTTTTTGCAATCGGATTATTTGCCCCAAAATCCGATGGTCATTTGTTAAAATCCTCCAATCGAAAAATATCGGGCAAACAAAATGGCCAGATTATCTTTGCAGGACCAGTTCACCCGATTGCAGAAGCAGAAGTCGGAAATCGATAAACTGCAGGCGATGGTTATCGACAAGGACGCAAGGAAAAGCCTCGCGAAAATCATTGCCGTCATCGAGAAGGCGGTGGATCTCGCGCATGGCATCGCGCTGCATCAGGCAGCCGGCAAAGGGGCGGGCGCTGCCGTGAAACAACGCGGCAGGAAGCCCGGCAGCAGCAAGCTCGCCGGCCGCAAGATTGCGCCGAAATACCGCAACCCGAAGGACAAGGAACAGACCTGGACCGGTCGTGGCCGCATGCCGCTGTGGGCGGCGGAATTGCATGACGCCGGTCGACTGGCTCGTGCGCTGATCAAGGATTGATCAGTACGGCAGGCCGGCCACTGGCATGCTGATGTATTTTCAACGCCGCCGGTGATGCAGGCCGGGTCAGGGTGCTTTTCTACCGTAGTGGCGCAGCGATTATGCGCAGCATAATTTCGCATGCGCGCAGTTTTTTCTGTGAAAAACAGTGTCCCGATGCCCTGTGGAGTTTTGCGATCGTTGGCAAATAATCGCACCCGCTTCAGCATTCCCGGCCGGCCAATATCAGGACGGTCTTGCGCAAATCCGGTAACTGATTATTCCGAATATTAACTTTTGGTACGTCGCCGGTCTTTTCTCGCGCAGGCATATTTGACTGACGAATTCCCACCGTGCGGGCAATGTCCGGCAATGTGCTTCAGGCAAGCAATTCGGATTGACGTCAAAATGCCTGCCGATGGCGCTGCGGCAAATCCGCTCACCCGCCCGATGCCAACGGGCTTCGCCCGCTCGCCCCGCACACATTCGGATTCAGGAGTTAACAATGAACGCACGCTACTTCTTCGTCGCCGCTCTGCTTGCTGCCGGCGCAGCGCAGGCGCAGCTGCCACCGCCTTCGCCGGTTCCGAAAGATGGCAATTGCCCGGCCAATTACGCTGCCGAGGCGGCCTCCTGCTTGCCGGGCAGTACCGCGAAATTCGTGATCGCGAAATCGGGCGACTGCCCGGAGGCTTATGAGGCCGATGGCAATTATTGCGTCGCCACGGCGACGGCGAAGCTGGCGATCCGCCGGGCGGCGATGAGCTGCCCGTCCGGTTTCGAGTCCACCGGCAACTACTGCCTGTCCGTCAAATAATCGGCAAGATGCCGCCGGTGGTGGCCGGCGACACCGCAGGCGCAAGACCTACAGTGCTTCTGCCACGGATGCCGACAAGCTCGTCGTAGGCCGGCCGATCAGCCGCGACAATTGCCGGCCGTCGTCAAACAACGCCCCTTGCGATGCACCGGTGTCCCATCCGGCGATCGCGGCGGCAAACCCCTGCGGCAGGCCAAAGCCGGCCAGTGCAGCCGCATAGTCAGCTTCGGGCAGATTTCTATATGGGATGGGCTTGCCAGTCTGCCGCGAGATCTCCGCCGCGAGGTCGGACAGCGTGTAGGCGTTGTCGCCGGCCAGTTCATAGGTTTTGCCGTCATGTCCTTCCGAGGTCAGCACGATGGCCGCGGCGTGCGCAAAGTCGGCCCGCGCTGCTGACGAAATGCGTCCCTCGCCGGCGCTGCCGATGAAGGCGCCACCGGCCACGGCAGCTTTCACCGATCCGGTGTAGTTCTCCGTGTACCAGCCGTTGCGCAGTATGGTGTACGCGAGGCCGGACGCTTGCAGCAGCCGCTCGGTTTCCCGATGTTCTGCGGCCAGGTTCAGCGGAGATCTGTCTGCATGCAGCAGGCTGGTGTAGACGATGCGCTTCACGCCCGCTGCTTTCGCCGCGTCGATCACATTCCGGTGCTGCTCTGTCCGTTGGCCGATCTCGCTGGAAGAAATCAGCAGCACGGTATCCACGTCGCGCAGTGCTGTTGCAAGTGACTCGGGGGCGGTGTAGTCGGCAGGGCGGATGGCGATGCCGAGGTCAGCAGCCTTGGCCGGGGTTCGCGCGAGGCCGACCAGACTGGAAGGCGCGGTCAGGGTCTTGAGTTTTTCAATGACGAGCCGGCCGAGTTGGCCGGAGGCGCCCGTAATGGCAAGAGTCATGGCGATTGATCCGGAGAAGTGGTTGGGAAACGCAATGTACAATGCAAGCTAACTTTTAGTAAGTACGTACAGGAATGTAAGTGCCATGCCGCCAGCCAATCTCCAGGCCGACTCGTCGGCTCCCTTGTCCGAACTCGTCCAGCGCGGCAACCTGCTCGCGCAGGCCTGTCCATCGCGCGAAGTGCTCAAGCACGTCACCAGCCGCTGGGGCGTGCTGATATTGATCGTGCTCGAGGGCGGCACGCACAGGTTCAGCGAGCTTCGCCGCAAGCTCGGAGGCGTCAGCGAACGCATGCTGGCCCAGAGCCTGCAGTGGCTCGAAGGCGATGGCCTGATCTCCCGGATCGCCTACGACGTCGTGCCGCCGCATGTCGAGTACAGCCTGACGCCGCTGGGCCGGGAAGCCGCAGAAAAGGTGCGCGGATTGGCCGACTGGATCGAGCTCAACCTGCCGAAGATCGCGGCTGCTGGAAAATCCGGTCGCGGGTGAGCGCACGGGCAAGCCGGGCTTGACTCCGGCAACGCAACGCCATGGCATGCGGCGTGCGTGGCGTTTACATGTCGCCGGTGAAGGCTTCCTGCGTCACCGGCCGTCAAATCACATCGCGCAGGTGGCGGCATATGCCCTTTGACCGCTTTGCGGCTGCGGTGGAAAACCTTTTCGGAATTCACCGATGCATTGATTTATCTTAAGACGCCGCCTCTCCTCCTCGGTAATTGTTTTTTTCTGAGAAAGCTGCGGCCTTCTGCCGTCGCCGGATCGTGATGGAGGTCGCCATGAGGAATTCCGCTCACTCCCCGTCGCTCATTGCGACCCTCACGCTGGGCCTTGCCGCAGGGTTCGCCGCCATCACCGCCGTCGATGCGCACGACGACGAAGAGCGTCGCTATCGAGGCAATGAGCGACTCGGCAAAGTCGAATTCCCGGTGGCCTGCCACCCGAAGGCGCAAGTCGAATTCAACCGGGGCATGGCGCTGTTCCATTCGTTCTGGTTCAAGCCTGCCAACCAATCCTTCACCGACGTGCTCTCGCATGACCCGGGCTGTGCGATGGCGTACTGGGGCATGGCCTTCATGTCCCTCGGCAATCCATTCGCCTGGCCTGCCAATCCCAAAGCAGTCGAGAGCGGGGCTGCAGCGCTTGCGGAGGCCGAGCGCATCGGTGCAAAGACCGCGCGCGAACGTGACTACATTGCAGCGCTGTCGGTCTATTTCCGCAACCGCGACAGCGAGCCGCATCGGGCCCGCGCCGTCGCGCTGCAGAAGGCCTTCGAATCGCTCGCGGCCCGTTATCCGGAGGATGACGAAGCGCAGATCCTGCATGCCTTGCTGCTGGATGCGACCGCGCTGCCCAGCGACAAGACCTTCGCGAACCAGACCCGTGCCGCAGCGATACTCGAGCCCCTGTTCAGGAAGCATCCCGACCATCCGGGCGTGGCGCACTACCTGATCCACACCTACGACTACGCCGAACTCGCCGAGAAGGGTTTGCCTTCCGCACGCGTCTATGCGGACATCGCGCCGTCGGTGCCGCATGCCTTGCACATGCCGTCCCACATTTATTCGCGTGTCGGGCTGTGGCCGGAAATGGTCGAGGGAAACCGCCGTTCCTACCTTGCCGCCAAGGCCGAACTCGATCCTGCCAACAGTCAGGGCGTCGGCACCTATGACGCATTGCATGCGATGGATTACATGGCCTTCGGCGAATTGCAGCAGGCGCGCGATGACGAAGCTGCCAGGCTTGTGCGCGAGGCGGCCAGCCTGCAGAAGGTGAATGTGGAGAATTTCCCCGCCGCGTATGCGTTTGCCGCCCTGCCATCGCGCTACGCGCTGGAACGCCGCGACTGGCAGCAGGCCGCCAGCCTGAAGCTGAGCCCGTCGGGGCTCGCGTGGGAGAAGTTTCCGCAGGCTGAATCCATCCTCGTGTTCAGCCGTGGCCTCGGTGCTGCCCGGCTGGGCAATGCCGGTCAGGCGCGACAGGACCTGAAACGCCTGGAAGAACTGAAGGCGGCGATGGTGGCGGCCAACGTCGCGTACTGGCCATCGCAGACCGAGTTCCAGATCCGCGCCGTTTCGGCCTGGATTGCACTGGCCGAAAAGCAGCCGGCGCAGGCGCTGAAGCTCATGCGCGAAGCCGCCGACCTCGAGGATGCCAGCGACAAGCACCCGGTCACGCCGGGCAACGTGGTGCCTTCCCGGCAGCTGCTGGGCGAGATGCTGCTGGAGCTGAAAAAGCCGGCAGAGGCGCTGGCCGAGCTGAAGCGTTCGCTCGCGCGCGATCCCAACCGTTACCAGACCATCGCCGCCGCCGCGCGCGCGGCGCGGGAAGCGGGTGACGCGAAGGCCGCCGGCGTGTACTACGCCAACCTCGTCAGGCTCGGCGACAAGGCACAGGTGCGGCGTCCGGAGCTGGTCGAGGCGCGAGAATTCCTGCGCAGATGAGCGCCGGTATGGGCTGATCTTCGCCCGTCCTTGCGGGCTGGCATCACTTCCGAGGATGCGAGCGATTCTCAAGTATGATGTGCGCGACTTTTTCCGCGCCTCAGCCGAGGGTCGTCGCCGATCCCTGATGCCTTTTATGCAAAGCCTCGCCTCCGTTCCCCCTGATTCGTCGGCGCTCGACCGACTTGCGCTGCATGTTCCTGCAGTGGTCCGGCAGATCACCCCGCCCCCGGAAATGCAGGACTGGGCCATCTGGCTGGCCGAGATCGGCTTCCTTCCGGGCGAGAGCGTGCGCGTCATCGCGCGCGGTGCGCCCGGCGGCGATCCGCTGGTCGTGCGCATCGGCGATTCGACCTTTGCGCTGCGCAAGGCCGAGGCTGCGTGCGTGCAGGTGCTGCCTGCTGCCGAGGGCGGGGATATCGCATGAGCGAAGCAAAGATTCACCTCTTCCGCGGCGGCCCGCTGGTGGCGCTGGTCGGCAACCCGAACTGCGGCAAGACGGCGCTGTTCAACCGGCTCACCGGCAGCCACCAGAAAGTCGCGAACTACGCCGGCGTGACCGTCGAGCGCAAGGAAGGCACATTTGCGACCGCGTCGGGCAAGGCGTTGCGGCTGCTTGACCTGCCCGGCACCTACAGCATGCATCCGCGCTCGCTCGACGAACGCGTGACGGTCGACGTGCTGATGGGGAATGCCGCAGGCGAGAAGCGGCCCGACCTGGTGGTCTGCGTGGTCGATGCGACCAACCTGCGCCGCAACCTGCGGCTGGTGCTGGCGGTCAAGCGCACCGGCATTCCCTGCCTCGTCGCGCTGAACATGATGGACCTCGCCGAGCGCCGCGGGCTGAAGATCGATGTGGACGCGCTGAGCCGCGAGCTCGGCCTGCCGGTGGTGCGTACCGTGGCGGTGCAGGGTGACGGTGCGCAAGCGCTCAGGCTGGCACTGGACGCGTCCGAGATCTGGAAACGTGCGCCGGAACCGGATCATGCGCCGGCCGAGCCGGAGCGCGATCCGCGCGGTGATCATGAGGCCGTGCGCGCGATGCTCGAGCGCCTCGGGCTGGATCAATCCGCGCCGCATCGCTTCAGCGACCGCATCGACCGCGTCGTGCTGCATCCGGTGGCCGGTCCGGTATTGCTGGCCATCGTGCTGTTCCTGGTGTTCCAAGCGGTGTTTGCGTGGGCCGAAGTGCCGATGGGCTGGATCGAAGAGGGCGCCGAGGCGGTCAGGCTCGGCCTCGGCGGCCTGCTGCCCGAGGGCTGGCTGCGCAGCCTGCTGGTTGACGGCATCGTGTCCGGCATCGGCAGCGTGCTGGTGTTCCTGCCGCAGATCGTGATCCTGTTCTTCTTCATCCTCGTGCTGGAAGAGTCCGGCTACCTGCCGCGCGCGGCCTTCCTGCTGGACCGCCTGATGGGCAGCGTCGGCCTGTCCGGTCGCAGTTTCATTCCGCTGCTGTCCAGCTTTGCGTGCGCGATCCCGGGCATCATGGCCGCGCGCACGATCTCGAATCAGCGCGACCGCATCGTCACCATCCTGATCGCGCCGCTGATGACCTGTTCGGCGCGGTTGCCCGTCTATGCGCTGCTGATCGGCGCGTTCATCCCGGCTCGCGAGGTATGGGGCGGCATCGAGCTGCAGGGTCTGGTGCTGTTCCTGCTGTACGCGGCCGGCATTGCCGGCGCGATGCTGGTTGCCTGGGTGCTGAAGCAGTTCACGACCCGCGGGCAGGTGCGCACGCTGATGATGGAATTGCCCGACTACCACTGGCCGGTGCCGCGCAACATTGCCATCGGCCTGTGGCAGCGCGTCGTGATCTTCCTGAACCGGGTCGGCGGCGTGATCCTGCTGCTGACCGTGCTGATGTGGTTCCTCGCCAGCTTCCCGGCGGCGCCGGCAGGTGCGGCGGGGCCTGCGATCGAGCACAGCTTCGCCGGCATGCTGGGCGGCGCACTGGCGACGATCATGGCGCCGGTCGGGTTCAACTGGCAGATCAGCATCGCGCTGGTGCCGGGCCTTGCCGCACGCGAGGTGGCCGTCAGCGCGCTCGGCACGGTGTACGCGATCTCCGCCGCCGGCGATGCCGCGCAGTCCTTGTCGCCGCTGATTGCCAACCAATGGAGTCTTGCCACCGCACTGTCATTGCTGGCCTGGTACGTGTTCGCACCGATGTGCCTGAGCACGCTGGCGACGATACGGCGCGAGACCGGCGGCTGGACGATGGCACTGGCCGCAGCGGGCTACCTGTTTGCGCTGGCCTACCTTTTCGCCTTCGTCACCTATCGGGCCGCCATCGCGTTCGGGCTCGGCTGAGAGCGCCTGATACTGCCTATCGCACCGGAATCATCAGGTGCTGGTACGGCGTGCCGGCCCACATCACGTACGGCACCGAGGTATCCGGCTGCGCATCCTTCGGATACATGTCGTAAAACTCCGGCGCGGCGCCGACGATCATCACGTGCGGGCCGGTCTTCACCCAATGATTGCCCTCGGTCGGACGGGTCGCATACGGATCCGTGTTGCTCGCATCGGTGCCGCCGGCCAGCATGTACATGAAGCCGACTTTCCCCGCCTGAGGTTTCTTCTTCGCCATCCATGCATTCGCCCATTCCAGCGCGGCCTTGTCCATGCACATCGGATCGGGGCCGGGGGTGGTCGGATTGTCCGGCATGCAGGTAAAGCCATTGCTTCCCTGCCGCAGCGTCCTCATCTGTCCGTCGGCGCCCATGGCGACGACCGCAGCGCGTTTGCCCACGTTCGGTGGCGCCGCCTGCATCGCGCTGCCGATCAGCTTGGCATCGTCGCCGGCCGCCGATGCTCCCGCGCTGGAGGCGCCGCCGCCTTCCGACTGAGGGTGTGACGGATGCTGCTCGGATGGCCCTTGTGCGTACGCACTGCCAACCGCCAGCAGTGCGACCAGTCCCCACGCTCTTCCGTTGAATTTCATAACGCGCTCCTGATCGTCGATGTGCAAGGCTTACCCGTTGGCTGGCGGAAGCACGGTACGCATCGCCTGCGTCCCGACGCTGGCGGCCATCTGCGTTCCACTGGGTGCGAAGACAAGCAACTCGCATTCCCGGCCGCGGTGCGGCTCGCGCATGTCGGGGAATTCATTGCGATTCATGTCGTGCCGTCACGGACGCGGGCATTGTGCGAAGCGTGCGCAGGCATGAAAAAAGGCGGCGCCGGAAACCGGCGCCGCCTGAAAACCTGAATCGACAAGAGAGGAAAAGAGAATCGATCGCAGGCCCCACTTGCGATAGTCGTCAATGGCCTGGCACCGCCACGCGAGGGCCGCGTGTGATCAGATGCTCATCGGTGAATCCGGATGACCTGAACCGTTGATGACAACGACACCAAGTATTTCAAATTCAATTCATGCGATGAATGAAAAGCTTGAGATTTCAGAATTCCATCGCGGGGAATAAACTCCCGGGCCGATGAAATGCCTGATGTCCCGATGCTGAACCGACTTGAAATGCTGAGAATCTTTTGCGCTGCTGCAGAGGCGCGCAATTTCAAGGAGGCGGCGATCCGCCTCGGGATCTCGCCGCAGGCCGTCACGCGCGCGGTGAAGGAACTCGAGAGGCATGTCGGCGAGGTGCTGTTTCACCGCAATACCCGGCGCGTGCAGATCTCGGCGGCGGGTGTGCAGCTGGCCCTGCAGGCGAAGGCCGGCGTTGCCGGCGTTGACGGCATCTTCGACCGGCGCCGCGAATCGCAGGACTTGGTGTCCGGCGACGTGCGCATCACCGCGCCGCTCGGCGTCGGCAAGGATTACCTGATTCCCATGCTCGCCGAGCTGAAGTCGCAGCATCCGGGGTTGCAGTTCGACCTGCGGGTCACCGACCTGGCGGTCGATGTGGTCGAGGAGCAGATCGACATCGGCGTGCGCATGGGCTTCCTGCGCGACAGCCGCTATGTGGCGCGCGCGGTCGCGCGTGTGCCGTTTCGCATCGTCGGCTCGCCCGCGCTGATCGCGTCCTGCGGCATTCCTCGCTCGCTGCAGGAACTGGGCGAGATGCCGACCATCGTTTCGATGGACCCGAACAACGGCAAAGCCTGGCCCTGGTTCCTCGCGCGCGGACAGCAGTGGTCGCCACCGAGCCCGGCATTCGCCATCGACGACACGCGAGCCGAATGCGATGCCGTCGTCGCCGGCCTCGGCTTCGGCCAGCTGCCTGCTTTCCAGGCGCATCCGCTGGTACGCAAGGGCCGTCTGATCGAAGTGCTCACTGAGCTGGCGCCCGAGCCGTGGAATCTCTACGTCTACCGTCCGCAGCGCGGGCCGGTGCCGGCCCGCACACGCTTGGTGTTCGACTGGCTGGTCGAACAATTTGCCGACCCGGTGCGCTTTCCGCAATGAGGTTCTGACAAGTCCGGCGGGTGACAGGCAATGCGCCGAGCCTTCGTCATCGATCAGACACAATCGCTCGTTAACATCGCGCCACGAATCCATGCGACACAAGAGTAAATTCGATGCGACAGACCGACGATAAGGACATGCGTTCCCGTTTACTGGCTGAACTCGCCCGCCTGAAGAAGATCGGCTTTCTCGTCGTTGACGAAGCCTTCGAGGTCGCACAAGACCTTGACCTGGCAGCGTGCGCGAACATGCCTATGACGATGATGGCCATCCTCGCCAGTGAGCGCGGCTTTGCGGAGTTCAAGTCGCGCCTGCACCGCGAAGCGGCGCACTGAACCGCCGCGCACGACCGCCATGGCGAAAGCTATCGGTCCAAATTAAACTATAGTTATATTTCATGAGTTGATTCGCGGGTTGAAACGGGTTGGAAACATCCGTCGGGAATCATGGGGCTGATTTGCCGCGCCTTGTCCCGACCGAAGACCCTCATGGAGACCACGATGTTCTTTCCTTCCCGACCGCATTCCCCCGTATCCGGCGCCCACGCACAGGCGCAACTCGCGACGGCCACCGGCGTTGCCGAGCACGCGCTTCACGCCGTCGCCGAGCTGACCGAGCTGAACCTGGCTGCGGCGGCCGCATCGCTGCACGATTCGCGCGCGCTGTTTGCGCAGATGATGGGCGCGCGCGATGCAAGCCAGGCCCTGCAGACCCTGCAGGCCGAGGCGCAGCCGGCTGCGGAAAAGATGGTTTCCTATGCGCGCCACGCCGGCGAGATCGGCGTGCAGGCGCAGTCGGAAGCGGCGAAGGCGGTTCATGGCCTCATCAACGATTCGCTGGCGCAATTCAATGATTTCGTCGCCACGCAGACGAGCGCCGCGCCGGCGGGCACCGAGCCCTTCGCGGAAACGGTCAGGGCGCTGGCCGCCAACATGCACAGAACCCATGAAAAGCTGGCGAAGGTCAACCAGCTGATGCTCGACGGATGCCAGCGTCAGGTCGCCGCCATTTCCGAGCAATTCGTGCCGAACGGCGCGCCGGTCAAGCCGGTCAAGGCGAAGAAAGCCGCCGCCGCAGCGACAACCAACGACTGAACCCGCACCGGGTGAGCGTGCGCCCCGGCATCCCGGGGCGCACGCTCATTGCGGCGGCGCGTCAGTCGCGCCGACTCTCCGCCGCCGCGACCGCGGGGGCGCACTCATACCAGGGGCGCGTACGGTTCACGATGCGCACCACCAGCAGCATTACCGGTACCTCGATCAGCACACCCACTACGGTCGCCAGCGCCGCGCCGGATTCGAAGCCGAACAGGCTGATCGCGGCGGCCACGGCCAGCTCGAAGAAATTCGATGCGCCGATCAGTGCCGACGGACAGGCAACCTCGTGCGACTCGCCCAGCCGGCGATTGAGCCAGTACGCCAGCGCGGAATTGAAGAACACCTGGATCAGGATAGGCACGGCCAGCAACGCGATCACCAGCGGCTGCCGCAGGATGGCTTCGCCCTGGAACGCAAACAGCAGCACCAGCGTCGCCAGCAGCGCCGCGATCGACCAGGAGCCGATGCGCTGCATCGTCGCGTCGAAGGCCTGCTGCCCTTTCGCCAGCAGCGTGCGCCGCCACAGCTGTGCAAGGATCACCGGTATCACGATGTACAGCAGCACCGACGTGACCAGCGTATCCCACGGCACCGTGATCGATGAGATGCCGAGCAGCAGCGCGACGATGGGCGCGAACGCGAACACCATGATGGTGTCATTCAGCGCGACCTGCGACAGCGTGAACAGCGGGTCGCCATTCGTCAGCCGGCTCCAGACGAACACCATCGCCGTGCAGGGCGCGGCGGCCAGCAGGATCAGGCCGGCGATGTAGCTGTCCAGCTGGTCGGCCGGCAGCAGCGGCGCGAACAGCTGGCGGATGAAGATCCAGCCCAGCAGCGCCATCGAGAACGGCTTCACCAGCCAGTTCACGAACAGCGTCACGCCGATGCCCTTGATGTGCCGGCGCACTTCGTGCAGCGCGCCGAAGTCGACCTTGACCAGCATCGGGATGATCATTACCCAGATCAGCAGCCCGACCGGCAGGTTCACGCGCGCGACTTCAATCTCGGCGATCGCATGGAAGGGCGCAGGGAAGAACTGGCCGAGTGCGATGCCGGCAATAATGCAGAGGAAGACCCACAGGGTCAGGTAGCGTTCGAACAGGTTCATGGGTTGGCCAGCTTTTTCAGTTCGGATTGCAGGCTCATCGCGTCCAGCTTCTCGAGCGGCAGCGCGGCCAGCAGCTCGATGCGCTTTTGCAGGCCCGAGGCCACGTCCATGAAGGCCTTGCGTTTTGCATCGTCATCGCCGCCGACTTGCGACGGATCGGGGAAGCCCCAGTGCGCCGTGGCCGGATTGCCGGGCCAGAACGGGCAAACTTCGCCGGCCGCGTTGTCGCAGACCGTGATGATGAAATCCATTTTCGGCGCGTCGGGCGCGGCGAATTCGTCCCAGCTTTTCGAGCGCAGCTTGTCGGCCGGATAGCCCATCTTGATCGCCAGTTCGGCGGCGAACGGGTTCACCTTGCCGCCCGGTGTCGAGCCGGCCGAGTAGCCAATGAAGCGGCCGCTGGCATCGGTCGATGCCAGCGCTTCGCCGAGGATGGAGCGCGCCGAGTTGTGCGTGCAGAGGAACAGGAGCTTGTAGGTCTTCATCGGACTTTCTTTTTCAGTGGGACAGGTGTGCAGGGCTGGCCGCCGCAGCAGTTCTCGAGCAGGAATCCGGACAGTGCCTCGACCAGCGCGGCATTCGGGCGATAGATCAGGTGGCGGCTCTGGCGCTCGACCAGCAGCAGGCCGGCGCGTGCCAGTTCTTTCAGGTGGAAGCTCAGGGTGGCATTCGGAATCCCGAGGCGCTCGACCAGTTCCGACGGTGTGAGGCCGGTCTCGCCGCGCTGCACCACGAGGCGGAAAATGTTGAGCCGCGTTTCCTGCCCGAGCGCGAGGAAGGCGGCGATGGCATCCGAATTCTTCATATTTCCAATTTTATCGAAATATATGTGACCGCCGTGTGACATGCGGGTGCAGTGGGGGCGGTGCCCGTGGCGGAGTTGCTGAATCCGCGGCAGCGCACCGTTTTCCGTATTCGGCGCTGGAGGCGGCAAGGGAGGGCGGGCAGACTCAGCCGTTTGCGTCAGCTTTCTAACGCTTTCATCGGCGCAACGATCAACACCAGCGGCAGCCTCGTGGTGCGATCGGAAAAGGTCGGCGCGCAAACCATGCTGTCCCAGATCGCGCAAATGGTCGCGCAGGCGATCGTCTCGGCGACGCGAACGCGGCATTGCGCTGGACAAGCCCGACACGTTCGAGTCTTCGACCGGCATCGATGCCGCGATCAACAGTGCGCACGTCACGCTGGTCCCAGAGAGACCAACGGCTTTTCGAATTTCTGGTTGTGGCTGCGGACCCGGGTTCAATTCCGTGCAAGTGTGACCCTGCCAGACCTTGCTTGACGCATCCGAGGCTTGCGGAAAGATTCGGAAGTCTGGGCCATCCGGGGCGATTCCCTCATTCGTCCGCACGACTACGCAGCGGTCACACTGCCCAAAACAGCCGCGCACACGCCGTTGTGGACAGTGCGTCAAGGCGAGTGATCAGTGGCCGCAGACAAATGTCGTGGCAGATCCATGCTGTCGTGAAGCAGCCTCAGCACATCGATGTCTGACCCAGCCACACGGAACACCACAAAGTGGCGCCCCGCGCGCCCCTGCCGCGCGACATGCAAGGTCCGAATGCCTGGCTGGATATCGTCGCGTGCTCTGGCGCCTGGAACTTCGGGTCCGTCTTCCAAAGCCTCGATCGCAAGCGCCATCGTTTCAGCGTAGATACTGGCCTGCCCTTCACCGAAGCTCTTGGTCGTCCACTGCAGGATTTCAATGTAGTCCTGCTCAGCCTGTCGACCGAGCCGAACCGTCCAAACTTGTCTCATGCACCTGCGATGGCCTTCGATGCCACGGACGCCAAGTGACCTTTGAGTTGGGCACCCGATTCAAAGGTGGCGTAGCGCCCCTGCTCGAAGTCATCAACGCCGACCCTGACTGCGCTGCGCAGGGCTTCCAGGCGTGAGGCATCCTCGGCTTCACGCTGCTCCACCATGCGCAAGCCCTCTCGCAAGACTTCGCTGGCGTTTTGATACCGGCCCGTGCTGACGAGACGCTCCACAAAGGAAGCCTGATAGTTGGTCAGCACAACGTTACGCGTAGGCATACCAATCTCCTCCCAAGATCTATTGGCAGATTATGCCAATGAGCGCTTGGGCCGTCAATGCTCGATCCACCGTCCGAAGCGGCCCGTGCAAGTCGGCACCAGTTGACTTCTGCCCGAACCGAAGGGTTCATTGGAGCGCATCAACTTTTGGCTGGAGAGCACATGGACGTCGATTCGTCCGCTCGTAAGTTGTTGAACTCGTTGGCCTGTGCCGGAGGATCTTGCGGACTTTGGTCCGTTCCCGGGCGTGAGGAATGCAGAGAGAAATGGCCGGAACAGAGAGAACCAGGCGCAGAACCGGCCCGGTGGTGCGGTCGGCGAAGTCCGCATGATTCCGCACGAACCCGCAAGAACACGGCGCAACACGCGCGACCGCCAAAGAAAAAACCCCAACTCGGACGAGTTGGGGTTTGAATAATGGTGGTGATAGGTGGAATCGAAGAGATCCCGACCGTCACCTCCAAGTCCTTGTTTTTACAAGGTGCCTCTGGCCGTTTGGGTGTGAGATTCGAAGTTTGTGCATCACCTTCCTGATGCACCCAAAACCTGATTCTACCTGCCCGTAGGCTGGGGGCAAGCGCTCGACGGTAGCGGCGGCTCGACCGGTGTTTCGAGGGCCTGTCCCACATAGATTGTCGATATGGAAAACTCCGTAAAATCTATGCGGCTGGACTTAGAAGAACTATTAGAACAGCAGTCGCAAACCTACTCGTGCAGCCGTTCCGCTTTCCCTTGCCAACAAACTCGCATGCGTTTGACGACTGACCTCGACATACGGCGCAAATGACCGCTTGATCTCGTAGCGCAAATTCACACCGATCTCGGAGGATGTCCGGCCTGACTTGATGCCTTCGTCAGGAAGTGATTGCAAAGACCAATCCGCTGCGACGAAAGGTCTGACTACAAAACGGTTCGTCATCAGCAGGTCGTACTCGAAGCGCGTGCGGGCAAAAAGCTTGCCATCGGTGCGGACGAATGCGGCCGTGTCCACATCGAACGCGTACGGAGCAAGGCCACGGAGCGCGATGACCCCATAGTCTTTTCCGTCCGGCTTGAACTCATGCCGCACGCCGGCCTGAATATCCCAGAACGACGCGAGGTAGCGGCTGTAGAGTGCCTGTACGTCGGCTTCTTCGGTTTTGCCGCCCGTGCGTGCGCCTTGCGTGCGCCACGCGAAACGGTTGTAGTCGTGTCCGATCCAGCCGTCGGCGCGCCAGGTCTGCGAACTCTGCGAGTCGAAGCGGCCGGCATCGACCTCGATGCGGGTCGTGCTGAAGATCATGTTGTCGTCGTGCGCGTAGCTGACCAGCGGAAACGCAGTAGCGAGGACGACCGCAAGGGTTGCAAGTTGGCGGGGAGTAGTCATGGTTGTCATGGTGTTTCCGATCACTGGACGACGATCGCCTGAATCATGCCGGCCGCTGCGTGATAGAACAGGTGGCAATGGAAGACCCAGGGGCCGGCCTCGTCAAAGGTGGTATGCACGACGACAGTCTCGCCGGGCTTGACGATGACGGTGTGTTTCAGCGGGCTGGTCTGCCCCTGGCCGTTCTGCAATTCGAAGAACGCACCATGCATGTGCATCGGGTGCGCCATCATTGTGTCGTTCGTCAGCTTCACGGCCAGCCGCTCGCCGACCTTTGCTTGGAACAGCGTCGCTTCGGACAGCTTCTTGCCATTGATGGTCCAGATGTAACGGTTCATCTCGCCGGTCAGCCGCATCGTGATCGTGCGCGTCGGCTTTTCATGGTGCTTGTTCGGCGCCAGTGCTTCGAGGTCCTTGTAGGCGAGTTTGTCGCGCACGCGGTCTTCATCGAGGTCTTCCTCGGCGTCGGCCTCAGCGCCGTGAACGGCATGCTCGCCATGGCCTGCGTGCGGATCGGCTGCGGCCCCATGTCCGGCGTGCGGATCAACGCCACCATCGGCCGGAGCGCTGCCATGCGAGTGCGCGTTGCCCAGTTCGGCGATCGTCAGCACCGGGCGCTCGCCCAGCGGCGGGATCATGCCTTCCATGCCCGCCTCGGGGGCGAGCGTGCCGCGCGCAAAGCCGATGCGGCCCGCTGTTGCAGCGAACAGCGTGTAGGCCTTGCGCTCGGTCGGCTGTACGATCACGTCATAGGTCTCGCCATTCCCCATGCGCAGCTCGCGCACCTTCACTGGCCGCACGTTCTGTCCATCGGCCGCCACCACGGTCATCTCGAGTCCTGGGATCGACACATCGAAGAAGTTCATCGATGCGCCATTGATCAGCCGAAGGCGGATGCGCTCGCCCAGCTTGAACAGCGCGGTCCAGTTGTCATCGATGCGCTGGCCATGCGCGAGGAATTGCCATTCCGGTCCGCCGTCGGTCACGTCGGTCGGATCCATCCGCATTTTTGCCCAAGCCATACGCTCATCCCAGATCGCCGAGCGCTCCTGCGGCGTCTTCGCGGCGCGCAGGCTGGCGAACAGGTCGGGAATGGTCAGGCGGCGGAAGTTGTAATAGCCGTCGACCTTCTTCAGGTTCGCCAGTACCTGTTCCGGTTTCGTGTCGTTCCAGTCCGAAAGCAGCACCACGTAGTCACGGTCATAGCCGAACGGATCCTTGCGCTCGGGTTCGATGATGATCGGCGCGTAGAAGCCGGCCGGCTCCTGCAGGATCGCGTGGCTGTGGTACCAGTACGTGCCGCTCTGGCGCAGCTTGAACTGATATTCAAAAGTCTCATTGGTCCGGATGCCCGGGAAAGTCACCCCCGGCACGCCATCCATCTTATTCGGCACCAGCAGGCCGTGCCAGTGCACTGCGGTCATTTCGTCGAGCTTGTTGTTGACCGCAATCGTGACGGTCTCGCCCTCGCGCAGCTTCAGCAGCGGGCCGGGAATCGAGCCGTTGATCGTCACCGCCTGGGCCGGCGTGCCGGTGAAATTGACCGGCGTACGGGCGATCGCAAGTTCGTAACGGTTGCGCGCTTCGATAGTATCGAGCGGTGTGGCCAGCACGTGCCGCCTGACTGTCGCGCTCGAACTCAGCGGCCACGCGAGCATCGCCGCGCCGGCCGCTGCGCCTTGCAGGAACAGCCGGCGGCTCAGGCCATTGGAGGCGATGGAATGGGGGGAAGGGGTTTTCATAGATTTCTCTTCATGGGGGCGCCGGCACGAGGGGGAGGAGACTCGGCCGACGCCGGGGACGGAACTGCCCGTTCCGCCTTTGCTTACTCGGCTTTTTCGATCGTACGCAGCACGTATCCCCCGTCTACCTTGTCGGGGATGAAGCGCACCTTGTCACCGGCCTGGAAGCCTTCGAGCTGGTTAGCGGCCTTCAGGCGGAAATTCATCGTCATTGCTGCCATGCTGTACCGCTTGATTTCCTCGTGCTTGATCGACACCTTGTTGTTCTCGAGGTCGATCTTGCGGATCTCGCCGGACACCTTCGTGTTCTCGAATTCGTTAGCACCGCCATGGTCGTGATGCTCGTGGTGTTCATGATGTTCGTGATGCTCACCTTGCTTGTGCTCTTGGGCGAATGCCGGCAGACCAGCCAGTGCGGTGGCAGCCAGCAAGCTTGCTGCGAGGGTGCTCAGTTTCTTCATCGAAATCTCCATTCGTTATTCGTCTTGGAAGCGATCCCGGCCGTTGTTGCAAAGGGCTACCGGTCCGAGTCGAGGCAAGTATCGGCGGCACCCCCCGACAGCTTCCTGACTGGCACATTACAAAAATGTCAGTTTTCCACTGTGCTCGGGCAGAATGGGCACACTGGCGACCAATGCAGCATGGAGCATCCTGTGAAGATCCTGATTGTCGAAGACGAACCGAAGACGGGCGATTACCTGCGGCAGGGCTTGCGCGAGGCCGGTTTTGCGGTCGAGCTGGCGCACAACGGTATCGATGGCCTGCACATGGCTCTCGAAGGCGACCATGACCTCGCGATCTTCGACGTGATGCTGCCTGGCATGGACGGCTGGCAGTTGCTGGACACCGCGCGCCGGGCGGGCAAGTCTTTCCCGGTGCTGTTCCTGACCGCCCGCGACCAGGTGGAGGATCGCATCAAGGGGCTGGAGTTGGGCGCCGACGATTATCTGGTCAAGCCTTTCTCGTTCGCCGAGCTGCTGGCGCGTGTGCGCACTGTGTTACGTCGCGGCCGGCCGGTGCAGGAGACGAGCACCTTGCAGTTCGCCGATCTGGAGCTGGACCTGATCAAGCGCCGCGTCACGCGCGGAGGCCAGCGCATTGACCTGACGGCCAAGGAATTTGGTCTGCTGGAGTTGCTGATGCGCCGGAAGGGCGAGGTCTTGCCGCGCTCGCTGATTGCGTCGCAAGTCTGGGACGTGAACTTCGACAGCGACACCAATGTGATCGAAGTGGCGGTGCGTCGGCTGCGTGCTAAGGTCGATGACGGCCACGACCGCAAGCTGATCCATACCGTGCGCGGTATGGGTTACGTGATCGAGTGACGAGGGCGCGATGAACCTGACCCGGCTCTCGCTGACCACGCGGCTGACCGTGTTCTATGCGCTGGTATCGACGGCCGTGCTGCTGGGCATGGGTTCGCTGGTGATGACCCTAGCCGAGGAGCATTTCACGGAAATCGACCAGCGCTTCCTGGGCGACAAACTGGAGCTGATTGCGGATCTGGCCGGGCACGCGGCATCGGACCACGACCTGCGGCTTCGCCTGACGGATGCGCTCGAGCATCACGGTGACCTGCACGTGCTGGTACGCGACCCTGAGGGGGTGCCGCTGTTTTCGATGCCGGACCAGCGTTCGGTCGAAGCGCTTGCGACGACCGGCACGCTGAAAGCCGGATTTGTCGACCGTGGCGACCATGCTTACCGGACGCGATCGACGGAGGCAGAGCGTTGGTATCCTCCGTACGGGAAGCTGGCCGTGATCGCGGCCGTGGACACGGACCGGCATGCCGGCTTCCTGAACAGCTTCCGGCGCACGCTGTGGTGGTACGGCGGCGTCGTGGCGGTGCTCAGCGGCGTGCTCGGCTGGTGGGCAGCGCGCCGCGGTCTGGCGCCGCTGGGCATGATGCGGGACCGTGCGCTGGCCGTTACCGCCAACAAACTCGACCACCGTATGCCTGTCGACGCGGTACCGGTCGAGATGGCGGCGCTGGCGCAATCGCTGAACAAGATGCTCGAGCGGCTGGAGCAGGATTTCAATCGGCTGTCGGCATTCTCGACTGACATCGCCCATGAGTTGCGTACTCCGATCAGCAACCTGATGACGCAGACGCAGGTCGCGTTGGCGCAGCAGCGTGAAGCTGCCGAGTATCGCGATATCCTCGCGTCGAATGCGGAGGAATTCCAGCGGCTGGCGCGAATGGTATCGGACATGCTGTTCCTGGCCAAGGCGGAGAACATCCGTTCGTTGCCGAATCCGGAGAAGATTGAGCTGGCCGGTGAAGTGAATTCACTGCTGGAGTTCTACGAGGCATTGGCTGAAGAAAGACGGATTACGTTCCGGCTTACCGGGGAGGGGACGATGACGGGTGACCGGCTGATGGTGCGCCGTGCCGTCAGCAACCTGCTGTCAAATGCGCTTCGTCATGCCGATGCCGGTAGCACGATCCACGTGCGCATCGCCACGGAAGCAGGTCAGGTATCGGTTGCGGTGTCCAACCAGGGCGAGCCGATCGATCCGGCTGTCGTGCCTCGTCTGTTCGATCGTTTCTTCCGTGCCGACCGTTCAAGGCATCAGGTCGATGCCGAAGGGGCTGGACTGGGCCTGCCGATCGTTGCTGCCATCATGAGCGCCCATGGCGGCACCGCCGGTGTTCAGTCCAGCGGCCGCACCACGGAAGTGACGCTGGTTTTTCCTGTGCACGTGCGAGCAGATCAGGCTTGAACATGCGCGAACTCTTCCGTCACCGCAGACAGCATCTGGTCGACGCACCAGGCGGCGTAGGGGCGGTTCATCCACCAGGCCAGTGGCTGGAGCCACGGCGACACGGGCAGGTTGTAGTCGATGAACAAGGACACTTGGCATCCGCTGCCCTGGCGCGTCACCTCGAAGCCCATGCGGTATGCGCCGAGCACCCACAAGGTGGGCTCGCCGACCGTCTCCCATACTTTCCGGTGCGGATGCTCCCGAACGATCACGACCTCATCGAGTTCGAGCGGGAAGCCCAGCATCCGGCCTCGCATCCGGATGTGCGAACCTGGCTGCCTGCCTTGTCCCTCGTCGAGGAAGGTACACATCGAGCCGCCGGCCATCATTTTCGAAGACCGGTTCATGTGGGCCGCCAAATGATGCGGGTCATCCATCCATTCGAATACTCGCGCAGCCGGCGCGGCGACCCGGGTTTCGCCGTCATGGTGATGGGTGTACTGAGTGGCCGTCATGGCTTTGCCCCGCTTATGCGTACCGGGATCGCGCGTCGTTCTGACTCTGATCGAATTCCTTGCCAGTCAGGCTCGGTTTCTTCAATGTAGTTCATCGAAGGAGATTTGTATGTCTCACAGAAAAATTATCCCGGCCCTGCTAATTTCCGTGGTGGCCGCACTGTCCTCGCCGACCTTTGCCCAGCAAAGCGGAACTGAAGACCACAGCGCCCATCATCCGGAAGCAGGCAAGGCCAAGCCGTCGACGCAAGCCAAACGAGGCGGCAAGGGCATGAATGGCGGCATGGGTGACATGGGGTCCTGTCCGATGGATGACGACATGATGGGATCGAAGAGCTCGGAAGAACGTCACGCGATGATGGAGAAGCGCATCAAGGCGATGACGCCGGAGATGCGCAAGAAGCGCATGGCTATGCTGGAAAAGCACATGCAGATGATGCGCGACCATATGAATGATCAGCCGGAAGGTGGGGCTGGCGACCATAGCCACGATCACCAGCAGTAATTGCTACCAGAGAGGCGAGTATGGAACAGCACCAGCACGACGACCACGACGGTTTCAAGACCAAGGCGCGTTATGCGCTGTGGGCCTTTCTTGCGATCGCCGCATTTTTCTTGTGGACAGAGCACCGTGCGCATTTGCTCGGTGCGCTGCCTTACCTGCTCGTACTCGCCTGTCCGCTGATGCACCTTTTCATGCACGGGGGACATGGCGGGCACGGTGGCCACAGCCATAACGATGGCAAGAAAGGAGACTGGTAATGAACAACGGAGAATCCGACTACGGCCTATGGTCATTGGTGGTGCTGAATTCGCTGGTGTTCATCATCTTCGCTTTAAGTTTCACCAAGCCCAAGACCGCTCGCGACTGGCGATCTTTCGGCGCGTTCTCGGCTTTCATCGTCGCGTTGTTCGCCGAGATGTATGGCTTTCCGCTGACGATCTATCTGCTGCTGCCGTGGCTGTCGAGCCATTTCCCGGGCATCAATTTCCTGTCGCACGATGCAGGTCACCTACTGGAGATGATGTTCGGCTGGAAGGTCAATCCGCATTTCGGTCCCTTCCACATTGCCAGCAACATCCTGATCTTCGCCGGGTTCATGATGCTGTCGTCGGCATGGAACGTGCTGTATCACGCACAGCGCTCGCACCGGCTGGCGAAGGCCGGTTTGTACGCGAAAATCCGCCATCCGCAGTACGTGGCCTTCGTAATGATCATGTTCGGCTTCCTGCTGCAGTGGCCGACGCTGGTCACGCTGGTGATGTTCCCGGTCCTCGTGGTTGTCTATGCGCGTCTGGCCAAGGCCGAGGAGACGGACATGGTGCGTGAATTCGGAGATGAGTACGAGACGTATCGCCAGCAGGTGCCGGCCTTCATTCCTCGTTTTTCCAAGCCAGAGCACGCATCGGCTCACGTTCAGAAATAAAGATAAGAAAGGCCTCTGCTATGGGTGACCATCAGCATCACCATCACCAAGCGCATGGCGGCGACTCCCACGTCGCCAGCGATGCCAGCGACAAACCTTACACCGACCCGGTGTGCGGTATGAAAGTTGGCGCGGATCCGGAAAAGACCGTCTCCTTCAGCGGACACGATTACCACTTCTGCAGCCGCAAGTGCCTCGACAAGTTCAGCGCGGATCCGTCGTCTTATCTAGAGCCTGCCACATCTGCCAGCGTGCCGGCACCGGACGGAACGATCTACACCTGCCCGATGCATCCGCAGATCCGTCAGCCGACGCCGGGCAATTGCCCGATCTGCGGCATGACGCTGGAGCCAGTATTGCCGTCGCTCGAGGAAGAGGAAAACCCGGAGCTGGTCGATTTCCGGCGCCGCTTCTGGTGGACGTTGCCGCTGACGGTCATCGTGACGGTCATTGCGATGGGTGCGCATTCGTTGTTCCATGGCGGCTTGCCGTACCAGAGCTGGATCGAGCTCGCGCTGAGTGCGCCGGTCGTGCTGTGGGCAGGCTTGCCGTTCTTCCAGCGGGGCATAGATTCGGTTCGCCTTCGCAGTCCCAACATGTGGACGCTGATCGGGCTCGGCGTGTTTGCAGCGTTCTTCTTCAGTGTCGTTGCGACGATTGCCCCTGGTGTCTTTCCGGCCGCCTTTGCGCGCGACGGCAAGGTCGGTGTGTATTACGAGGCTGCTGCGGTGATCGTGTCGCTGACGCTGCTCGGGCAGATGCTGGAGTTGCGTGCGCGCTCGCAGACCTCGGCGGCGATCAAGGCCTTGCTGGGACTCGCACCGAAAACGGCTCGGCGAATAAGAGCAGACGGCAGCGAAGAAGACGTGCCGCTGACCCATGTGCATGTTGGCGACTTGCTGCGCGTTCGTCCAGGTGAAAAGGTGCCAGTCGACGGCGTGGTGACCGAGGGCGAGAGCGCGCTCGATGAATCGATGCTGACTGGTGAGCCGCTACCGGTGACGAAGCGCGCCGGTGACAAGCTGATCGGAGCGACGATCAACACCAGCGGCAGCCTGATCATGCGTTCGGAGAAGGTGGGCTCGCAGACCATGCTGTCGCAGATCGTGCAGATGGTCGCGCAGGCACAGCGCTCACGAGCACCGATGCAACGGCTGGCCGATGTAGTGGCCGGCTGGTTCGTGATGGTCGTGGTGGTGATTGCTTTGCTGACCTTCTTCGGCTGGGGACTATTCGGCCCGGACCCGAGCTGGATTTACGGTTTCGTGAATGCGGTCGCGGTACTGATCATTGCCTGCCCTTGCGCGCTCGGACTTGCTACCCCAATGTCGATCATGGCCGCGACCGGCCGAGCGGCGACGCAAGGAATCCTATTCCGCGATGCGGCAGCCATCGAGGGCTTCCGCAAGGTTGATGCGCTGATTGTCGACAAGACCGGCACACTGACCGAAGGACGACCAGCGTTTGAGCAAGTGGTGCCGGCAGAGGGCTTTACCGAGACAGAGGTGCTGCGGTTCGCGGCCAGCATCGATCAGGGCAGCGAGCATCCGCTGGCGCATGCAATCGTCGCTGCGGCGCGTGAACGCGGCATTGCGCTGGTCAAGCCGGAGACCTTTGAATCGTCGACCGGCATAGGCGTTCGCGGCAGTGTAGAAGGGCAGGGGATCGCGCTGGGCAACACGGTGCTGATGTCGATGGAGAACGTCGATGTCCAGCCACTGCAGGCGAAGGCCGAGAAATTGCGGCACGAAGGTGGCAGCGTGATGTTCCTTGCTATCGGTGGCAGACTAGCGGGCCTGTTGGTCGTCGCCGATCCTGTCAAGGCTACGACGCCCGAAGCGCTGGCTGCGCTGCGCGAGACCGGCATGACGGTTGTGATGGCGACCGGCGACGGACTGACTACAGCGCAAGCGGTTGCGAAACGGCTCGGTATCGACAAGGTGTTCGGCGAGGTGAAGCCGGCCGACAAGCTACAACTGGTCGAAGGCTTGCAGAAGCAGGGTAAGCGGGTGGCGATGGCTGGTGACGGCATCAACGACGCGCCGGCGCTAGCCAAAGCCGATGTCGGAATTGCGATGGGTACGGGTACCGATGTCGCGATTAACAGCGCGCATGTGACGCTGGTGAAGGGCGACTTGCGCGCCATCGCGGCAGCGCGGCAACTGTCGAAACTGACGGTGCGGAATATGCACCAGAACCTGACCTTTGCGTTCCTTTATAACGCGCTAGGGATACCGTTAGCAGCTGGTTTGCTATATCCGTTTACCGGACAGCTACTGTCGCCAATCATCGCAGCACTGGCGATGAGCCTGAGTTCGGTATCGGTGGTCGCCAACGCGTTGCGGCTCGGGCGAGCCGGTTCATTCGGGTCAAAACATTAGCAATCTTTTATTGTGAGTGCTTGACGTTGCTGAATAACGCGCTGTACCTGCCCGAGTGACCAACTTCCTCCCTTGGAAGCTCGAAGGTTCAATTCGTTCAGTTGATTAACGATCTGCCTTCGAGTCAGTCCTTGGTGAATGAATGCCTCGATGACTGGCCCGATTCGATTTGCGAAAGCGTTAGCTTCGTCACGTCGACGCTGATTGTTTTGTCGTAGATTCGCTGGTCCAGTCGCACCCAACACGACACCTCGAGCCTTCGCTGCTGCCAGCGCCTCCTTCGTTCGTTCGCTGATCCGCTTTGCTTCGTACTCGGCGAATGCCGCCATCAGGTGAATCGTCAGATCGTTTGCCTCGGGCATGTCACACGCGACGAACTTCACGCGACTCTCCATCAGCCCCGACACGAAGTGCACGTTGCGAGCTAACCGGTCGAGTTTCGCGATCAACAGCACCGCCCCGCTCTTCCTGCACGCCTCAAGCGCCAAACGCAGCTGTGGGCGCTTTTCGAGCGCGTTAGCCCCCTTCCCAGTCTCCACCTCGACGAACTCAGCCACGACGGTTTTGGCGCTTCCTAGCAGGTATTGCTCGACCGTCGCTCGCTGTGCGTCCAGCCCAAGTCCGGAAACGCCCTGACGCTGGGTGCTGACGCGGTAGTACGTCACGTATTTCTGTTTTTCCATGTTGTCCTCCTTCGTCCTGGCCTTTGGACCGAGGCCCTGTGTGTGGACAGAAGGTAGGACGGGCCGCATGTCCCGCCAAGGAGCTGTTGCGCCGAACACGGAAGTCGCCGATTGCCCTTGACGGGCAGTCAGACCCTTGATCGGGTTTTGACGTATCACGGCGTTACAGAAAAGTTATAAAGAAAATCACCTATGCCGGTTGCATCACCACTGTGCGTCAGGGATGGGGAAGTGATCGATACCGGGATGCTGTAACGGACCGACACCGCCGTGCGGGCCTGACCTTCGAGTCTGCGATGCAGCAATTCCGCTTGCAGGTTTGCTGTAACTTGTCGCCGCAGCTTTTTCATCTCCGGAGCAGAAGTCCTAGAAGAATCCGAGGTGGGCGGAGGTAGTCTGTCCGTCGTTCCGGTGTGGCAGCGGCGATCCTTATACAAAGGGGCTTTTCGCCGAGATTACGGAGCGCCAATCCCCAGCAATGCCGCTTTCGTGCAGGAATCCGGCGCTCCGTTCTATTAACTATCTACCCAAACTTACTTACCTTTCTTTTCTGCTTTCCACCTTCTGCCAAGTTCACGCAAAGCATTGAACGCGAGCGCATTCAGCTTCAGGTCTGCTTCTGTAGACAGCGAGAAGCTTCTCTTCTTCCCATGGCTCGAAAAGCGCGGACGCCGTTCCCCTATCTGCGGCATCGACTGCATCGGCGTTGCGACATAGGGGGACAGCTCGCTCTTCAGCTGACGATACTTGAAGTAAGCCGCGAAGCTCTCGAACCGATACTCCCGCCAGTCCTCGAACAGCAACACCGGAACCTTTTCGCCGGTCAGCGTGAATTCCGTCCGTGCACGCTGTTGAGCAAGCGGCAAGAACGACTGGCCGTCTGTCTGCTTCACGTAGATGTGCTGACGCTCGGCGTCGGTGCGGTTGCCGATGTAGATGTTGTAGCCGTCAGTGACCAGCCGACGAAGCTGGTCAGCGGATTCCAACGCATACGAGCCGTCCCGCTTCGTTTTGCTGGCTCGACGATTGGCGGACACGAGCTTGCAAGCTTCGCGGTAGAAACGCGAAGCCATCTCCACCAGGTCATCGAAGCTTTCGTTGCGCGAGTACGCGTCGAGGGCGATTTCAATCCCGGTCACCTCCACCGGTTTTGCCAGCGGGTGATCCACCGTCAGCTGTTCAAGGCGTGCGTTGACCTCCGCCCAGCTCGACGGAGATTGAATTTTTACGGTGAACTCGACCCCCGCACCACCGGCTCCGGGCGCATCAGGCTCCGCGTATTCCACCCCCAAGCGCCGCCGCACGGTCTGGAAGTTGGTGGTCTTGGTCAAGACGAGCTTCAGTTCGATCCAGTCAACCTCGGCACGAAAGCGATAGCGCGAGTAGTCGGTAAACTCAGTGGCACGACCCACTACAGGCAGGGCGAGCTTGGCGGTCGGGGTGCCAGAGGCAGTAGCAGGTGTCGTCATTCGCTTCTCCTTTTAGATTTACGGAGAACGAACGCTATCAAGCCAAGTTAGGCATTTCTAGGGATGGTGTCCAAAATCGCCTCTGCAGCTCGCCATCGCCGGACGTCATCGTCAGC
>CAZTIF010000023.1:25171-33970 GCA_964613635.1 uncultured Bifidobacterium sp. | reverse complement strand
GAGCTTCGGCTCCCCTTTTTGTTGCTTTCGCGCTGCACTGACTTGCACGGGACAAGGCATGTCATGCGGCCAGAGCCAGATTCACGCAGCGGTCGTTCGATAAGGCTACCTTCGTCCCCGAATTCCACGTCCCGGAGGATGCAATGAGGTCGTTCATGCGCATGGGGCTGTTGCGTAAGGCAGCTTGCAAAATTGTAGTCTGCTGACTACAATCGATGTACACCATCTTTCAAACGGAGCAGTTCGCGGACTGGCTGTCGGGTCTTCGCGATAGGCAATCCCGGGTTCGGCTCGTCAAGCGACTTCGACGCGCCTCGATGGGCAATCTCGGCGATGTCAAATCCGTGGGATGCGGCGTTTGGGAAATGCGTGAATGCTTTGGCCCCGGGTGGCGCATGTATTACACCGAGCGCTCCGGAACGTTGATTTTCATGCTGTGTGGCGGAGACAAATCCCGTCAGGCAGAAGACATAGAGCGCGCGCATCGTCTCGCCAAGGAGATTTGAATGGGCAAACCCAAACTGATACCTTTCGACGCTGCTGACTATTTGCAGTCCGAAGAAGACATGGCGCTCTATCTGAATGCCGTGCTTGAAGACGGCAGCCCCGAAGAGATCGCGGCCGCACTCGGTGATATCGCCCGCGCACGCGGCATGGCCCGAGTCGCTGCCGATGCCGGATTGTCGCGAGAAAGCCTGTACCGGGGGCTGTCGGGCGAACGCATTCCATCCGCCGATACGCTGCTGCGCGTGATACGTGCGCTGGGCCTGAAGCTCACGGCGCAGCCGCAGTGAGTCGGCCCGATACCGTCAGGTCTTCGGCAGCGTCACCCCATGCTGCCCCTGGTACTTGCCGCCGCGGTCCTTGTACGAGGTCTCGCACACCTCGTCGCTCTCGAAGAACAGCACCTGCGCGCAGCCCTCGCCCGCATAGATCTTCGCCGGCAGCGGCGTGGTGTTCGAGAATTCCAGCGTCACATAACCTTCCCATTCCGGCTCGAACGGCGTCACGTTGACGATGATGCCGCAGCGCGCATAGGTCGATTTGCCGAGGCAGATCGTCAGCACGTTGCGCGGAATGCGGAAGTACTCGATCGTGCGCGCGAGCGCGAACGAGTTCGGCGGGATGATGCAGACATCGCTCTGGATGTCCACGAACGAATTCTCGTCGAAGTTCTTCGGGTCGACGATGGTGCTGTTGATGTTCGTGAAGATCTTGAATTCGTTCGCGCAGCGTATGTCGTAGCCATACGACGAGGTGCCGTAGGAGACGATCTTGTGGCCGTTCTCATGGCGGACCTGGCCGGGCTCGAAGGGCTCGATCATGCCGTGCTGCTCGGCCATGCGACGGATCCACTTGTCGGATTTGATGGACATTTGAAAATTCGGGGCGGTAAGTGCGACAGCCCCGGATTCTACGCGAACATGTCAATCGTGGGCCTCGGCAGCGGTTTGGCGGCGGCCGACTCGGCATGCTGCCGGATCACGCCTTCGACATTCGACCTGAACTGGCGCACATCCTGCGCAACGGTCGGCAGTATCCACTTGTCGAACGCCGCCGTCAGCTGCCGCAGGCCGTCTTCGTGCGCAGCGTGGTCTGCCGGCGACGCCAGCGCCGCTTCCGCCTTCGCGAATGCGGCCTCGAATCCCTTGTAGGACTGCCCGTACAGGTTCAGCTTGCCGTCCGCGCCGCCGCCCATCACATCATCGTTGCTCGGATCCTGGATGAAGCGCTCACGCACCTGAAGTGCCTTGTCCAGTGAAGGTGCCGCACGCAGGTCATCCAGCGCGGCCATGCAATCGAGCGCCACCGCATACTGGGTGCCGGCGACCACGTTCCGGCACAGCGCAAAGGCGTCCGGATCGGAGGAACGGTTGGCCAGTACCTGATCGATCGCAGGCGGCCCGGCCGGAAAACGCGCCTTGAATTCGGCGATGGCGCGGCCCAGCGGATCGGGACGGGCCGGCGGGCGCGCCGGTGCTGACGGTGCTGCGGATGCTGCAGCAATGTGACGGGTGGCTCCCTGCGGGGCGGAAAGCCTGCCGCTGGCGAGCGTGTCGCGCGCCATGGCACGGCCGGAGAAGAAGTCGGCAACGCGCTTGAGCACGTTGGTCAGCGTGCTCGGCGGCTTGTGGCCGGACCGGAACATCAAGGCCGAAGCCGCACGCGCATCGCGTATGCGCCCCATGTCGGGCGCATAGTCCTGCGCACTGCGGGCATTGCCGCGATCGCGAACCTGAAAATGCATCGTCGCCTCCCACAAACAGGGCTAGCTTAGCCCGGTTGCCGGAAGAATTGGCAAATTGGCGACGGTCTGGCGCATCGCCGATGCATCATCCTGCTAGCGCTGCATCGATTCCCACACCTTCTGCAGCCGCTTCACCGACACCGGCATCGGCGTCCGCAGCTCCTGCGCATACAGCGATACGCGCAATTCCTCCAGCAGCCAGCGGTATTCCTGCATCTTCGGGTCGCCGTGGCTGCCGCCCTTGATCGCGCGCTGCCAAGGCGCGGCCGCCTGCTGCCAATCGGCCATCAGCCGCGCATCGCGCGCGGGATCGGCGCGCAGCTTGTCGATGCGCACCTGCATCGCCTTCAGGTAGCGCGGAAAATGCGACAGCTGCGCATGGTCGGTATCGGCGACGAAGCGCTTGTGCACCAGCGCCTGCAGCTGCGCCTGCATGTCGGCATGCGCTGCCGCGTGCGTCCTGATGCCCTGCAGCTTCTTGGGCAGCGTGTGGTACTCGGCAAGCACCTGCCCGACCAGCCGCGCTATCTCGTTGACCAGCAGGTTCAGCCGCGCCTTGCCCTCGTCGCGCCGCTTGTTGAATTCGCCCGGATTGGCCGGCAGCGGCAGCTGCAGGCACGCACGCGAAAGACCCGCCTGGATGATCTGGTCGCGCAGCTCTTCCTGCGTGCCCAGCGTCATGAACTGCATGCCCATCTGCTGCAGGCCAGGGACATTCTTCTCGAGGTATTTCAGCTGCTCCTTCAGCTGCAGCGCGAACAGCCGCCGCAGGCCTTTCAAATGGATTTCGGCGGCTTCGTTCGGGTCGTCGAACACTTCGATGTCGCAATGCGCGCCCTTGTCGACCAGTGCCGGGAAACCGATCAGCTTCTGCCGCCCCTGCTGGATCTCCAGCAATTCGGGCAGCTCGCCGAACGACCAGGTGGTGAGGTTCTGGTAAGCGGATACCGTTGCCGCTGCAGCGGCCGGGGCGTTGGCGGCAGGCTTGGCAGCCCCCTGCGCGCCCGCTGCCGCCGTACCGGCCGGCGCCGGGGCGTCAGCCACCGGCACCACCTGCTCGGCGATCTTCTGGAACTGCTCGCGCGCCTGCGCGCCGAACTCGGCCTGCAGCGCCGCGAGGTTGCGGCCCATGTCGAGCTGGCGACCATGCTCGTCGATCACCTTGAAGTTCATGAAGTGGTGCGCCGGCAGCGTCTCGAGCTTGAAGTCGGCGATCTTCACCATCGTGCCGGTCTGCTCGCGCACGTCGGCGATCAGTGCGTCGAGCAGCGCGCCAAGACCGAACTTCTTTGCCGCGTGGATGCGCTCGCAAAAGCCGGCCGCATAGTCCGGCAATGGCACGCAATGGCGGCGCAGCTTCTGCGGCAGCGACTTCAGCAGCAGATGCACCTTCTCCTTCAGCATGCCCGGCACCAGCCATTCACAGCGGTTCTGCGACACCTGGTTCAGCGCATACAGCGGCACGGCCAGCGTGACGCCGTCGCGCACCGAGCCGGGCTCGAAGTGATAGGTCAGCGCCATCTCGACGCCGGCATTGCGCATCAGCTTCGGGAACAGGTCGGTGGTGACGCCGGCGGCCTCGTGCCGCATCAGGTCGTCGCGCGACAGGTGCAGCAGCTTCGGGTTGTCCGAGGTCGCCTTCTTCAGCCATTTCTCGAAATCGACCGCGGTGCAGATGCCTTCGGGCACCTGCTTGTCGTAGAACGCGGCGATCAGCTCTTCATCCACCAGCACGTCCTGCCGGCGCGACTTGTGCTCGAGGTTCTCGATCTCGCGGATCAGCTTCTGGTTGTGCGCGAAGAACGGCGCGCGGGTGTCGAAGTCGCCATCGACCAGTGCGCTGCGGATGAAGATCTCGCGCGCTTCCTGCGGATTGATCTTGCCGTAGTCGATGCGGCGCTGGCTGTACACCACCAGCCCGTACAGCGTGGCGCGCTCGTACGCGGACACCTGCCCGCTGCGTTTCTCCCAGCGCGGATCGCCATAGGACTTCTTCAGCAGGTGGCCGCCGACCTTCTCCAGCCACTCCGGCTGGATGTTCGCGATCGTGCGCGCGAACAGCCGCGAGGTATCGACCAATTCGCCGGCCACCACCCAGCGGCCGGCCTTCTTCGCCAGCGACGAGCCGGGCCACAGGTGGAACTTGATGCCGCGCGCGCCGAGGTACTGCGGCTCGTCTTCCATCTTGTAGCCGATGTTGCCGAGCAGGCCGGTCAGCAGCGCGAGGTGCAGCTGCTCATGGGTGGCCGGCGACTCGTTGACGCGCCAGCCGTGCTCGCGCACCAGCGTGAACAGCTGCGAATGCACGTCGCGCCACTCACGCAGCCGCAGCTGCGACAGGAAGTTTTCGCGGCACTGCTCCTGCAGCTGCCGGTTGGTCTTCTTGTGCTCGATCGCGTCGTCGAACCAGTTCCAGATCTTCAGGTAGGCGAGGAATTCGGATTTGTCGTCGGCGAATTTCTTGTGCGCGTGGTCGGCCGCGCCCTGCGCCTCCTGCGGCCGGTCGCGCGGGTCCTGCACCGACAGCGCGGCTGCGATGATCAGCATCTCGTGCAGGCACTGGTGGTCGCGACCGGCGAGGATCATGCGGCCGACGCGCGGATCGAGCGGCAGGCGCGCCAGCTCGCGGCCGAGCGCGGTCAGCTCGCGCGCATCGTCGACCGCGCCGAGCTCCTGCAGCAGCTGGTAACCGTCGGCGATCGCGCGGCCCAGCGGCGGCTCGATGAACGGGAACTGCTCGACATCGCCCAGCCGCAGCGATTTCATTCGCAGGATGACCGCCGCCAGCGACGAGCGCAGGATCTCGGGGTCGGTGTATTTCGGGCGCTGCAGGAAATCCTGTTCGTCATACAGCCGGATGCAGACGCCGGCGGCGACGCGGCCGCAGCGGCCGGCGCGCTGGTTGGCCGCCGACTGCGCGACCGGCTCCACTTGCAGCTGCTCGACCTTGTTGCGGTAGCTGTAGCGCTTCACGCGCGCGGTGCCGGCGTCGACCACATAGCGTATGCCGGGCACGGTCAGCGAGGTCTCGGCGACGTTGGTGGCCAGCACGATGCGGCGCGCATTGGTCGCCTTGAACACGCGCTCCTGCTCCTGCGCGGACAGGCGCGCAAACAGCGGCAGGATCTCGACATGCGGCGGATGATGCTTGCGCAGCGCCTCGGCGGCGTCGCGGATCTCGCGCTCGCCGGGCAGGAAGACCAGGATGTCGCCCGGGCCGATGCGTGCGAGTTCGTCAACGGCATCGACGATCGCATCGATCAGGTCGCGCTGCTCCTTGGCTCTCGCGGCGGGCGATGCCGGATTCGCTGCTGGCTTCGCGTCCGGCCTGGCGTCCGGCTCCACGGGCCGGTAGCGCAGCTCGACCGGATACAGCCGGCCCGACACCTCGATCACCGGGACCTTGCGGCCGCCGATTTCAAAATGGCGCGCAAAGCGGTCGGCATCGATCGTCGCCGACGTGATGATCAGCTTCAGGTCGGGACGCTTCGGCAGCAGCTGCTTCAGGTAGCCGAGCAGGAAATCGATGTTCAGGCTGCGCTCGTGCGCTTCGTCAATGATCAGCGTGTCGTACTGGCGCAGCAGCGGGTCGCCCTGCGTCTCGGCCAGCAGGATGCCGTCGGTCATCAGCTTGATCCACGCGCCGTCGGACAGCGTGTCATTGAAGCGGACCTTGTAGCCGACGTGCATGCCGGGCGGCGTGCCGAGTTCCTGCGCGATGCGCTTTGCGGTCGATGACGCGGCGATGCGGCGCGGCTGCGTGTGGCCGATCAGGCCGTTCTGGCCGCGCCCGATCGACAGGCAGATCTTCGGCAGCTGCGTGGTCTTGCCCGAGCCGGTCTCGCCGCTGACGATCACCACCTGATGATTGCGCAGCGCGTCGGCGATCTCGTCGCGCCGCCCGGAAACCGGCAGCTCGTCGGGAAAGGTGACGGCCGGCAGCGGGTTGCGGACGGGGACGGGCGGAGTGGTGCGCGCTGACGGGCGCCGGGCGGGCGCCGGCGGCGCTTTTTTCGGGGTCTGGGGTGCGGACATGTCGGGGCGAATTATAATGCCGGCCATGGAGAACCCTACCCAGTTCGTCGAGTGGCTGCGCTCGGTCGCGCCTTACATCCACGCTTTCCGCGGCAAGACCTTCGTGGTCGCCTTTCCGGGCGAGCTGGTGGTGGCCGGCGCGCTGCCGGTGCTGGCGCACGACCTGTCATTGCTGCACGCGCTCGGCATCAAGGTCGTGATCGTGCATGGCTCGCGCCCGCAGGTGGAAGAGCAGCTGGCGCTGCGCCGCGTCGAGACGCGCTTCCACAACGGGCTGCGCATCACCGATGCGGTCGCGCTGGAATGCGCGAAGGAAGCGGCCGGCGAGATCCGCCTCGACATCGAGGCGGCGTTCAGCCAGGGCCTGCCGAACACGCCGATGGCGAACTCGGCGATCCGCGTCATCTCCGGCAACTTCGTGCTGGCGCGCCCGATGGGCATCATCGACGGCGTCGACCTCGAGCATACGGGCGTCACGCGCAAGGTCGCGCACGAGACCATCAATCCCATCCTCGACGCCGGCGCGCTGGTGCTGCTGTCGCCGCTGGGCTTCTCGCCGACCGGCGAGGTGTTCAACCTCGCGATGGAAGACGTCGCGCTGGCCGCGTCGACGGCACTGCGCGCCGACAAGCTGATCTTCATCACCGAGACACCGCTGATGACCGATGCCGGCGGCGCCGAGATCCGCGAGGTCTCCGCGCACCTGGCCGAGGCGATCCTCGAGTCCGGCTGCCTGCGGCCCGACGCGGCGTTCTACTTCGAGCATGCGACCAAGGCCTGCCACGGCGGCGTGCCGCGCGCGCACATCGTGCCCTTTTCCACTGACGGCTCGGTGCTGCTCGAGATCTTCACGCATGACGGCGTCGGCACGATGGTGTCGGCCCAAAATCTCGAAAGCCTGCGCGAGGCGACCATCGAGGACGTCGGCGGCATCCTGCAGCTGATCGAGCCGCTGGAAGCCAATGGCACGCTGGTCAAGCGCGGCCGCGAACTGATCGAGCGCGAGATCAGCTATTTCTCCGTCATCGAGCATGATGGCGTGATCTTCGGCTGCGCCGCGCTCTACCCTTTCCCGGCCGAGAAGATGGCCGAGATGGCCTGCCTGACGGTCAGCCCGGATTCGCAGGCGCAGGGCGATGGCGAGCGCCTGCTGAAGCATATCGAGAACCGCGCGCGCGCCGCCGGTTTCAGGAAACTGTTCGTGCTGACCACGCGGACCGCGCACTGGTTCCTCAAGCGCGGCTTCGTCAACGCGAGCGTCGACGACCTGCCGAAGGACCGGCAGAACATGTACAACTGGCAGCGCAAATCGCTGGTGCTGATCAAGAACCTCTGACAGGCCGCTGCCGCACTGGAATACCGATCACTTTCTGGAGAATCACATGACCCGCATGGTCCACTGCATCAAACTGAACAAGGAAGCCGAAGGCCTGGACTTCCCGCCCTACCCGGGCGAACTCGGCAAGAAGATCTGGGAAAGCGTGTCCAAGGAAGCCTGGGCCGCGTGGCTGAAGCACCAGACCATGCTGGTCAACGAGAACCGGCTGAACCTGGCGGACGTGCGCGCGCGCAAGTACCTGGCCGCGCAGATGGAGAAGCACTTCTTCGGCGAAGGCGCCGACCAGGCCGTCGGCTACGTGCCGCCGTCGGCCTGACGTCACCACCCGCAAAAAAGCCCGCACGGTCGCAAGACCGGCGGGCTTTGTCTTTTCCGGCGCACCGAAGCGCCGCAGCGTATCAGTAGGTCAGCGTCTTCACGCCCGTCGAGGTGCCGAGCAGGCAGACGGCCGCGCCGTGCAACGCAAACAGGCCGACAGTGACCACGCCGGGCAGCTGGTTGATCTGCTGCTCCACCGCCTTCGGGTCGCGGATCTGCAGCCCGGCCGCATCGAGGATGTGGCAGCCGTTGTCGGTGACGTAGGGCTGGCCGTCCTTCATCCGCAATGCGGGCTTCGCACCCATCTTTGCGAGTGCGCGCGACACCGATTGCGCCGCCATCGGTATCACCTCGACCGGCAGCGGAAACTTGCCCATCACGTCAACCAGCTTCGATTCATCGGCGATGCAGACGAAACGGTCGGCCACGGAAGCGACAATCTTCTCGCGCGTCAGCGCGCCGCCGCCGCCCTTGATCATCGCGCCGCTGTGGTCGATCTCGTCGGCGCCGTCGATGTAGACCGGCATGCGCTCGACGTCATTGAGGTCGAAGACGGGAATGCCATGCGACTTCAGCCGCGCAGCGGTCGCCTCGGAGGACGCGACGGCGCCCTTGATCCTGTCGCGGATCTTGCCGAGTTCGTCGATGAAGAAATTCGCGGTGGAGCCGGTGCCGACGCCGATGATTTCGCCATCCACCACATAGTCGATCGCCGCGCGCGCGACTGCCTGCTTGAGTTCGTCCTGGGTCATTGCTGCCGCCTGAAAAATCGAAGGCGACATTGTAGCGGAAGCCCGCCGGCGTCCTGCCGGCGATTCGCTTCAGAGAGAGACGGCGTTGGAGGCGAAGTATTGCGCGA
>CAZTIF010000023.1:17505-25071 GCA_964613635.1 uncultured Bifidobacterium sp. | reverse complement strand
CCTGCCGGCGATTCGCTTCAGAGAGAGACGGCGTTGGAGGCGAAGTATTGCGCGAGCGAGGCCTTGTCATGCAGGTTGAGCTTGCGGTACAGGTGGGCAAGCTGGTTGCGCACCGTGTGATGCGACACGCCGAGCTCGCGCGCGATCTGCTTGTGGCTCATGCCGGCGGCAAAACGCCGCGCGACCACGAATTCGCGTGGCGTCAACACTTCCATCGCATCGACCGGGCGGATGCGGCACAGATTGCCGCCGGCCTGCCGCGTCATCGACACCTCGATCTGCGCGCCGCGATAACGCTTGCCTTCGTTGAGCAGTTCAAGCACCTGCTCCGGTATGAAGTCGGGCGCGATCTCGGGCCATTCGCGCTCGAGCAGGTCGAAGAAACGCTGGTCGGCGATCTCTATCTGACCGTCTTCGGAAATCAGGCCGGAAGTGCCCGAACTGTCCGTGCCCGGCACAGTGTGCGACAGGCGTTCCAGCGTGCGCGAGCGATTGATCGCCAGCGCGCGCGACAGGTGGATCCAGAGCCCGTGCAGGCAGGCCGCATCGGTCTCGGCGAAGCGCACATCATGCTGTCGGTACAGCACGATCCAGCGCGCCGGCTTAACCTTGGCGGGATCGTCGCCGTGGACCATCACATGGCACAGCCCGAGTTCCTCGGCGAGCGAGCGCACGCCAGCCACCGGTGCAGACTTCGGCTTGCGACCGTCACGGCTCTTGCGGTACAGCTCGCGGATGCCACCGCGCGACGGTGACATTGGCGCGTCGCGAAAGCCGCGCGCGACCGGATCGTCGCGGCTCTTCTCGCGCGTCAGCAAAGCCTCGGGCACGGTGGCCCGATCCGTCGGCGTGTCGGACTCCAGCATGGTCAGGGTCTGGCGATCATGTCGTTCACCGGTACCGAAAATGGCACCGTCGAAACGTATCCACATCTGCATGAGTTCAATCGCCCGGGTCAGGAACTGGTCGGGCGACGCGTACTCCGCCAGTGCGTAAAGATCCCTTACGGTCGTCGAGAATGCCTGCATCGTTGCCTCCGTTTGCCCGAATCCGGGCGCATGTGCCGCGAAGCGAACAAAACCGCGTTCGAACAACGAATTACTTTTCTGATAACTTACCTACGATTTATTTTTTTTACAACGAAAAGACACGATTAAAGGCCGTTTTTGTTGTTAATCGCGCTATCCGAGTTTGTTTCCTCGGTTACACAAAACATAATCGTTACAGCCTGCATAAGATGATTGTCAAAGAATGCAAAATACCGGCCGGCTTCGCATTGGGCGGCCGGCGTATCGGGGACGGCCGTCAGCCGTGGTCGGCGGCCGGCAGAATTCACTTCGGCCTGCGCCAAAATCAACGGTTTGAAATCTGTTGCAGGTATCATCCCGCGTGACAACAACAACGAGTTTCCGGGGGCAGTCCGGCCAGGCCGGTCCGGAACTCCCGCCCGATGCACACCCTGACCGACCCTCTACTTCCGCAGTCCGAAGAATTCGCGGCGCTGCGACGCCATGCGGACGATGCGCGCCAATGGCACCTGAACGAGCTGTTCGCGCGGGATCCGCGCCGTGCCGAGCGCTTTTCGCTGGACGCCGCCGGTCTTTTCCTGGACCTCTCGAAGACGCACCTGCAAGGCGAGACACTGTCGCTGCTGGCCGGCTTTGCGCGCGCGCGGGGCGTCGAGGCGCTGCGCGACGCAATGTTCCGCGGCGAACGCGTCAACGTCACCGAAAAGCGCGCCGCGCTGCACACGGTGCTGCGACTGCCGCGTGGCGCGCGCTTCGAATGGGAAGGCGAAGAGCTGGTGGCCGAGGTGCAGCAGGTGCTGGACCGGATGGAGGACTTCGCCGCGCGCGTGCGCAGCGGTGCGTGGAAAGGCTACAGCGGCAAATCGATCACGGACGTGGTGAACATCGGCATCGGCGGCTCGGACCTCGGGCCGGCGATGAGCTGCGCCGCCTTGCGCCCCTTTGCCACCACCAGCCTGTCATTCCATTTCCTGTCGAACGTCGATGGCCATGCAACCTCGGCGGTGCTGGGCCGGCTCGATCCGGAAACCACGCTGTTCATCGTGTCGTCGAAATCGTTCTCGACGCACGAGACCCTGCTGAATGCGCATGATGCGCGCGCCTGGTTCCTGCGCAAGGGCAAGCTCGACGATTTGCACCGGCATTTCGTCGCGGTGTCGACCAACACCGAAGCCGTGACCGCCTTCGGCATCGCCGCCGAGAACATGTTCCCCTTCCGCGACTGGGTCGGCGGACGCTACTCGATCTGGTCGTCGATCGGGCTCTCGCTGATGGTCGCGATCGGCGCCGAGCATTTCCGCAGCTTCCTGTCGGGCGCGCATGCGATGGACGAGCACTTCCGTCATGCGCCGCTGGAGCGCAACATGCCGGCGCTGCTGGCACTGAGCGGTTTCTGGTACCGGCAGTTCTTCGGTGCAGGCTCGCACCTGATCGCGCCCTACCACCAGGACTTGTGGCTGTTCCCGGCCTATCTGCAGCAGCTGGAGATGGAGAGCAACGGCAAGGGCATTGCGCGCGACGGGCAGCCGGTCGGCCTACGCACCGCGCCGGTGATCTGGGGCAGCGTGGGCACGAACGGCCAGCATGCGTACTTCCAGATGCTGCACCAGGGCACGGACATCGTGCCGGTCGATTTCATCGCGGTGCTGAAGCCCGCGCATGACTACGTGCAGCAGCACAAGGTGCTGCTGGCGAACTGTTTCGCGCAGGCCGAAGCGCTGATGAACGGCAATGCGACGCCGAACCTGCCGCCGCATCGCGCCTGCCCGGGCAATCATCCGAGCCACATGCTGCTGCTGGATCGGCTGACACCATCGACGCTGGGCGCGCTGGTGGCCTTGTACGAGCACAAGACCTTCGTGCAGGGCGCGCTGTGGAACGTGAACAGTTTCGACCAGTGGGGCGTCGAACTCGGCAAGACCCTGGCCACGCGCATCCTGTCCGAACTCGACGGTTCGCCCGCAGCGCATGCACATGACAGCTCGACGACGGCCCTGATCGCGCGAGCCTCGGCCGCGCTGGAATGACGTGCCTGCCCGGCTCCGGCGGGGCTGGGTACAATGGCAGGCTTACCCAACCCACCCACTCTTCTATCTCTGGCTGTACATCATGAACCAGCTCGCGCAGTTGAAGCAGTACACGACAGTGGTCGCCGACACCGGCGACTTCCATGCGATGGAAGTTTTCCAGCCGCATGATGCGACCACCAATCCGTCGCTGATCCTGAAGGCGGTGCAGAAGCCGGAATACCGGCCGCTGCTGGACGAAACCGTGCGCGCTTACCGCGGCATGCCGGTGCCGGACATCATCGACCGCCTGCTGGTCGCGTTCGGCCTGAAGATCCTCGCGATCATCCCGGGCCGCGTGTCGACCGAGACCGATGCGCGGCTGTCGTTCGACACCGAAGGCACGATTGCGAAGGCGCACCAGCTGATCGCGCTGTACGAGGCCGCCGGCGTCGCGCACGAGCGCGTGCTGATCAAGATCGCGTCCACCTGGGAAGGCATACGCGCGGCCGAGGTGCTGGAGAAGGAAGGCATACGCTGCAACATGACGCTGCTGTTCGCGCTGCCGCAGGCGATTGCCTGCGCCGAGGCGAAGGCGCAGCTGATCTCGCCTTTCGTCGGCCGCATCTACGACTGGTACAAGAAGGCCAGCGGCATCGACTACAGCGGCGCGGACGATCCGGGCGTGCAGTCGGTCAAGCGCATTTACGAGTACTACAAGAAATTCGGCTATCCGACGGAAGTGATGGGCGCAAGCTTCCGCAATACCTCGCAGATTCTCGAACTGGCCGGCTGCGACCTGCTGACGATCAGCCCCGACCTGCTGCAGAAGCTCGCGGACACCGAAGGTGCGGTCGAGCGCAAGCTGTCGCCGGCGTCGGCGGCGCAGGCCGAGTTGCAGAAGATCAGCCTTGACGAGAAGGCCTTCCGGATGGCGCTGAACGACGATGCGATGGCCACGGAAAAGCTGGCCGAAGGCATCCGGCTGTTCTGCGCGGATGCGGTGAAGCTGGAACAGCTGGTCGCGTCGGCCGGCTGAGCCGGCTTCAGCTGCCCGGCGCCCGCCAGCGGCGCTCGTATTCGCGGACGATATAGTTCGCCGCCGCATAGCTGCGCACATCGGTGCCACCGGGCCGGGCGTCCGCCTGCTGCAGGAAGTCGACGGCCGCCGCCGCGGCGAGCGGCGAGAAATATTCCGGGTGGTCGTCGAAATCGAGTATGCCGCTGTCGAGCTTTTCCACATAGCGCTGGAAAAACAGGTGCAGCAAGCCGGCCGCCTGGCTTTGCAATGCGTCGTCGAGACTCGACAACTGGGGAAGCTCGTTCCACGACGCATGCATGGGCCGCACTGACGGGACGCGCCGCAGGGGCGGCGGCGGAGCATCGCTGGCCGGTGCCGCTGCGTTGCCGTTCGGCGTACTGCGCACGCGCGGCGGCGGCGGTGCCGGCGGCGCGCGGCGAGCGATCACCTCGTCGGCGGACACCTCCCCGGGAGGCGCCGGCGATGCCACCGGCTCTCGCAATTCATCCAGCTCCCGGACCAGCTCGACTGCCTCGCGCTGTATCTCGAAGTTGCGCCGGTAATGATCTTCCTTCGTGATCAATTCGTAGGCACTGCCCAGCAAGTCCTTCGCGCGCGGATCCTTTGCGGCATCCTTGCCTGCATGATTTGCGCACAGCTCATGCGCATAGGCGACAGCGGCATCCATGCTGAAGCCCGCGTCAACCGGCGGCTGTTCAGGATTTTTGCTCCAGTCGCGCCAGGCCATGAAGCTCGTCAGCTGCTGCGTGGAATTCGACTGGATCGGTCGCTGCGCAGGCGCGGGCTTTGCGCCGCCGTCCTGCCGCTTCAGCAGCGCCTGGGCGGCGCGCAGCTTTTCCTGGTCGTCGCTGCCGAGCCAGAATTCCTTCCCTTCCTGCGCCGCCCGGGACTGCCGCTCGGCGACCAGCTGAACATAGGAACGCGCATGCCGGACCGCCATGTCGCGATGGCTGGACGCGCCCTGCTCCGACCCGGGCTCGCGACCCTCGCGTTTGCACAGGCGCACATAGGCATCGAACGCTTCCCGGTCCGGATCCGGCGCGGCGGGTTCGAGCGCCGGCGCGGTATCGGCGCTCTCGACGAATTCCTTTTTTGCGACAGCGGCCTTCCGGCTCGCGAGCGCCTCATCGTTCGCCTGCTGCAATTCCGGAGGGAGCGTGCCTTTTTTGAAGTTGCGCGGCGCGGACACGGCCACGCTGGCCGCGTCACGGCCACCGATGCCGGAGAAGACCTGCGCAATCCACGCCGCCGCATCGCGACAGGCCTTCGACAGGGCTTCGAATGCCGCCGTCAGGATGCTGCGATTTTCGGCCTCGTCCGCCGGTCGGGCGTCGAACAGGGACTCGACCTCTTCGACATCCGCCGTCTCTTCCTGCGAAGCGTTGGGCGGCGTTTCACCGGAGCGTGGTGACTTGGGGGAATGGATGGACATCGCGGGCGCCTCCGTAAGTGCGCAGAAACCTGCTGGGTCAGCTTTGCGTACCCGGCCGGAGGCCCCGGGTTCGCACGCGCACGCCGGCTGGTACACCGGCGACGCATTTCCGTGGCGGGCTTACAAGAGAGCTTACAAGGCGCCGCTGCGGCGCAATTCGCCGATCTCGTCGGCGCTGTAGCCGAGGCCGGCCAGCACTTCATCGGTATGCTCGCCGAGTGCAGGACCGATCCAGCGCGTGCCGCCCGGCGTCTCGGACAGCTTCGGCGTGACCGCCGGCAGCTTGACCGGCGTGCCGTCGCGGAACAGGTGCTGCTCGAACATTTGCCGGGCGAGGAATTGCGGGTCCTGCAGCATGTCGCGCACCGAATAGATCTTCGACACCGGCACGTCGGCCGCCTTCAGGATCTCGAGCGCGGCATCGATGTCGCGGCCGCTGCACCAGGCCTGGATCGCGCCGTCGATTTCGTCGGTGCGCTGCACGCGCCCCGCATTGTTCGCCAGCTGCGGATCGTTCGCCATGTCGTCGCGGCCGATCGCCTTCATCAGCCGCTTGAAGATCGCGTCGCCGTTGCCGGCGACGACGATGTTCTCGCCATCGCCGGTGGTGTAGGTGTTGGACGGCACGATGCCCGGCAGCGAACCGCCGGTGCGCTCGCGCACCACGCCCGCCTGGTCGTACTCGGGCACCAGCGATTCCATCAGGTTGAACACCGCTTCGTACAGCGCCACATCGACCACCTGCCCCTGCCCGGCAACGCAGTCGGCACCGGTCTTGCCATTCCAGCGGCCGCCGGTCACGTCACGATGGCGCAGCGCCATCAGCGCGCCGATCGCGCCATGCAGCGATGCGATCGAATCGCCGATCGAAATGCCGATGCGCACGGGCGGCCGATCCGGATGACCGGATACGTAGCGTATGCCGCCCATTGACTCGCCAATGGCGCCAAAACCCGGCGCCTCGCGCATCGGCCCGGTCTGCCCATAGCCCGACAGCCTGACCATGATCAGCGCCGGATTGATCGCCTTCAGCTGCTCGTAGCCGATATTCCATTTTTCCAGCACGCCGGGACGATAGTTCTCGATGACGATGTCGGCCTCGAGCGCGAGCCGGCGCGCGATCTCCTGTGCGCGCTCGTCCTTCATGTTCAGCGTGATGCTTTTCTTGTTGCGGCTCTGGACAGTCCACCACAGCGAATTGCCATCTTTCAGCACGCGCCATTGCCGGATCGGGTCGCCGCCGTCGGGCGACTCGACCTTGATCACGTCGGCGCCGAACTCACCCAGCAGGCGCGCGCAAAAAGGGCCGGCGATCAGCGTGCCGAGCTCGAGGACCTTGATGCCGGCGAGCGGGCCGGCGGGCTTGTTTTGTTCTTGCATGACAGGGGTCCGGGAAGTTCAGGTGGCGCGGCGATCCAGCATCGCGCGCGCGATGGTGCCGGCATCGACATACTCGAGTTCGCCGCCGACCGGCACGCCGCGCGCCAGCCGCGACACATTCAGTCCGCGCGCCTTCAGCGTCTCGCTGATGTAGTGCGCCGTGGCTTCGCCCTCATTGGTGAAATTGGTTGCCAGCACAACCTCGGCGACGATGCCGTCGGTCGCGCGCGCGACCAGCTTGTCGAGCTGCAGATCCTTCGGGCCGATGCCGTCGAGCGGCGACAGCCGGCCCATCAGCACGAAATACAGCCCGCGGTAAGTCAGGGTCTGCTCGATCATCAACTGATCGGCCGGTGTCTCGACCACGCACAGCTGCGTCGCATTGCGCTCCGGATCGACGCAGGTTTCGCAGACCTCGCTCTCGGTGAAGGTGTTGCAGCGCGTGCAGTGATGGATGCGCTCGACGGCCTGCGTCATCGCGCGCGCGATCAGTGCCGCACCCTCGCGGTCGTGCTGCATCAGGTGGTAGGCGATGCGCTGCGCGGACTTCGGGCCGATGCCGGGCAGGCGGCGCAAGGCCTCGGCGAGGAAGTCGAGGCTGGATGGATTCTTCACGCGGCAATCAGAACGGCAGCTTGAACCCCGGCGGCAGCGGCAGCCCGGAGGTCAGGCCGGACA
>CAZTIF010000023.1:0-17405 GCA_964613635.1 uncultured Bifidobacterium sp. | reverse complement strand
CAGAACGGCAGCTTGAACCCCGGCGGCAGCGGCAGCCCGGAGGTCAGGCCGGACATCTTCTCGGCGGACGTGGCTTCGGCCTTGCGCACGGCATCATTGAACGCGGCGGCGACGAGGTCTTCGAGCATGTCCTTGTCGTCGGCCAGCAGCGACGGATCGATCGACACGCGCTTGACGTCGTTCTTGCAGGTCATGACCACCTTCACCATGCCGGCGCCGGCCTGCCCCTCGACCTCGATGGTCGCGAGATGGTCCTGCATCTTCTTCATGTTGTCCTGCATTGCCTGGGCCTGCTTCATCAGGCCGGCCAATTGGCCTTTCATCATGGTGAACTCCTCAAAAGTGAATGTCGGGTGGGGAATGATTCAGCAAAGCGCGAATCATGCCGGTCGTATCGATCCCGGCACGAAGGTCGCGCCGAAATCGCGGATCAGTGTCTGCACGAAGGGATCGTCCTGCATCATGCGTTCGGCCGCGCGCTGCCGCTCGGCCTGCTCGGCCACGTCGGCCGCATGCGCGGTGCGCCGGACCGTGCCGATCTCGCTGTCGACACGCACCGGACGGCCAAAGTGCGCAGTCAGTGCGGAGGCGAGCTTGTCGCCGCTGCCGGCGGACAGCAAGGTGTCGACCGGCACGCGAACCCGGATCGCCAGTACATTGCCGTCTTCGCTGCAGCCCAGCAGTTCGCTCTGCATCGCCAGCTGATGCACGACGCCGCGCAGCGGCAGTTGCCGCACCAGCCGAGGCCAGTCGCTGGTGCTGCCGTCGGCTGCCGGCGGCAGCGTGACGACAGGCGCGTTGTCCGCGGGCTGGGTGGGAATGCCGGCCGGCTTCGCGTCGCTGTCGAGCGGCATCGTGTGGAACGGCAGGTCGTCCGCCAGGCTGTCCGGCGGCGGCACGTTGTACGGCCACGCATCGTCGACCGGCTCTTCGATTGCCCGCGCGGGCGACTCTGCGCGCGCTTCAGTTTTTTTTTGAGCCGGGTCGACTGCATCGACCGGATCGGACATCAGGAAATCGTCTTCCCACGGCGGCGGCGCGGACGGGGCTGCCGGCGCAGCAACCGATGCAGCGGGTGCGGATGCTGCGACCGGGGCTGCAGGTACCGCCGGTGCCGCCGGCGCACCCTTTGCACGTCCGCTGCGCACGGCGGCCAGCGCAGCCATCGCCGGGCTCGGCCGGGCAGCGGGTGCGGCGCTCGGCTCGGCGACGACGGCGGCTGTGCGGGACGATACCGCTGCGGTGGCGACCGGTGGCGCTGCCTGCAGCGCGGCCGACGATGCAGGCGACGATGAAGACGACGATACAGCGGGGGCAGCGGCCCGGGCCGGTGCTGCCGCGCGCGGTGCCGGCGGCGCAGGCGTGGCCGATCCGGCGATGTCCATCGGCGCGAACGCCAGCATGCGCAGCAAGCTCATCGTGAAGCCGGCATATTCGTCGGGCGCGAGCCCGAGCTCGTTTCGCCCGTGTACGACGATCTGGTAATACAGCTGCACGTCTTCCGGCGCGAACGCCTGCGCGAGGCGCAGGATGTCGGCATGTCCGGGCAGGTCGTCGGGGATGGCCTCCGGCACCGACTGCGCGATCGCGATCCGGTTCAGCAGCGTCGCAAGGTCCTGCAACGCAGTGCTCCACGACAGGCTGCGCGCGGCCATGTCATCGGCGATCGCCAGCAGCGCAGCACCATCCTGCGCGGCCAGCGCGTCGAGCACGCGTACCAGATAGGTCTGGTCGAGCGCGCCGAGCATGCCCTGCACCGCATCGAGCGTGACCTTGCCGGCGGCATAAGCGATCGCCTGGTCCGTCAGCGACAATGCGTCGCGCATCGAACCCTGCGCGCCCTGCGCGAGCAGGCGCAGCGCGGGCGCCTCGAAGGCGATCTGCTCCTGTGCGAGGATGTTCTCGAGATGACCGACGATATGGCCGGGCGGCATCTGCTTCAGGTTGAACTGCAGGCAACGCGACAGCACCGTCACCGGTATCTTCTGCGGATCGGTGGTCGCGAGGATGAACTTGACGTGCGCCGGCGGCTCTTCGAGCGTCTTCAGCATCGCGTTGAATGCGTGGCTGGTCAGCATGTGCACTTCGTCGATCATGTAGACCTTGAAGCGCGCATTCGACGGCGCATACACCGCCTGTTCGAGCAGCTGCGCCATTTCGTCGACGCCGCGGTTGGACGCGGCATCCATCTCGATGTAGTCGACGAAACGGCCGGCATCGATCGCGACGCAGGCTTCGCAGCGACCGCACGGCTGCGCCGTGATGTCGCCCTGCCCGTCCGCGCCCCGGCAGTTCAGCGATTTCGCGAGGATGCGCGACAGCGTGGTCTTGCCGACGCCGCGGGTGCCGGTGAACAGGTAGGCATGGTGCAGCCGCTGTTGTTCCAGCGCATGCGTGAGCGCGCGCACCACGTGTTCCTGACCGACCAGGCTGTCGAAACTTTTCGGGCGGTATTTGCGGGCGAGGACCTGGTAGGACATGTCCGGAGGCGCTGTGATTGTCGAAGCATGAATTTTACCCGAGCGCGCAGCCGGCCCGCGGCTGGCGTAATCTTCGCTGAACACGATTGATCCGGCATGTGCCGGAAGCCGGAGGACACGATGCGCTGGCCTACCCACGAAGTGAGCAACCAGGCACCGCCCCTGGTGCAGGTCAACCTGTTCGATACGGACCTGGCGCTGCAGTCGGCCGCATTGCGCGAACTCGATGCGACAGCGGTCACCGCGCTGCAGTCGCTCGGGCGCTGGGCCGGCAGCGCCGACGCGCAGGCACTCGCACAGCGCGCCAACCGTTTTCCTCCGGAGCTGCGCACGCATGACCGGCAAGGACACCGGATGGATCGGGTGGAATTCGATCCCGCCTGGCATGCGCTGCTGGGCAGGCTGCGCGCCAGCGGGCTGCAAGGCCGCGCTTGGCGCTTGCCGTCCCGCACTGCGCATGTCGAGCGCGCGATCGCGTTCTATCTGCATGCGCAAGTCGAGGCCGGCAGCCTGTGCCCGATCACGATGAGCTCCGCATCGATTCCGCTGCTGCGCGATGAGCCGATGTTTGCGTCGCTGGCAGACAAGCTGTTTTGCGAGACGCATGACGCGCGCGACCTGCCGATCGGCGGCAAGTCGGCCATCCTCGTCGGCATGGGGCTGACGGAAAAACAGGGAGGATCGGACCTGCGGGGCACACAGACCGAGGCGGTCCCGCTGGCAGGCGACGAACCCGGCGCGACCTACCTGCTGACCGGGCACAAATGGTTCTTCTCCGCGCCGATGTGCGACGCCCACCTCGTGCTGGCACGCGCGCCTCAGGGCTTGTCCGCCTTCTTCGTGCCGCGCTGGCGCGCCGACGGCAGCCGCAATACGGTGCTGCTGCAGCGGCTCAAGGACAAGCTGGGCAATCGCTCGAATGCGAGCGCCGAAGTCGAGTTCATCGACGCGCACGGCACGCTGGTCGGCGAAGGCGGACGCGGGATCGCGACGCTGGCCGAGATGGCCAGCCTGACGCGGCTCGACTGCGCGATCGCCAGCGCGGCGCTGATGCGGCAGGCGCTGGCGCAGGCGCTGCATCATGCGCGGCATCGTTGCGCTTTCGGCCGCGCGCTGGCGCAGCAGCCGCTGATGATGAACGTGCTGGCCGACCTCGCGCTCGAAAGCGAGGCGGCGCTGCTGCTGGTGCTGCGGCTGGCGCGGGCGGTCGACCTCGGCGAGACGACACTGCTGCGCGTGCTGACGCCGGCCGCCAAGTTCTGGATCTGCAAGCGCGCGCCGGAGTTCGTCGGCGAGTGCATGGAAGTCCTCGGCGGAAACGGCTACATCGAGGACGGTCCGCTGGCCGGGTTGTATCGCGAGGCGCCGGTGAATTCGATCTGGGAAGGATCGGGCAACGTGATGTGCCTCGACCTGCTGCGCGCTGCGCGCCAGGCCGGTGACGATTTGCTGCCGCTGCTGGACTGGCTGCAGGCGGCCGCGGACACGGACCGGCGGCTGCAGCCGCTGCTGGACGAAATCCTGTCCGGACTGCGGCTGCCGCCAGAAGAACAACAGCGACAGGCGCGGCGCATCGCGCAAGCGGCGGCACTGCTGGCGCAGGCGGCGCTGCTGCTCGAACAGGTGCCGGCCGCGATCGCGGAAGCCTTCATCGGCAGTCGCTGCGATCCGCAGCACGGTCGGGTGCATGGCACGCTGGCGGGCATCGACGGATCAAGGATCATCAGCCGCGCGTGGCCGGATTGATTCGACACGCGCGCGCGAACGCCGCGGGAAGCAGAATGAAACCGGAAGGAAGTATGCGAGGAGGCGAGCCTTGTCTGCGGCACTTGCGGGAAATGGCTGTGGCTGCTTCGTTCCCGACCTGACCAGGTTGACCATGCCACAATGCGCAGGGGCCCGCCAGCCAGAATTCTACCAGCATTCCCCCCTGCGCTTCGAGGCTTTTGTCATCACGACGCGCGGCAATGCGCGCGTCAGAAGCCGAGCTGCTCCCAGAGCTTGTCCACCCTCGCCTTGACGTCCGCATCCATCGTGATCGTGCGGCCCCATTCGCGCGAGGTCTCGCCCGGCCACTTGTTGGTCGCGTCGATGCCCATCTTGCTGCCCAGCCCGCTGACCGGCGATGCAAAGTCGAGGTAGTCGATCGGCGTATTGTCGACCAGCGTGGTGTCGCGCACCGGATCGACCCGGGTCGTGATCGCCCAGATCACTTCCTTCCAGTCGCGAATGTCCACATCCTCGTCGACGACGACGATAAACTTCGTATACATGAACTGCCGCAGGAAGCTCCAGACGCCGAACATCACCCGCTTCGCGTGGCCCGGATACGCCTTCTTCATCTGCACCACCGCCATCCGGTAGCTGCAGCCCTCGGGCGGCAGGTAGAAATCGGTGATCTCGCTGAATTGCTTTTGCAGCAAGGGCACGAAGACCTCGTTCAACGCGACGCCCAGCACGGCGGGCTCGTCCGGCGGCTTGCCGGTGTAGGTGGAGTGATAGATCGGGTCGCGCCGCATGGTGATGCGGTCGACCGTGAACACCGGGAACCAGTCCTGTTCATTGTAATAACCGGTATGGTCGCCGAAGGGACCCTCGAGCGCATGCTCGTAGCCGCTCGGGTGGGCGGCATCCGGATAGATATGCCCCTCCAGCACGATCTCGGCCGACGCCGGTACCCGCAATTCGCTGCCGATGGCCTTCACCAGTTCGGTCCGGCTGCCGCGCAAGAGTCCGGCAAACTGATACTCCGACAGGCTGTCCGGCACCGGCGTGACCGCTCCTAATATAGTGGCGGGGTCGGCGCCGAGCGCGACCGCGATCGGATAAGGCCGGCCCGGGTTGGCCAGGCAATGCTCGCGGAAGTCGAGCGCGCCGCCGCGATGCGCGAGCCAGCGCATGATCAGCTTGTTCGGGCCGATCACCTGCTGCCGGTAGATGCCGAGGTTCTGCCGCTTCTTGTGCGGCCCTTTCGTGATCACCAGCCCCCAGGTGATCAGCGGCGCGGCGTCGCCGGGCCAGCAATGCTGTATCGGCAACTGCGACAGGTCGACATCGCTACCCTCCCACACGATTTCCTGGCAAGGCGCCGAGCGCAGCTCGCGCGGCGCCATGTCCCACACCGCCTTCACCAGCGAACCGAGTCCCAGCACATCCTTCAGTCCCTTCGGCGGCTCGGGCTCCTTCAGCACGGACAGCAGCTGGCCGATGCGGCGCAATTCGCCGACATCCGACGCACCCATGCCAAGCGCCACGCGCTTCGGCGTGCCGAACAAATTACCCAGCACAGGCATCCGGTGCCCGGTGGGCTGCCTGAACAGCAAGGCCGGACCACCCGCTCGCAAGGTGCGATCGCACAGTTCGGTCATCTCCAGATGGGGCGAAACGGGGACATCAACCTCGGTCAACTCGCCAATTTGTTTCAACTTAGCAATAAAATCCCGCAAATCCGAATATTTCATGGGTGTTTGATGTGTTTCAAAGTGAAAGCAGCGGCTTGAGATTGCCCCACAAGCGACTGATTTTACTAGGAATTAATAAAATGCAACTGTGATTTGATAATTTATAGTTATAGGTTTGCAGATTTCCAGTATTGACTGGATATAAACCGCCACCTACAATCCGCTCAAATTTTTCGGGCAGCCTCTCCGGGACACTCCGGATTCAAGAAAGGCAACACACAGGCTGCCCTGTCACATCGGGGGCAGACCCGTCGGCAATTGTAGAGATTGTTGCGCGGCCGGGTCGGACATTCGTCCCCGAAAAAAGATTGTCGACGTCTCCTGTGCATACGGAGACGATCAAGGCAACACCGGCGTTTGCGGGGGAACCTGCGCAGGACAGCACCAGCGCAAGGTCGCAAACGAACATTGTTATCTCGCGGTGAATTGAAGCACGAAGCACGCTTGCAATTGGCCTCAGTTCAGAGCGCCTGGCAAAATTTGAGTGCAGACTTGTCATGCCAGCAACGAAGAGTGCGCATGGCCGGGGTGAAGCACTTGTGTTTTGCCAGGCGCTTTGAAGGCCGCGATGATTCAGGAGGTTTTATGAATAATCGACGCAAATTGACAGCGTTGGCCGGTGCGGGGAACGTCTCCCCGCGCTTCCAGCTGTTTGGCGAGGATTTCCTTGCCCGCGCCGGCGGTATCCTCACCACTGCCCGTCGCACCCTGATCGCCGTTGAAGTGGCGGTCGTCGCAGCGATCGCGCTGGTATTTTTCCGGCCCGAGCTGCTTGACAACCTGAAGGCCCTGTCCCCTTTCGCCGACACCGTCGCAGAGCAGGCCGTGACCGACGAGGAAGCACTGGTGCAGGCGCTGGCCCTGCCGGAACGCAGCACGCCGTCCGCTGACCGCGCCGCACTGGCACAGCAGCGCGTGACGGACTGGCTGGCCAAGCGCTACCGCATCGCCGGCACCGCCAGCAGCATGCTAGTCAGCGCGGCCTACGAATCGGCCGATGAAGTCAAGATCGACCCGCTGCTGATCCTCGCGGTGATGGCCATCGAATCGCGCTTCAACCCGTACGCGGAAAGCTCGGTCGGCGCCCAGGGCCTGATGCAGGTGATGGCCAAGGTACATCACGAGAAGTTCAGCGACGTCGGTGGCCTGAGCGCCGCGCTGAACCCGGTGGCCAACATCCAGGTCGGCGCGAAGATCCTGAAGGACCTGATTCGCCGTGCCGGTTCGACCGAGGCCGGACTGAAGCTGTACGTCGGTGCCGGCAACCTCGCCAGCGACGGCGGCTATGCCGACAAGGTGATGGCCGAACATGCGCGCCTGCGCTCGGTGGCTGCCGGCAAGCGTGTGCCGACCTTCACGCCGCCGCAACCGGCCGAACGAGTGCGCGAAGCGATGGTGCCGGAATTGCAGAAACGCGAACCGGCGCAGACCGAACCGGCCTGAACGACGCCGCCGTCATGGACGAGGAGCCCGCGCTCCTCGGGCGACTGAAGAACCCCTGCTTTGCTGGCAGGGGTTTTTTCTTTTCGGGCGCAGAAGATAAAAGATCTGCCCGGCCGGAAATCGCTCCTCGCGCCTTGTTCATGGCGCACCGCCCTCCCTTTTACGACCTTTGATTCCGTAATTTACGGCCCTTCATTCCGTAATTTACGGCCATTAATTCCGTAATTTACGGACATTGATTCCGTAATTTACGCCCTTTGATTCCGTAATTTACGTTAAGCTGTTCCGCAATTCCCGCTGCCCTGAGCGTAGCAAGATGACATCCATTTATCCGCGTCGGATTGAGCCACACATCGCTGAAGCCTTGCAAGACACGCCGGTTGTTTTGCTGGCCGGTCCGCGTCAGTCGGGCAAGACGACGCTGGTGCGGCAGATCGCCGACCAGCAGAGGCTGCGCTACCTGACCATGGATGATGAGCTGACATGGTTATCGGCTCAGGAAGACCCGGTCGGAATGATTCGCAGCCTGGACCGGGCAGTGATCGATGAGATTCAGCGAGCGCCAAAGTTGCTGCTGGCCATCAAGAAAAGTGTGGACGATGATCGCCGCCCAGGCCGTTTTCTGTTGACCGGATCGGCCAACCTGATGGCACTCCCAGCCGTGGCCGACTCGCTTGCCGGCCGGATGGAAACCTTGACGCTGCTGCCTTTGTCGCAGAGCGAAATCGAGTCGCGTCCGGCCAACTGGATCGACAGCGCTTTCGCGGGCCGGATTCCCAAGACGGCCGGGCCAGCGCAAGGGAATAGTCTGATCGAGCGTGTGCTGCGCGGTGGCTACCCCGAAGCGATTTCGCGCGCGTCGCCGAAGCGGCGTGCGATGTGGGCGCGGCAGTATGTCGATGCGCTCATCCAGCGGGATGTCCGCGATGTGGCCGGCATCGAAAAGCTGGATCAGTTGCCACGTTTCCTGCGCGCCCTGGCACAGACGGCCGGCCAGATGTGCAACTACACCCAGCTCGGCGGGCAGGTGGGGCTCGATGGCAAGACAGTCTCTCGCTATATCGCCATCTTCGAGCAGATGTACCTGCTCAGGCGGATTGATGTCTGGGCGCGAAACAGGCTCAACCGCGTGGTCAAGACACCGAAGCTGCAGTTCATCGATTCCGGCCTGCTGGCCACATTGATTGATCTGAGCACTGAAGAGGCGCAGCAGGATCGCACGCGGTTTGGCAATGTGCTGGAGACCTTCGTGTTCGGAGAACTGCTCAAGCACACGACCACGGCCGACGGCGACTATCGCCTGATGTACTACCGTGATGCCGACAAATTCGAGGTCGATGTCGTGATAGAAAACGCGGCCGGAAAGCTGGTGGGCATCGAGGTCAAAGCGGCAGCCACCGTCAGGGAAAGTGACCTGCGCGGCCTGAGAAAGCTGGCCGGCCTGGCAGGCGAACAGTTCAGGATGGGGGTACTGCTCTACGATGGCAGCGAAACGATGCCGCTGGGAGACGGCATCTGGGCAGCGCCGTTATCGACCTTGTGGGGTGTATAGAGGCAGGGGCGACGACCTTTCAACCCGCGGCCGCGCCGTTTCTGACGGTGCGATTTTTTGTATTCAAGGCCGCTCGCATCCCGCCGCGAAATATTCGCGCAAGCGGCGCACCGCTTCCTGCAGGTTCTCCATCGAGGTCGCATACGACACGCGGATGAAGCGCTTCGCGCCGTCAACGCCGAAATCCATGCCGGGCGTGAGCACCACGCCGGTCTGGTCGAGGATGTCGCGCGTCAGGCGGTCGGCATCATCGGACAGGCGGCTGCAGTCGGCATACACGTAGAACGCGCCGTCCGGCAGCACCGGGATATCGAAGCCCAGCTTCAGCAGCTCGGGCACCAGGTAGTCGCGCCGGCGGCGGAATTCCTGCCGGCGCTCCTCCGCCACGGCCAGCGCCTGCGGCGTGAAGCAGGCCAGCGCCGCATGCTGCGCGAGGCTGGATGCGCAGATGAAGAAGTTCTGCGCCAGCTTCTCGATCGCCGGCAGCATCGCCGGCGGCACCACCAGCCAGCCCAGCCGCCAGCCGGTCATGTTGAAGTACTTGGAAAAGCTGTTGATGACGATCAGGTCGTCGCCGAACTCGAGCGCGGTGTATGGCGGCGCGTCGTAGGACAGGCCCTGATAGATTTCATCCACCAGCGCAAAACCCTTGTGCCGACGCACCACGTCGAGCGTGCGCGCGAGTTCGTCGCGCGCGATCGATGTGCCGGTCGGGTTGGACGGCGAGGCCAGCAGCACGCCGCGCGTGTTCTCGCCCCAGTGCGCCTCGACGGTCGCGGCCGACAGCTGGAAGCGCTCGGCCGGAGTGCTGGTGATCAGCTTTGCGTGCCCGTTGAACGCGGCAATGAAATGGCGGTTGCACGGATAACTGGGGTCCGGCATCAGCACTTCCGCATCGCGCTCGACCAGCGCCGCACAGGCCAGCAGCAGCGCCGCCGATGCCCCGGCCGTGACGACGATGCGCTCGGCCGGAACGTCAACGCCAAACGCCGTCTTGTAGTGCGCGGAAATCGCCTCGCGCAGCTCGGCCAGCCCGAGCGCCGCGGTGTAGCGCATGGCCGCGCCGCTGGACAAGGCGGCGCCGGCAGCGTCGAGCACCGGCTGCGCCGGCGGGAAATCCGGCTCGCCGATGCACATGTAGATGGTCGAGCGACCAGCCTTCTCGAGTTCGGCCGCGCGCTTGATCACCTCCATCACATGGAAGGGGGCGATCTCCTGCAGCCGCTGCGCCAGCGCAAAGTCCATCGTTGCCGCCCCGTGGTCAGCGACCTGCCCCGACCTCGGGCGCGCGCAGCTGCGCGGCGAGCTTGTCGAGCACGCCGTTGACGTACTTGTGGCCGTCGATGCCGCCGAAGGATTTGGCCAGCTCGACCGCCTCGTTGATCACGACCCGGTACGGAATCTCGATGTGGTGCTTCAGTTCGTACGCGCCGATCAGCATCGCCGCATGCTCGATCGGCGACAGCTGCTCGATCGCACGGTCGATGAAGGGAACGATGTCGGCGCGCAGGCTGGCGGCATCGCGGATCGCGCCGTGCAGCAGCGCGTCGAAATGCTCGCGGTCGGCCTTGTCGAAGCCGTGCGCATTGCGGATGTGCGCGTCGATGACGCCCGCATCCTCATTGCTCATCAGCCACTGGTACAGGCCTTGCAGCGCAAATTCGCGCGCACGGTGGCGCGGCGTGCGGCTCTTGTTCGGGTTGGCGTGCTGGGATTTGCTGCTCATGGGCTGCCTTATTCTTCGTCGGCCTCGTCGGCCAGTTCGTCCATCGCGGCCACAAGATTGGCCATCTCGACCGCCACGCGCGCCGCATTGGCACCCTTGGCAGCCATGCGCACCTCGGCCTGTTCGTCGTTCTCGGTGGTCAGCACCGCGTTCGCGATCGGGATGCCGAAATCGAGGCCGATGCGGGTGATGCCGGCGCCGGATTCGTTCGACACCAGTTCGAAGTGGTAAGTCTCGCCGCGGATCACCGCGCCGAGCGCGATCAGCGCGTCGAACTGGCCGGACTCGGCCATCTTCTGCAGCGCCAGCGGAATCTCGAGCGCGCCGGGCACGGTCACCAGCAGCACGTCCTGATCGTCCACGCCCATATGCTTCAGCTCCGCCAGGCAGGCCGCCGACAGTCCGTGGCAGACGTCCTCATTGAACCTTGCCTGCACGATGCCGATACGCAGTCCGCTCCCGTCGAAATCGGGTTCGTAAGTTCCTACGGTCATAACGCCTCCTGCGTCAGTTGTCGGGGCTGGCCTGATGGCCAACCACTTCGAGATTGAAGCCGGTCATCGAGGGCATTTTCCTCGGGTTGGCCAGCAATTTCATTTTGCCCACACCCAGTTCGCGCAGGATCTGCGCGCCGATGCCATAGGTGCGCAGATCCATCCGCGCGGCGCGCGGCGGCGTCGACGGCTGCGCCGCGCCGAGCGCGCTGAACTGCGCGAACATCTGCTCGGACGACTCTTCGCAATTCAACAGCACGATCACGCCGCGCTCGCTGTTCTTGATGGCCGTCATCGCGGCCGCCATGTTCCACGAGTGCGTGGTGGCGCGCGTCTCGAGCAGGTCGAGCAGCGATACCGGCTGGTGCACCCGCACCAGCGTCTCGGCGTCGGGCGTGATGTCGCCGTGCACCAGCGCGAGGTGCGCGCCGCTGCTGGGCGTGTCGCGGAACGCGATCGCATGGAAGTTGCCGTACGGCGTCTGCATGTCGCGCTCGCCGACACGCTCGACGATGCTCTCGGTCTGGCTGCGGTAGTGGATCAGGTCGGCGATGGTGCCGATCTTCAGCCCGTGTTCGCGCGCAAACTCGAGCAGGTCCGGCAGGCGCGCCATCGTGCCGTCTTCCTTCAGGATCTCGCAGATCACCGCCGCCGGCGTCAGCCCGGCCAGCTCGGCGAGATCGCAGCCGGCCTCGGTATGGCCGGCGCGCATCAGCACGCCGCCCTTCTGCGCGCGCAGCGGGAAGATGTGGCCCGGCTGCACCAGGTCGGACGGCCGCGCGTTGCGGGCCACCGCTGCCTGGATGGTGCGCGCGCGGTCGGCCGCCGAAATGCCGGTGGTCACGCCCTCGGCTGCCTCGATCGACACGGTGAAATTGGTGCCGAACGAGGTGCCGTTGCGGCCCGTCATCAGCGGCAGGTTCAGCTGGTCGCAGCGTTCTTCGGTGAGCGTGAGGCAGATCAGGCCGCGGCCGAAGCGGGCCATGAAATTGATCGCCTCGGGAGTGACGAATTCGGCCGCCAGCACAAGGTCACCCTCGTTCTCGCGGTCTTCCTCGTCGACCAGGATGACCATGCGGCCGCCGCGCAGCTCGGCGATGATCTCGTTTGTGCTTGAAAGTGACATGGGGAAGATTCCGGAAAGGCCGGACATTTTATAGGATTTCAGCCGCGCACCCGCCGCCGCCCGGGCAGCCGGCCGGCCGGCGGCAGCCCGGCTCAACGGGCCGGCGTGGTGGCGGACAGCATGCGCTCCACATAGCGCGCAATCAGGTCGACCTCGAGATTCACCCGCGCGCCCGGCGTCAGGTGCTTCAGCGTGGTCGCCGCAATGGTGTGCGGGATCAGGTTGATCGAGATGGTACAGCCCTCTACGGCGTCGGCGACGCTGTTGACCGTCAGCGACACGCCATTGACCACCACCGAGCCCTTGTACGCGAAATACTTCGCCAGTGCGGCCGGGGCCAGGATGTCCAGCTTCCACGATTCGCCGACCGGCGCAAAATGCGCGACCGTGCCAAGACCGTCCACATGGCCGGACACCAGATGGCCGCCGAGGCGCTCGGCCAGCGTCAGCGCCTTTTCGAGGTTGACTTCGCCTTCGGCATCCAGCCCGACGGTGCGGTTCAGGCTCTCGCGCGACACGTCGACGGTGAAGCCGTCCGCCGTCTTTAGCGTGACGGTCATGCAGGCGCCGTTGATCGCGATCGAGTCGCCGAGCGCAACATCAGCCATGGGCAGCGCGCCCGCATGGATCTGCAGCCGCACGCCGGCATCGGCGTCGGCGCCCAGCGGTGTGATCGAGGTGATGCGGCCAACAGCCGCGACGATGCCAGTGAACATGGGACTCCGGAAAAAACAAGACTAAAAATCGTTAAGCAATGCGCGCACGCGCAGGTCGGGCCCGATCTGGCGCACATCGTGAAAGCGCAGCGCCAGCCGCTCCGACAGATTGTCCAGCACCGGCAGCCGCGCGATGCCCTGCGCCGGTCCGAGCAGGCAGGGCGCGAAATACATCAGCAGTTCATCGACCACGCCGGCGCGCAGCAGCGAGCCGTTCAGCTTGAAACCGGCCTCGACATGCAATTCATTGACCTGCCGCCGGCCCAGCGCCTGCATCAGCGCGCCGAGGTCGACCTTGCCGCTGTCGTTCGGCAGCACGATCACCTCATGCCCGGCCTCGCGCAAGGGTGCGGCGCGGCGTTCGTCATCGATCGCCGCCACGATCCAGCTGCCGCCGCCCTGCAGCACCTTCGCCTGCGGCGAGATCTCGAGCCGGCTGTCGACGATGATGCGGCGCGGCTGGCGCGGCGTGTCGACCGCACGCACATTCAGCTGCGGATCGTCCTGCTGCACGGTGCCGATGCCGGTCAGTATCGCGCAGGCCTGCGCGCGCCATGCATGGCCGTCGTCGCGCGCTGCGGACGACGTGATCCATTGGCTCTGGCCGTTCTGCAGCGCGGTGCCGCCGTCGATGCTGGCCGCCACCTTCATCCGCACCCACGGCCGGCCGCAGCGCATCCGGCTGAAGAAACCGGCATTCATTTCGGCCGCCTCGGGCGCAAGCACGCCGGTTTCGACGGCAATGCCGGCCGCGCGCAGGCGCGCCAGCCCCTGCCCGGCGACCAGCGGATTCGGATCGCCGATCGCCGCCACCACCCGCGCGACGCCGGCCGCGATCAGCGCATCGGCGCACGGCGGCGTGCGGCCATGGTGGCTGCAGGGCTCGAGCGTCACGTACACCGTCGCGCCGCGCACATCGACGCCATTCGCGGCCGCATGCTGCAGCGCATGCGCCTCGGCGTGGGCAAACCCGGCCGGCTGCGTATGGCCTTCGGCGATCACTTCGCCGTCGCGCACGATCACGCAGCCCACGCGCGGGTTCGGCGTGGTGGTGTACAGGCCCCGGGAGGCCAGCGCGAGCGCGGCGCGCATGCCGTCGGTGTCGTTGAGGATTTTCACGGGAATGGAATGGGCGCGGGAACGCCATTTTAACAAGCCGTCCGCTCGCGGTCAGGGTCGCACAGCCTTGCGCGACCAAGAAAGCCGATCGTCAGCTTGCGCCGCTCCGTCCCCGAACTGAACATCAGCGAGCCGAACTGCGGCAGCGACGCGCTGTGCGCGCTGCGTGGCCGCCCGCTCGGGTCGAAGGCGAGGTAATTGCGCGTGCCGTCGCGCAGGCTGGCGTCGATGTCCACTCCCGGCGGCGGCGGCGGGCCGGCGCGCAGCACCGGTTCGCCCGGATCAAGCTGCTGGTTGTTGTTCAGGTCGAGGACTACCCGCCACCCGGTATGCCATCCGGCCGGCGATGCAGGCAGCAGGTCGACGCGCTGCCCGCGCCGGATCGCGGAAGAACGCGCAAAGGCCAGCGCGGTGCGGAAGTCCGCCGCGGTCGTTGATACCCGGATGCGGTCGAGCAGCGTGCGGAAGCCGGGAAGGGCCTGCGCCGCCAGCAGCGTGGTGATCACGACCACGGTCAGCGTCTCGACCAGGCTGAATCCGCGCACCGCAGCGCGGGAAGTCCGCATCAGTCGGGCAACAGCTGCCGCCATGCGATGCGCCGCAAGCGTGGCCTGCAGCCTTCGTCATGCGCGCTCTCGCAGCCGTCGATCGCGTAATCCGCCTGCAGGCGCACGCGCGTCCGGCCGGCCTCGCCGGTGGCCGTCACGCGCTGCAGGTTCAGCGGCAGCTCGCCGAGCTCCGCATTGGCGGCGCCCGGCAGCATCTCGATCCGGGTGTCGATATCGCGGCCAACGGGCGCCGGGTCCGGCACGCCGGCGGCGTCTGCCGCCAGCGCTGCCGCCGACTGCGCCAGCGCCGCCTCGGCCCGCCGCCATGCGAGCTGACGGTCGGCCTGTTGCGATGCCACCAGCGCGGCGTCCCGCCCCTGCTGCCCGGACGCGAGCGTGAGCAGCAGCACCGCGAACAGCACGACCAGCGAAGGCAGCAGGCTCATGTGGCAGGCCGCAGGCTGTTGCCAAGGAAGATCACCGCTTCGAACAGCCGGTACAGCCGGCCCGGCTGCAGCTGGCCGGCCGGCACGCGCGCGCCGGGATCGTCGGCCGCGTGCAAATCGCCATAGGCGCTGCCGAACAGATCGAACCCGGTCGGGCGCGGCGTTCCCGGCACCGGCTGGCGGGAACGCATCAGCAGCGCAACCTGCACCGCCACCACGCGGGTCCAGGGCGACACCGCCGCCGCGGAACCTGCCGCGAGCGCCTGCAGGCGCGACGCGCTGACAAAGTCGTTCGGCAAGCCATCACCATCGGTATCGATGCCGTACAACAGCTGGAAGGACGCCACGCCGGCCGCGATGGCCTGCGAGCTCCAGCCCGTGTCGCCGTGGTACTTGCAGCGCAGCTCGGGCTCGCCTTGCGGGCCGTCCGCCACGTGGAAAATGCTCGCGCCCCGGTCGTCGTACGCATCCACGGCCTCCGGCACCGGCATGCCCGCGCAGTTGCGCAGCCGACCGAGCGCATCGCCAGCCACGTGAATGGCCAGCGCATCGCTGCCGCCTCCGTTGCCATGCCGGGCCGCGACCAGCCAGTCCGAACTGGCCGGCACCACGGCATCGTCGAGCCCGCGCAGCGCGCCGTCCGGCGGACGCGCGGCCCGTGCCGGCATCGGCTGCGTCGGGTCGACATGGCCCGCCTGCTGCACGATGGCCGCAAGCAGTTCGAGCACCTGCGCCGCCTGCTCCTGCAGCAGCGCATGCTGCTCGGCGCGCACATAGTCGGCCCCCGACAAAGCGGCCAGATGCAGCGCGGACAGCACGATGCCCAGCGACAGGCCCAGCGAGACCATCAGCCCGGCCAGGCCGGCCCCGCGTTGGCGCGGCCTCATGCTGCCGGCCCGAGTTCGATGGCAAGCGCCGGCGGAAACCCGTTTGCCCCGGGGGCCGAAGGCCAGCCCAGCTTCAGCACGGACGCGCTGCCGTCCGGATCGCAGGCCCAGTCGGGCCGGTCAAGGCCCGGAGGATGGTCGTTGCAGATCTCGGCACGCGCGCCGGGAAGGGTTCGCAGCAGGCGCATACGCCACATGTGCAGGAAATGCCGCGCGCCCTGTGCGGCATCGCAATCGCCTTCATGGCAAGGAAGCGCGGGATCGCCGGCACCGGCGATCAGCAGCGCCAGCGGCTCGGCCGGCGCCGACTCGCCGTGCCGGCGCGTCCATTCGGACAGCTCCGCCGCCAGCCGGGCGGCGCTGCTGCGCGCCAACGCTTGCGTGCGCGCGACTGCATTAGCACCGCCGGACTGCACCACCAGCACGGCGGCAAGGCTGACAATCAGCAGCGCAACCGCCGTCTCCAGCACTGCAAACCCGGACTCTCTTCGCTGCATCGGCGCCTCCGCTTGAACCGTCGTGAGCTTCGGCGAAGGCGGTCGACTCCCTGAGCGAAATTAAAGACCACGCTAACAATTGATGCGCAAACGCAGCACGCCGGCCATTTCGGCCGGATGCGTTTTCAGGAAACTGCAAGGAAAGTCGGAACAGCAGGGTAAGCCGGCCGGGTACTGGACGGCAGGCCGGATGTCCGCGGCCGGCGTTCAGCCGCGCGACTTGCGCGCCGCAGGGGCCTTCGCTTCGACATCGATCTCGTCGATCGCGTCGCGGAATTCGGAAACGTCTTCGAAGCTGCGATAGACCGACGCGAAGCGGATGTAGGCGATCTTGTCGAGCCGGCGCAGTTCGCGCATCACCAGCTCGCCGATCTGCCCCGACATGATCTCGCGCTCGCCGGAAGAAAGCAGCTTTTCCTCGATGCGCCGGATCGCCGCATCGACCGCATCGGCCGACACCGGCCGCTTGCGCAGCGCGAGCATCAGGCTCGCGCGCAGCTTGGCCGGCTCGAACTCGGTACGGCTGCCGTTCTTCTTGACGATGACCGGCATCGCCAGCTCGACCCGCTCGTAGGTGGTGAAACGCTTGTCGCAGGCATTGCAGCGGCGCCGGCGGCGGATGCTGTCACCCTCCTCCGACGCGCGTGTGTCGAGGACCTGCGTGTCTTCGCTATGGCAATACGGGCAGCGCATCGTCAGTGGTCTCCAGCAAGGATCAAGATGCGCCGCCCCGGCATCAGCGCGGGTAGACCGGGAAGGCGTCGGTCAGCTTTTTCACTTCGGCCTTCACGCGCTCGATGGTGGCTGCGTCATGCGGGTTGTCGAGCACGTCGGCGATCAGGTCGCCGACCCGGGTCGCCTCGGCTTCCTTGAAGCCGCGCGTCGTCATCGCCGGCGAACCGAGACGGAT
>CAZTIF010000022.1:0-35272 GCA_964613635.1 uncultured Bifidobacterium sp. | reverse complement strand
CCGACAATAACGTGCGGTAGCCGCCACTCTTGCCACCACCAGGGCGGGCAACCCGCTTCTTGTAAACGAAGCCGCCCAAGTCTGCGTCAATCAGACCGCTTTCCATCTCCTGAACCGCCTTGCATAAGGCGGCGTCGGGCAGCTTTTCGCCTGCCTGCCACCGTGCAAAGTCTTTTCGCTTGAGGATGCGTTTCATCTTGACCTCCATACTATACCCGAAACGGGCATGGCTTTCAAACCTCCGCCGCGATGGTCGGGCAGGGAAGGGCGCCCCCCATTGTCGTGACGCCAATACGGCGATCGGGGCCTGCATGGCGGGTCGTTGTCAATTGGTCATGCGGTCTCCTCCATCGGTGTTTGGCGCGTGCTGATGACCGACTTGAGCCGACTCGCCACCAATTCGGCTGCCTGGCGCACCGGGTCGTCCTCGGTGTGGACATAGCGCATGAACATCGCCACGGTCTTGTACCTGGTCAGCGCCATGCCGACCTTGACGGGCATGCCAGAATTAGCAATGTCGGTCGCCGAGCGATGGCGAATGCCGTGGGTGCCGATTCTCGGCACACCGGCGCGATCGAGGACGCGCCGCCAAGTGCTGTAATAGGCGTGGGGGCTGAGCGGCTTTTCGTGGTTGCGGGTCGCTGGGCAGACGTAGGGCGACTTGCCATATCGAGGTGCGTTATCCAACAAGCGGCGAGCTTCCGCGCTCAAAGGCTTGGACATATCGCCGGTCTTACTGTCTGGCCAGACGACCCGGCTGTTGGGTAGGTCGAGCCAGTCCCACTGCAACAGCAGGATCTCCGACATGCGGGCTGCGAACTCAAACTGCAGGCGAATGGCCAGCAGGTAGGTCGGATGTTCCAGTTCTTCGGCCTCCCCTTTGTCCAGATAGGCGGACAGTTTGACCATCTGTTCGTCGGTGATGAGGCGGGTTGAACCTTTCTCCGGGTACTTCGATACATGACGGCATAGATTCGAGCCGTCGGGCCGATAGCCCCAAAGCTCGGCCAGATTGAACATCTTGCGCACGCAGGCCAGTACGCGATTGGCCTGCGTGGGGGACTTCTCCATACGCTTCATCAGCGCGGTGATGTCGTGGCGCGTGACCTCGTGGGCTTTCTTGCAGCCAAAGGCCGGGACGATGTATTTGTCGATCTGGTACGGGTAGCTGTCCTGGGTGCTCGGCTTGTTGCGCACCTTTGAGTGATCCTCCATGAAACGGCCGCACAGCTCCTTGACTGTCGGCGCCTTGCGGGCCTCGGCCTTGTCGTGTCCGGGGTCGCCGCCACGCCGGACTTCAGCCAACCAGTCCTGCGCCAGCGACCTTGCCTGCTCGACGGTCAGTTCGCCAAACTGGCCCAGCGCCGGCTTACGGCGCACGACGGAGTTCGTGCGGTACTGAAGCATGATTACCTTTCGGCCACTTGATGTAATCTTGCACAAGAAGCCCGGAACAATCGTGTCCGGAAGTTCAACGTCGCAGGTCCGCGCCTGTGCTGCGTCAACAGCGCTTTTGGTTAGCTTGATTTTCGCCATAAGATGCTCCCGATAGGCCCCGATTCCAGGAGCCTGCTAGGAGTCAGGCGAAAGAGAACCGGGGCGGTTTGAGTCGCGCACCAGCATATGATCCAAGGTGTTGGCTCTACGGAAAACCTGCTACAGCAAGCTGTATCCAAGCCGAGAGAATGCCCGGTGCGGAAGTAATGCTGTCGCTTAAAATCCGCCGCTCAGCCGCGAGGCGGCGTACCGGTTCGATTCCGGTCTCGGGCACCATGCACGGAAACGCCTTCCCGGAACATCCGATCCGGGAAGGCGTTTTTTTCTTGAGCGCCTCTGAAACAAACGCCGCCGGCGCCGTTGCGCCGGAAAATCTCCGAAAATTTTGATCCGGATTCTGGAAAGATCGCGCCGCGGGCGATATACCTGAATCAGGCGCGTGGGTCGCGCAAGGTATCGCCGCCCTGCGCGGCGGCGCAAATTTCACTCAGTCAGGGAAGGAACTGTTCATGCTGCAAAACAAAGTGGCGCTGGTGACCGGCGCATCGTCGGGCATCGGGCGTGCGATCGCGCAGGTGTTCTCGCGCGAGGGCGCGAAAGTCGTGGTGTCCGACATGAACGAGGATGGCGGCCGCGAGACGGTCGAGCTGGTTGCGCGCGAAGGTGGCGAGGCCTGGTTCGTGAAGGCGAACGTCGCCGAACCCGCCGACATGCAAGCGCTGGTCGCGCAGACCGTCGACCGCTATGGCGCGCTGCACGTCGCCTGCAACAACGCCGGCGTCGGCGGCGAGATCGTACCGACCGCCGACTATCCGCTGGATGAATGGAACCGGGTCATCGCGATCAACCTGTCGGGCGTGTTCTACGGGATGAAATACCAGATCCCGGCGATGCTGGATTCGGGCGGCGGCTCGATCGTGAATATCGCGTCCATCCTCGGCGCGGTCGGATTCGCCACCGCACCCGCCTATGCCGCGGCCAAGCACGGGGTGGTGGGTCTGACGCAGACCAGTGCGCTCGAATACTCCGCAAAGGGCGTGCGAGTAAATGCAGTCGGTCCGGCATTCATCCATACCCCGATGATCAGCAAGTTCGAGAACGAGAAGGCCGTCAACGACATGCTGGTGGCGGCGCATCCGATCGGGCGCCTCGGCCGTCCGGAAGAGGTGGCCGAGCTGGTCGCGTGGCTGGCCTCCGAGCGTGCATCCTTCGTCACCGGCAGTTATTACCCGGTGGATGGCGGCTATCTCGCGCGCTGATGTTCGCCGGCTGCGTTTGCGGCGGGCCGACGATACGACGGCCAGCGCCGGCCAGCGCGGGGGCAACGTTATACTTCGAAAAAATGATTCAGTTCGTATCACTGCCCGATGAGAGCCATCGAAAGAACGCTGCACGAACTTGCCGGGTCTGACCCCGCCTCGCTTTACGAACGCGCGCAGGAAATGCGCGCGGCGACCACGGCCCGCAACTACCATCGCGCCGCGCGCCGCTTCTACATGCTGGCCGCGCTGATGGGCCATGGCGATTCGAAATACCAGCTGGGGATCATGAACCTGCGCGGCGAGGGCCGGCCGGTCGATCGCGTGCGTTCGGCGATGTGGCTGAAGCTCGCCAGCGCCGGCGGCGACCTGCGTTCGGCGCGCAACCTGCAGATGGTGGCCTCCGAGATGCGCCGGGCCGATGTCGACCGTGCGTTCGTTCTGGCCAGGCGCTTCCCCGAGGCGGAGCAGGCACTGCGCGCGGCCGTCCTTTCGAACGACGCGGAAGCGATGGTCAGGATGGGCGAGTACGTCGCGCAGGGCAGCGGCGTCGAGCGCGACCCGGAAATGGCCAGCGAGTGGTACCGGCGCGCTGTCGCCCTCGCGCATCCGCGCGCGCAGCTGCGCCTTGGTCTTGCCAGCCTCAACGGCGAGGGCATCGCCCGTGACGCCGCAGAAGCGCGTCGCCTGCTGGAGCGGGCGGCGGCGCAGGACAACGCCGACGCGCAGTTCGCGCTGGCGCAGCTGCTGCGGGACCAGGCCAGCGGCAGCGCCGCGCTACCGCTGTACGAAAAGGCTGCCGCACAGGGAAACGCCGGCGCACAGCTAAAGCTGGGCGAACTGTACAAGGATGGCGGGATTGCCCTGCCCGACACAGGGCGCGTGCCTGCCGGACGGCGCGACATCGCTCCCCACCTGATGCGTGCGTTCGACTGGTTCGGCAAGGCCGCGCGGCAGGGCGAGCCGGCCGCGCAATGCGAGCTGGGCCAGATGTATGCGCAGGGCATGGGCACGAAGCAGGATTTCGCGCAGGCGGCGCACTGGTACCGCGAGGCCGCCGGGCAAGGCCATGCCAAGGCGCAGTTCAACCTCGGCTTCCTGCACGCCCATGGCCAGGGGGTGATCCAGGATGACGAGCAGGCCTACCACTGGTATCGCCTCAGCGAACTCGGCGGATACGAGCCGGCCCGGCAATCGGCGGCGCTCGCCGCCCGCAAGTTGGGCGAAGCCGCGAAAGAGCTCGCCGACTGGCGCATCGAAAGCTTTGTCAACACAAGGAAGGAAGCATAGTCATGGACGGCACCGTGCATCTTGTCTGCCCGGATTGCGGCGCGAAAAACCGGCTGCCGCAAGCGCGCCTCGGCGATGCTCCCGCGTGCGGAAAATGCGGCGCGGCACTGATGCGGCCCGAACCCGTCGCTCTCGGCGACGCCGATTTTGCGCGCTTCGTCGAAGGTACCGGCCTGCCGGTACTGGTCGATTTCTGGGCGGCCTGGTGCGGACCCTGCAAGATGATGGCGCCGCAATTCGAGGCCGCCGCACGGCAGATGCCCGGCGTGCGCTTCGTCAAGGTCGATACCGATGCGGCACCGCAGACCAGCGCGCGCTTCCGTATCCGCAGCATCCCGACGCTCGCACTGTTTCGCAATGGCGTCGAGGTGGCGCGCACCAGCGGCGCGATGTCCGCCGCCGACCTCCGGCGCTGGGTGGACAGCCATCCGGGCTGATTCCAATCCGTACAGCCACAACCCGTACAGCCGCCACCTGCGCCCGCGCAAAGCCTGGGCGCCTGAAATGTCTGCGAACCGCTCACCGCGCATTTGCGCCTGACGCAGCGCAAAGCTGACCGGGTGTTTGTTCTTTTGTCGAACAATCAGACGCATCTGACCCCGGTTACTGCTACGCTGATCGCAAGTGAGCAAATCGTTGTTCGCACCATTCAGCGATTCGTGCAGGGCGATATCCGTCATTCACGGTCGATGGAAACTTCCGCGAACCGACATGCTCAGACTGCAGACTTGTCGATGGCAAGGAAGCTTGTCGCATCGACACTGCGAACCTTCAATGATCCGATGAAAGCGAGGAACTGATGAAAACACTGCTTTGCTTGTTGGCCGCGGCCCTGCTGGCTGCATGCACCAGCATGCCCTCCGGCTCGCAGCATAGCGAGGTCCGGCATCCTGATGCCTTCCACTCGTATATCGACTGAGCCGACGACAGACCTCGCAACTCCCCCCGTACCCGTGATGTCACTGCGGGATGATTCCTTCCACGCCCGGCCGTTCAACGGCCGGGTTCTTCCTTATTCCCTGCTCAGGTAGAATCCGAACGGTCGTGCTTAAAAAAACAGACCGTTGGAGACAGCATGGACCTGAATTACGCGCCGGAAGACCTGGCGTTCCGTGACACCGTACGCCGCTGGCTCGCCGCGAACCTGCCGGCGGACCTGCAGCACAAGGTGCTGAACCACAAGCGACTTGCACGCGACGATTACGTCCGCTGGCACCAGATCGTCCACCGGCAGGGCTGGGTCGCGCCGAACTGGCCGGTCGAGTACGGCGGCACCGGTTGGAGCAAGGTGCAGCAGCACCTGTGGGAGGAAGAGTGCGCGCGCGCCGGCACGCCGCCCATCCTGCCGTTCGGCGTGAACATGGTCGCGCCGGTGCTGATCGCATTCGGCAGCGACGCGCAGAAGCGCCACTACCTGCCGCGCATCCTCTCCTGCGAAGACTGGTGGTGCCAGGGCTATTCCGAACCCGGCTCCGGTTCCGACCTGGCATCGCTGAAGACGCGCGCGCAGCGCGACGGCGATCATTACCTCGTCAATGGCCAGAAGACCTGGACCACGCTGGGCCAGCATGCCGACATGATGTTCTGCCTGGTGCGCACCGATCCCGATGCGCGCAAGCAGGAGGGCATCTCCTTCCTGCTGATCGACATGAAGTCGCCCGGCATCACGGTGCGGCCCATCATCACGCTGGACGAGGATCACGAAGTCAACGAGGTCTTCTTCGACAACGTCCGCGTGCCCGTCGCCAATCTGGTCGGCGAGGAAAATCGCGGCTGGACCTACGCCAAATACCTGCTCGGCCATGAGCGCACCGGCATCGCCGCGGTCGGCCGCTCGAAGCGCGAGCTGGCCTTCCTGAAGGCGCTCGCCACGCGGATGCAGAAGGGCGGACGCCCGCTGATCGAAGACCCGCTGTTCAGCACCAAGCTTGCCGCGCTCGAGATCGAGCTGATGGCACTCGAAGTGACGGTGCTGCGCGTGATCTCGCAGGAAGCGCGGCGCAAGGCGCCCGGCCCCGAGGCGTCGATGCTGAAGGTGAAGGGCACCGAGGTACAGCAGCGGCTGACCGAGCTGATGGCCGAGGCCGCCGGCCCGCTGGCGCTGCCGTTCGACCCCGGCTTCCTCGAAGGCGAGGCTGCGCACAGCAGCGCCGACGACGATGCGGCGCCGCTGCTGCCGTACTACTTCAACTACCGCAAGACCACGATCTACGGCGGTTCGAACGAGATCCAGAAGAACATCATCACGCAGATGATCCTCGGACTGTAAGGCGACGACATGGACTTCGAATTCAACAGCGAGCAGCAGCAACTGGCCGACGCGATCGCGCGCTGGGCCGCAAAGGATTACGACTTCGAGCGGCGCAAGGCCATCATGCGTTCCGATGCCGGCGTGTCCGGCGACGCATGGGCGGCGCTGGCCGAACTCGGCGTGACCGCGCTGCCGGTGCCGTCCGCGCAGGGCGGCTTCGACGGCACGGCGGTCGACCAGATGGCGGTGATGCAGGCGCTGGGACGCGCGCTCGTCGTCGAACCGGTGTTTGCCACTGCGCTGGGCACCGAATTCCTCAAGCGCGCCGGCGGTCATGACGGCCTGCTCGAAAAGGTGGCTGCCGGCGAGCTGACACTCGCCTGCGCGCTCGGCGAGCTGCAGGCGCGCCACGAGCTGCACGACATCGCCACGACTGCGCGGCGCGACGGCGATGCGTACGTGATCAATGGCAGCAAGTCCGGCGTGCTGCATGGCGCGCAGGCCGCTTGCCTGATCGTGTCGGCACGCAGCGGCGGCGGTGCGCGCGACACCGCGGGCATCTCGCTGTTCGTGGTGCCGCCGGACGCCGCGGGCATCCGCATCGACGACCTGCGCTGCAACGACGGCATGCGCATTGCCCGCATCCATTTCGACAACGTGCGCGTGCCGGCCGGCGCGCTGCTAGGCGTCGAGGGCGAGGGCTGGGAATGCCTCGACGCCGCTGCCGACCACGGCACGGCGCTGCTGTGCGCCGAGGCGCTCGGCGTGATGGAGGCGCTGTTCGATGCGACGCTCGATTACCTGAAGACCCGGCAGCAGTTCGGCGTGCCGATCGGCCGCTTCCAGGCGCTGCAGCACCGGATGGCGGACATGTACATTCATCTCGAACAGGCACGCTCGATGGCGATGCTGGCTGCGGTAAAGGCCGGATCGGCGGATGCCGTCGAACGCCGCCGCACCGTGTCGGCCGCGAAGGCGCGCATCGGCGAGGCGATGAAGTTCATCGGCCAGCAGGCGGTGCAGCTGCACGGCGGCATGGGCGTGACCAACGAGCTGCCGGCGGCGCACCTGTTCAAGCGGCTGGCCGTCATCGAGCTGACCCTTGGCGACACCGATCATCACCTGGCGCGCTTTGCCGCGCAGCCGGGCTTCGCAACCACCCCCTGACACAACAAGGAAAAGAACCATGCGTCATTTCGAGAGCGCCGATGCGCTCGAGGCCGAGGTCGGCAAGGAAGTCGCGGTGTCCGACTGGATGACCGTCACGCAGCAGCGCGTGAATTTGTTTGCCGACGCCACCGACGATCCGCAATGGATCCATGTCGATGCCGAGCGCGCCGCGCAAGAGTCGCCGTTCGGCGGCACCATCGCGCACGGCTACCTGACGCTGTCGCTGCTGCCGCGCTTCTTCGAGGCCGAGGTCGCCTTCCCGTTCGCGCGCATGAGCATCAACTACGGCACCAACAAGGTCCGCTTCCCGTCGCCGCTGCGCGTCGGCAGCCGCATCCGTGGTCGCTTCGGCCTGCTGGCGGTCGAGCGCCACCCGGACTGCGTGCAGAGCACCTGGAAATACACGGTCGAGCAGGAGGGCGGCGACAAGCCCGCCTGCGTGGCCGAGGCGGTCCTGCGCCAATATTTCTGAACCGGCATACTGTGCCTGTTCCCGGCGGCGAGCTGCTCGCCACCGGCCCACGATCTTCATCCCCGCAGGGAGGCTTCATGCGCATCAGAGGGTTTGCGTGGCTGGTCATACTGGCTGTCGCCGCGCCGGTCGCGGCGCAGGGCAACGAGGCGGCCAGCCTCGAGAATTCGCTCGGCATGCGCTTCGTGCAGCTGCCGGCAGGCGCTTATCAGATGGGCAATGCGCGCTCGCTCGAGCGCATGAAGCAGCTGTTTCCCGACTATGCGGAGGCGCGCCTGACCGAGCTGTCGGACGAGATGCCGGTGCATACCGTGTGGATCACGCGCGCCTTCTGGCTTGGGCAGCACGAAGTGACGGTCGGGCAGTTCCGCAAATTCCTCGAGCAGTCCGGCTATGTGCCGGAGTCGGTGCGTGATGGCGCCGGCGGCTACGGCTACGATCCGGCAAAGAAGCCGGGGCAGGAGGCCTTTGCCGGGCGGGACCCGAAGTATTCGTGGTCGAATCCCGGTTTCCCGCAGGGCGATGACCATCCGGTGCTGAACGTCACCTGGAACGATGCCGTCGCGATGGCGAAGTGGCTCAGCGACAAGGAGGGGCGGCGCTATCGCCTGCCGACCGAGGCGGAGTGGGAATACGCATGCAATGCGGGGCAGTCGACGCTGTTCCCGATCGGGAACGACCCGATGGCACTGGACCTGACCGCGAACGTGTTCGATGCCGGCAGTGCGAAGCTGTGGCCGCAGTGGGCGCAGTACGCGCGTCCCGGGAACGATGGCTTCCCGTTCACTGCGCCGGTCGGCAGCTTCGAGCCGAATGCGTTCGGGCTGCATGACATGGCCGGCAATGCGTGGGAATGGACGGCGGACTGGTATGGTGAAAACTACTATCAGGATTCGCCGCTGGAAAACCCGACGGGGCCGGCCGACGGCACTGCCCGGGTGCGGCGCGGCGGCTCATGGCATACGTGGCCGCTGTATGCGCGCTGTAATTTCCGCAACCTGAATTCGCCGGACACGCGCTATGTGCTGCAGGGCATGCGGCTGTTGCTGGAGCAGCCCTGAGGCTGCTCCGCCGGGTCGGGCTATGCGCGGCGAAGCTGCGCGTCCAGTGCGATGAAATCGGTCGCTGCGAACGTGAAGCGAGACAGGTCGCCGACCGGCTTTGGCTGCGTGCCGTATTCCGCCGGGCGATGCACATAGGCCGTCTGCAGCCCGCAGCGCTGCGCGGCTTCGAGGTCATCTTCATGCGTCGCCACCAGCATCACCTCGTCCGGCTGCACCGCAAAGACGTCCGCCACGCCGAGGTAGGCCTCGGGGTCCGGCTTGTAGTGCCGGAACACTTCGGCTGACAGGATCAGGTCCCAGGGCAGCCCGGCCTGCTTGGCCATGTTGGCCAGCAGCCCGAGGTTGCCATTGGAGAGCGTGACGATGGTGAAGCGCGACTTCAGCCGCGTCAGTCCCTCGACCGTGTCCGCCCACGGCGCGAGCCGGTGCCATGCAAGGTTCAGCTGCTGTCGCTGCGCTTCCGGCAGGTCTTGCCCGAACGTCGGCAGGATGCGGTCGAGGATGCGCCGGTGCAGGTCGTCGATGCGGGTCCAGCCGAGCTGGCCGCTGCGCACCTCGGCCATCGCCGGCTTGTAGCCGGCGCGCCAGGCATTCGCGAATGCCGCACCATCGATGCCCGGCATCATCGCTTCGGCCTCGCGGCGGATCGAGCCGTGCCAGTCGACGACGGTGCCGAAGACGTCGAACGCAAGAACCCTGGGCGGCTTCATCGTGTCAGTGCCGCTGGTACTGCACGGAGCCGAACAGCATCTCGCGCGCCTTGTCGTCGACCAGCGGCTTGCGCAGGCTGGCCAGCACCTGCACGCCACGCTGCACGGCCGGCCTTGCGGCGACCTCGTCATGCCAGCGTTTCGCATTCGGGAAATCGGCCCAGTCGATGCCCTGGTTTGCCCACGAGCGCGTCCACGGGAAAGCGGCGATGTCGGCGATGGTGTAGTCGTCGCCGGCGATGTAGCGGTGCTCTGCCAGCTGCCTGTCGAGTACACCGTACAGGCGCTTCGCTTCGTTGGTGTAGCGATTGACCGCGTAGTCGATCTTCTCCGGTGCATAGATGCGGAAGTGGTGCGCCTGCCCGAGCATCGGGCCGAGGCCGCCCATCTGCCACATCAGCCATTGCAGCACGGTGAACTTGTCGCGGTCGGTCTGGCCGAGGAAGCGGTTGACCTTGCTGGCGAGGTAGACCAGGATCGCGCCGGATTCGAACAGCGAGATCGGCTGGCCGTCCGGGCCGTCGGGGTCCACGATCGCCGGGATCTTGTTGTTCGGCGAGATCGCCAGGAATTCCGGCTTGAACTGGTCGCCGGCACCGATGTCGATGTGGTGCACGTTGTAGGGCAGTCCGCATTCCTCGAGCATGATGTGGACTTTGTGGCCGTTGGGGGTGGCCATGGAGTAGAGGTCGATCATTGTTTGCTGCTGTCTAGTGGGGGGTGAGGGATTTGCGGTTTGGGTGGAGTTGACGCCGCTGGATCGCGGCCTGCGCCCAATGTCAGTCAGTCAAGGCTAAATACTTCAAAGACACTGGGTCCCGGCCTGCGCCGGGACGACGCTTTAAAAGCTGTCAGCTTTCATACTCGTCGTCCCAGCCACCGCCCCAGCGAAGGCTGGGGGCAAGCTGGGACCCACCGTCGCATTCCGATGGCTAATGTCACGGGTTGATCGATGGTGGATCCCAGCTTGCGCTGGGATGACGCTTCGGGGGCTGCTGGCCCTTCAATCGTCACCCCGGCGCAGGCCGGGGTCCAGTGACTTCGGTGGCCAACTACTTCGGCCACCGCCGAAACCCACCCGATTACGACCGCGTCACCGGCAAATCCAGCGATTCACCCGGAAGGCTAACGTATTTCGCCAGTTCCAGCTTGGCGATCGCATTGCGGTGCACCTCGTCCGGGCCGTCCGCAAGGCGCAGCGTGCGGTTGTGCGCCCACAGCGCGGCCAGCGGGAAGTCGTCGGACACGCCGCCGCCGCCGTGCGCCTGGATCGCCCAGTCGATCACCTGCTGCGCCACATTCGGCGCGAGCACCTTGATCATCGCGATCTCGCTCTTCGCGACCTTGTTGCCGACGGTGTCCATCATGTACGCCGCCTTCAGCACCAAGAGCCGCGCGCTGTCGATCATGATGCGCGACTCGGCGATGCGTTCGCGCCAGACGCCTTGTTCGGAAATCTTGCGGCCGAACGCCACGCGCGAATCGAGCCGCTTGCACATCAGCTCGAGCGCACGCTCGGCCGTGCCGATGGCGCGCATGCAGTGATGGATGCGGCCCGGGCCGAGGCGGCCCTGCGCGATCTCGAAGCCGCGGCCTTCGCCGAGCAGCATGTGGGACGCCGGCACGCGCACATTGTCGAAGATCATTTCGCAATGGCCGTGCGGCGCATCGTCATAGCCGAACACGGACAGCGGACGGATCACGGTCACGCCCGGCGTATCGGCCGGCACCAGGATCATCGACTGCTGCGAATGGCGCGGCGCTTCCGGGTCGGTCTTGCCCATCACGATGAAGATCTTGCAGCGCGGATCGCCGGCGCCGGAAATCCACCACTTGCGGCCATTGATCACGTACTCGTCGCCCTGGCGCTCGATGCGGGTGCCGATGTTGGTCGCGTCGGATGACGCCACATCCGGCTCCGTCATCGCGAAGGCCGAACGGATCTCGCCGCGCAAGAGCGGCTCCAGCCATTCGCTCTTGTGCGCCTCGGTGCCGTAGCGCTCGATGGTCTCCATGTTGCCGGTGTCCGGCGCGGAGCAGTTGAACACCTCCGGCACCCAGGGGATGCGGCCCATGATCTCGCACAGCGGCGCATAGTCGAGGTTGGACAGGCCCTCGGGCGCACGATGGGATTGCGGCAGGAACAGGTTCCACAGGCCTTGCGCGCGCGCGATCGGCTTGAGCTCCTCGACGATCTCGGTCGGGATCCAGCGGTTGCCCTTCTCGCGGCCGTTGCGGTCGACTTCTTCCTTGTAGCGGCGCTCGTTCGGATAGATGTGCTCATCCATGAACTTCAGCAGCTTTTCGCGCAATGACTGGCAACGCTCTGAATACGCAAATTCCATCGTGGTCTCCTCGCTTGTGGTTTTGTGATGCGTGAAATCCTGATGCCTTGAATGCTTCCGGGCCCTTACAGCGCCTTCGCGCCGGACGCATATGCCCAGCCCATCTCCGCCATCGGGCGCGCGGCCTGGCCGCTGCGCAGCGCCTGCTCGCTCGATGCCGTGCCGTCCTGGTAGCGCTTCATGATCCCCTGCAGGATGCCCGCCATGCGGAACATGTTGTACGCGAGGTAGAAGCGGAAATCGTCCTTGTTGACCGTGATGCCGGTGCGCTCGCTGTACTTTGCGACATACTCTTCCTCGGTCGGCAGGCCGAGCGCCTTCAGGTCGAGCCCGCCGATGCCGCGGAACAGGCCGGGCTCGATGTGCCAGCTCATGCAGTGGTACGAGAAATCGGCCAGCGGATGGCCGAGCGTCGACAGCTCCCAGTCCAGCACCGCGAGGATGCGCGGCTCGGTCGGATGGAAGATCATGTTGTCGAGCCGGTAGTCGCCATGCACGATGGTGGTGATCTCGCCGGCCGGTATGTTTTTCGGCAGCCATTCGATCAGCGCGTCCATTGCGGCGATGTGTTCGGTCTCGGCCGCCTTGTACTGCTTCGTCCAGCGGTCGATCTGGCGCGCAAAGTAATTGCCCGGCTTGCCGAAGCTCTCCAGCCCGAGGGCTCGGTAGTCCAGGCTGTGCAGCTGCGCGATCACGCGGTTCATTTCGTCGTAATGCGCGGCGCGCTGCTCGCGCGTCATGCCGGGCAGCGACTGGTCCCACAGCACGCGGCCCTCGACGAATTCCATCAGGTAGAACGCGCGCCCGATCACGGATTCATCGAGGCACAGCGCATGCTGCCGCGCAGCCGGGAAGCCGGCCTTCGACAGCGCATCCATCACGCGGAACTCGCGGTCGATCGCATGGGCCGACGGCAGCAGCTTTGCAGCGGGCGCCGGCTTGGTGCGCAGCACATAGCGCTGGCTGCCGGCGGTGAGGCGGAAGGTCGGGTTCGACTGGCCGCCCTTGAACTGCTCGATCTGCAGTTCGCCGGCAAAGCCCGGCACGTGCTCGCGCATGTAGGCCGCCAGCGCGTCGAGGTCGACCTTCATGCGCTCGGATACGGGTTTGGTGCCTTCGAATTCTTCGTACATGGGTGTCGGTCTCCGCAGGTGTCCTGGTCCGGATCAGACGCCGCGTGCGCGCCGGTACTGGTGGAACAGCGCTTCCATGGTGGTGCCGCGCGACTCGGCCTGCAGCTGCGACGGCGGCGAGTAGTTCACCACGCGCACCACCCAGTCGGTCGGCGCCTGGCCGACGTCGAGCACGTTCAGGCAGCCGGCGGTCTGCGCGAGGTTGCCGAGGAACATGCGCTGGCCCGTCAGTGCATACGACAGGATCGCGCGGTTCACGCCGCCGTGCAGCACCAGCAGCACGGTGTCCCAGTCGGGATCGGCGCGCAATTTGTCGATGCCGGGATGGATGCGATCCATCAGCTGGCCAACGGTCTCGCCGCCAAGGAAACGCTTGTCCTCCGGTGGCACGCCTTCGAACGCGCCGGTGAAGGCTTCCTTCAGTTCGGCGTCGGGAATGAGGGCCAGCTTGCCGCCGCGGATCTCGACGAATTCCGGCCAGTGTTCGAGGTCGATCTGCTGGCCGGTCTCGGTCAGCACGCGGCTGGCGGTCTCGACGGTGCGCGGCAGGCCCGACACGATCACGCGGTCGAAGCGCACGCCGGCTTCGGCGAAGACGCGGCCGGCGGCGGTCGCCTGCAGCCGGCCCTGTTCGTTCAGCGGGACCATCTCGGGCAGCACCGGCTTGCCGGCGCTGTCGAAGTACGTGACGCTGCCGTGGCGCATCAGGTAGACGCGCCGGCGGGGATTGAAGCTCATTTGTAAACGGCCTTTCGTTTTTCGAGGAAGGCGGTGATGCCCTCGAGGCCGTCGCGGTGGTGCAGGCTGTCGACGAAGCTGCGCTTCTCCGCCTCGAAATGCGCCTGCAAGGTATTGGACGGCGCGTCGCGCAGCAGCGTCTTGATGTTCATCGTCGCGTTCGGCGAGATCGCCGCGAGCTGTTCGCCCCAGGCCAGCGCCGTGGCCAGCGCCTCGCCGTCGGCGCTCAGTCGGTTCACCACGCCGGCCTGGTGCAGCCGCGCGGCCGCGACCGGCTGGCCTTCGAGCAGGATCTCGGTCGCCAGCTGCCGCGGCAGCGCCTGCGACAGGAACCACGAGCCGCCGCCGTCGGGCGTGAGGCCCACTTTCGAATACGCCATCACGAATTTCGCGGACTGCGCGGCGACGACGAGGTCGCAGGCCAGCGCCAGCGAAAAGCCGGCGCCGGCAGCCGGGCCTTCGACGGCCGCAATCACCGGCTTGCTGCAATCGCGGATTGCGGCGATCCAGCCATGCAGGCGGTCGATCGAGTCGGCCTGTACCGCACGCTCCTTTGCGCGGTTTTCCAGCAGGCGGTTCAGGTTGCCGCCGGCGCAGAACACGCCGCCGGCGCCGGTCAGCACGATCGCGCGCACCTCGTGGTCGCGTTCGGCGGTTTCCAGCGCCTCGACGCCGGCGGCATACATGTCGGGATGCAGCGCATTCTTCGCGCCGGGATTGGACAGCGTCAGTACCAGCGTCTGGTCATGGCGCGAGGCGAGCAGTTCTGCAGGCATGGGGGAGGTTTGCGGGTTTTGTAATCGAGGGGAATGATAGACTGCATGACCCCGGATGGAAACCACCCGGCCCGAACCTCAGAAGGAGACAAGATGCTCACGTTGTGCGGATTTTCGGCCAGCAATTACTACAACAAGGTCAAGCTCGTATTGCTCGAAAAGGGCATACCGTTCGAAGAAAAACTGCAGTGGCTGGACGGCTCGCCGGAGCTGCGCGAGAAGTCGCCGCTGGGCAAGGTGCCGTTCTTCGAGATCGGCGGACAGACCTTGTGCGAATCGCAGGTGATGGTCGATTACGTCGAGTCGGCCTATCCGCAGAACCCCTTGCTGCCGAAGGATCCGCTGGCCGCCGCGAAGGTGCGCGAGCTGATCCAGTTCATCGAACTGCACCTCGAACTGGTCGCGCGCGACTTGTACATGGAGGCCTTTTTCGGAGGGAAAATCACCGATGAGACGAAGCTGCGCGTGCAAAAGCAGTTGAAGCGCAATGCCGCTGCATTCGGCAAGCTGGCGAAGTTCGCTCCTTACATTGCCGGTTCCGATTTCACGCTGGCCGATTGCGTCGCCGGCGTGCACCTGCCGCTGGTGTCGATGGCGACGAAGGCCATCTACGGCGAGGACATGCTCGCTGCCTATCCGGTGAAGGACTACCTGAAGCTGCTCGGCGAGCGTCCGTCGATGCAGCGCGTCGCGGCCGACCGCAAGGAAAGCGCGGTGTTGCTGCAACAGCGGATCGCTGCCCAAAAAGCAGGCAGCTGAACAGTCTCGCTGCAACGAAAACGGCCTCTCGCGGAGGCCGTTTTTATTTCCAAAAGCGAGCCTTCACCGGCCGCTTTCGCGCTGCGTTCACAGTTTCGACAGCCGTTCGAGCGCCGTCCTCAGCGTCTGGTCGCGCTTGGCGAAGCAGAAGCGGATGATGCCGGACTCGCGCGGCTGGTCGTGGAAGGCCGACATCGGTATGGCGGCCACGCCGATCTCGGTGGTCAGCCAGCGGCAGAATTCCTCTTCCGGCAGGGCAGACACCTTGCGGTAATCGACGCACTGGAAATAGGTGCCCGGCGCCGGCAGCAGCCGCAAGCGGGTGCGCGCGAGTCCTGCGCGGAACAGGTCGCGCTTGTGCTCGTAGAAGGGCGCGAGGTCGAGGCAGGGCGACGGGTCCTGCATGTAGGCCGCGAGGCCGTGCTGCATCGGCGCATTCACGGTGAACACGTTGAACTGGTGCACGCGGCGGAATTCCGCCGTCAGCATCGCCGGCGCGGCGACGTAGCCGACCTTCCAGCCGGTCACGTGATAGGTCTTGCCGAAGCTCGACACGACGAACGCGCGGCTCGCGAGTTCCGGATGACGGCAGACGGACTCGTGGCGGCGCTCGTCGTACACGATGTGCTCGTAGACTTCGTCCGACAGCAGCATCACCTGCGTGCCGCGCAGGATCTCGGTCAGGCGGCGGATGTCGTCCTCGCCGAGAACCGTGCCGGTGGGGTTGTTCGGCGAGTTCAGGATCAAGAGCCGCGTCTTTGGCGTGATCGCCGCCGCCACTGCGTCCCACGGGATCGCATAGCCCTCGTCGCCGAGCGTCATCTGCACCGGTACCGGCGTGCCGCCGGCCAGCGCAATCGCGGGCAGGTAGCTTTCATAGATGGGCTCGATCACGATCACTTCGTCGCCGGGGTGCACGCAGCACAGCACGGCGGTGAGGATCGCCTGCGTTGCGCCGGCGGTGACGGTGATCTCATGCTCGGGATCGTAGTGGCCGCCGTACAGGTAGCCGATCTTGTTCGCGATCGCCTGCCGCAGCGACGGCACACCGGCCATCAGCGGGTACTGGTTGAAGCCCTTGCGCATCGCTTCGTCCACCGCATCGACCAGCCGCGGGTCGCAGTCGAAATCCGGAAAGCCCTGCCCGAGGTTGACCGCATCATGTTCGGCCGCGAGCGCCGACATGACGCTGAAAATCGTGGTGCCGACGCGCGGCAGCTTCGAGGCCAGCGCAACCGGAGACCATGGCGCGGCCGGCGACGGGGCGGCGGCGCGTGGAGGTTCGTCAGGTGGCGCGTGGTTCTTCTGGTGCATGGGGCTTCAGCTGCCTCGGTTTTGCCTATTCTAGCGTCGGTGGCGCCGGCGCATCCGACCTGCGCCCGTCCATCCACTGCGCCGGGGACAGGATCTCGAACAGCCCGAGCTTGCGGGTGCGGCGCGCCAGTTTCAGCAGCGCCTTGTCCTTCGACAGCAGCATTGCCGCGCCGCTGGCGGCGGCCAGCTCGAGGAATTTCTGGTCGTCCGGGTCCTTGCAGACCGGCAGCGTGCCATCGACCGGGGCGGCATCGACCAGCAGGATACAGCGGTCGAATTCGGCCAGCGCGGCACGCTGCGCGGCGTCGTTCAGGCCCAGCTTCGTGTAGGCCAGCACCAGCGTCCATTCCATCCGGCAGTCAGCGCGCGTGACGGCCTGCACGTCTCCTGCCTGCATCGCGTCGAGCAGCGGCTGCCAGCGCGGATCGCGAAAGACGAACAGGTCGAGGCAGATATTGGTATCGAGGACGATGCGTTGCGGCGGTTTCGGTATCATTCGGAAAAATTTCTTCAAGGGGCGCAGCCTGCCTGGTGCCCCGCAGCCTGCTCATGCTGATCGTACTTTCGCCCGCCAAATCCCTCGACTACGAAACGCCCGTCAAGGTGGCCAAGTCCACCGAGCCGGATTTTATCCCGCGCTCCGCCGAACTGGTGTCCGTGCTGCGCGAGATGCCGCCGCCGGCCATTGCCAGCCTGATGAAGATCTCGGACCCGCTCGCGCAACTGAACGCGGCGCGTTTTGCGAGCTGGTCGCCGACCTTCGATCGTGACAATTCGAGGCAGGCGCTGCTGGCCTTCAACGGCGACGTCTACGACGGCCTCGACGCGCGCAGCCTCGACAAGCAGCAGCTCGACTGGGCGCAGCGCCACTTGCGCATCCTGTCCGGCCTGTACGGCCTGCTGCGGCCGCTCGACCTGATGCAGCCCTACCGGCTGGAGATGGGCACGAAGCTGGCGAACCCGCGCGGGCGCAACCTGTATGCCTTCTGGGGCGACGACATCACCAAGGCGCTGAACAAGGCGCTGGCCGCGGCGAAATCGACCGCGCTGGTCAACCTCGCGTCGGAGGAATACTTCAAGTCGGTCCGGCCGGCGTTGCTCGATGTGCCGGTGCTGACGCCGGTATTCGAAGACTGGAAGGGGGGCAAGTACAAGATCATTTCCTTCTTCGCCAAGCGTGCGCGCGGCATGATGGCGCGCTACGCAATCGAGCGCGGCATCACGAATCCGGAGGAATTGAAGGGTTTTGACAGCGACGGCTATGCGTTCGACGAGGCCGCGTCGGGGCCGCGGCAGTGGGTGTTCCGTCGCCGCTCGGCGTGATGCGCGGGCGTCAGGGGGCAGGCCAGGAGGGTGAGGCTGGAGGCGCTGCCGGGGATTCACCCGGCCGGCACCGGGGAAATTACCAGATCTGCCACCAGGGCTTGAGCTCGGCCGGCATCTTCGCGGCCTCGGCGTCGTCGCCCTTGTAGTTGAGGTCGTACACGCGCTTGGCGTCGTTGCTCAGGTCTTTCATGCCCAGCGCGTCATACGCGAGAATCTGCACGCGCAGCGCGCTCTTCACCGCGCCGGTCGCCGGGTAATTGCGGACCACGTTCTGCGCGCGGTTGACTGCGGCGACATAGGCCCCCTTGCGGTAGTAGAACCGCGCGACGTGCACTTCGTGCTGGGCCATGGCCTCGACCAGGTAGCGCAGCCGGTCACGCGCATCGTCGGCGTAGCGGCTGGTGGGGAAGCGGTCGACCAGCTGCTTGAAAGCGTCGAATGCGGCGCGTGCGGCCTTCGGGTCGCGCTCGGTCGGGTCTTGCGCGCTGATGAAGTCGAACAGGCCCTTCTTGTCGTTGAAGTTGGCCAGGCCGCGCAGGTAGTACATGTAGTCCACGTTCTCGTGGTTCGGGTGCAGCCGGATGAAGCGCTCGACCGCGGCAAGGCACTGCGCCTGCTCGTTCTGCTTGTAGTACGCATAGGCGACTTTCATCTGCGCCTGCTGCGCGTAGCGGCCGAACGGATAGCGCGATTCGAGCTTCTCGAAGTACTGGATGGCCCTCGGATAATTGCCGCCGCTCAGTTCGTCCGACGCCTCCGCGTATAATTTGTCGGCAGACCAGCCCTTGGTCTCATCCGGTTTTTCGCCCAGCGAGCCGCAGGCCGACAGCATCAGGGCCAGCACGATCAAAGCGAGTTTCAGGAAATTCTTCAGCATGGGAGAGGTCAGGGGCAGGGCCAAGGATGGCGGCGATTATAGCCGATGGAAACTCGCGTGAAACCCGAAAGCAAGCTACATAACGACGCGCCGGCAGATGCCGACGCCATCGATGATATCGATGAATTCGACACGCCGGCGAGCGATTTGTCGCCGGTCACACTCACACTCGGCCCCGAACATTGCGGTGTGCGCCTCGACAAAGTCCTGTCGGCGCTGCTGCCGCAGTACTCGCGCGGGCGCCTGCAGCAATGGATCGAAGACGGCCTCGTCACCGTCGACGGCGGCCCGGCGAAGTCGAAGGCGACGATGTACGGCGATGAAACCGTGCAGGTGCAGCCGCAGCCGGCCGAGTCCGAACACGCGTTCGCTCCCGAGCCGCTGCCGCTCGACGTGCTGCACGAGGACGCTGACCTGATCGTGATCGCCAAGCCGGTCGGGCTGGTCGTGCATCCGGCCGCCGGCAACTGGAGCGGCACGATGCTGAACGGCTTGCTGCATCGCTGGCCGCAGCTGGCCGGCGTGCCGCGCGCCGGCATCGTGCACCGGCTCGACAAGGACACCAGCGGCCTGCTGGTGGTGGCGAAGACGCTGACCGCGCAGACCGACCTCGTGCGTCAGCTGCAGGACCGCAGCATGGGCCGCGAATATCTCGCGCTGGTCTGGGGCGAGCCGGTGTCCAGCGGCCGCGTCGATGCGCCGATCGGCCGCCATCCGCGCGAACGCACGCGCATGGCCGTCAGCAAGTCGCCGCTGGCCAAGCCGGCGGTCACCCATTACCAGAAGGTCGCCAGCGGCCTCCTCGACGGCAAGGTGGTCAGCTTGCTGCGCTGCCGCCTCGAGACCGGCCGCACGCACCAGATCCGCGTGCACCTGCAGTCGATCGGCTTCCCGCTGGTCGGTGATGCGGTGTATGGCAAGCATCACCTGATCCATGTGTTCCCGCGCCAGGCGCTGCATGCGGAAAGGCTCGCGCTGATCCATCCGGGCAGCGGCGAGGCCTGCGAATGGCACGCACCGCTGCCGGACGACTTCGCCGCGCTGCTCGCACGGGCCGGCATCCGCGCATGAGCCTGCCGACGGTCGCGTTGCACTGGCCCGGCCTGCCGGCCGGTGTCGGCGCGCTGTCGACCACGCGATGCGGCGGCGTCAGCCGCCCGCCCTACGATGACGGCGCGGGCGGCGGCGGGCTCAACCTCGGCGTCCACGTCGGCGACGATCCCGTGGCGGTGGCGCGCAATCGCGCGTTGCTGCGCGCGCAGCTGCCGGCCGAGCCGGCGTGGCTGACGCAGGTGCATGGCACGCAGGTGCTCGACGCAGCGCGGGTGGCGGGCGCGCCGGAGGCGGATGCGAGCATCAGCGACCGGCCGGGCGTGGTCTGCGCGATCATGACCGCTGATTGCATGCCGGTCTTGCTGGCCGACGCCGGCGGACGCGTGGTCGGCGCGGCGCATGCCGGCTGGCGCGGACTGGCGGCGGGTGTGCTGGAAAATACGGTGGAATCGATGCGCAAGGCCGGCGCCGGACAGGTGCTGGCCTGGCTGGGGCCGGGCATCGGCCCGGCGGCGTTTGAAGTCGGCGATGACGTGCGCGATGCATTCGCGCATCTGGGGCCGCAGGCGCAGGCGGCCTTCCGGCGGATTGACGGCGTCGCCGGCAAGTATCGCGCGGACTTGCCGGCGCTGGCGCGGCTGGCGCTGGCGCGTGCCGGCGTGTCGGCGGTGGCCGGCGGTGCTGACTGCACTGTCAGCGATGCCGCCCGTTTCTACTCGTACCGGCGCGACCGCGTGACCGGTCGCATGGCCTCGCTGATCTGGATCAGCTGACGTCGTTGCCGCGCGCTTCGGCGGGCGGCTCCTTGTCCTCGGTACGTTCCGTCGCCTGTTTCCTTTCCTGCATGGCCTGCAGCTGTTGCTGCTCGCGGCGCTGCCTGCGCCGGCCCGAGCCGCCGACATACAAAATGATCATCGTCGGCAACACGCCATAGAGGAAAAACGTCATAATGCCCGCAACCACCGTCTCTTCGGTGATTGCCATCATCAGCGTCACATAGATCCAACCAACAGCAGCAATATGCACGGCCAGCCTGCAAGCAAGAACAAGAATAACGAAGGATCGTAACACCATCAGCGGGATCGGCAGGCCAGGGCGTCGAGGGAAAAACAAAACGGGGAATCGCATGAACCAATCCGAGCGAAGCGCCAATGCCCAGGCCGCCGCCAGTGAATGGCTGGCGCAACTGTCCGACCCGAAGAACTGGCAGTCGGTGATGAACCTGATGCAGGCCGGCATGCCGGGACTGGCAGCGATGCCGTCGATGCCGGGCATGCCGCCGATGCCCTCCATGCCCAGCCTGTCCGTGCCGCCGGCGATGAAGGCGATGATTCCGCCCGAGAAGCTCGCGAAGCTGCAGCAGGATTATTTGCAGGAGATGGCGGCGCTCTGGGTCACGGTGGTGGCGCAGCGTCCTCCCGAGCTCGGTGACCGGCGTTTTTCCGACCCGTCTTGGAAGAGCAGCCCGCTGCATGCGTTCAACGCTGCAGCCTATCTGCTGAATGCGCGTTTCCTGAATGCGCTGGCCGAGGCGGTCGAGGCGGACGCGAAAACCCAGCGCAAGATCCGCTTCGCCACGCAGCAGGCCATCGATGCGCTGTCGCCGAAGAACTTCCTCGCGACCAATCCCGAGGCGCAGGGCAAGCTGGTCGAGACGCGCGGCGAGAGCCTGACGCGCGGCATCATGCACATGCTGTCGGACTTGAGCAAAGGGCACATCTCGCAGACCGACGAGACGGCGTTCGAGGTCGGCCGCAATGTCGCCACCACCGAAGGCGCCGTGGTGTTCGAGAACGACGTGATGCAGCTGCTGCAGTACCGGCCGCTGACGAAGGAAGTGCATGAGCGGCCGCTGCTGTTCGTCCCGCCGTGCATCAACAAGTACTACATCCTCGACCTGCAGCCTGAAAATTCGCTGATCCGCCATGCGGTCGGGCAGGGGCACACGGTGTTCGTGGTGTCGTGGGTGAATCCGGATGCGGCGCTTGGCCACCTGAGCTGGGACGATTACATCGAACAGGGGCCGATCGAGGCGATCGAGGTCGCGCGCGCCATCAGCGGCAGCGAGCAGCTGAACGTGCTCGGCTTCTGCATCGGCGGCACCATTATCGCGTCGGCGCTGGCCGTGCTGGCTGCGCGTGGAAAGCATCCGGCGTCCAGCCTGACGCTGCTCACCGCCATGCTCGATTTCTCCGATGTCGGCGCGATCGACGTGTATGTCGACGAGATGCAGGTGGCGCAGCGCGAGCAGGCCATAGGCAAGGGCGGACTGATGTCGGGGCGGGACTTCGCGTCGGCCTTCTCCAGCCTGCGCCCGAACGACCTGGTGTGGAACTACTTCGAGAGCAATTACCTGAAGGGCGAGGAGCCGCCGGCCTTTGACCTGCTGTACTGGAACTCCGACAGCACCAATCTGCCGGGCCCGATGTTCTGCTACTACCTGCGCAACATGTACCTCGAGAACCGCCTGCGCGAGCCGGGCCGTCTGTCGGTCGGCGGCGATGCGATCGACCTCGGCAAGGTGCAGCTGCCGGCCTTCATCTATGGCTCGCGCGAAGACCATATCGTGCCGTGGGCGAGCGCGTATGCGACCGTCGGCCTGATCAACCATGGCAAGCGCGGCAACAACCGTTTCGTGCTCGGCGCGTCCGGCCATATCGCCGGCGTGATCAACCCGCCGGCGAAGAAGAAGCGCAGCTACTGGACGAATGACAAGCTGCCGCACACTGCCGACGCGTGGCTGGCCGGTGCGACCGAGCATCCGGGCAGCTGGTGGACCGAGTGGACCGCTTTCCTGGCCGAGCATGCGGGCGGAAAGACCAAGGCGCCGGCCCGTTATGGCAATGCGCGCTACAAGCCGATCGAGCCTGCGCCAGGGCGCTATGTGCAGGTGAAGGCCGGCTGAAAACCGCTTTGCCGGGCACGCCGGATGTGCGTTGCAATATCCATTGGTCCGGCTTGGCGGTCGCTGGACAGGCCGCCGTTCTTCGGGGCTATAATGGCCTCGGAGGCACGGACTTCGGTCCGGATTATCAATAAGATCGCATCGGTCTGTTGCGACGCAAAACAATGGAATCCCAGATGACCAGCACAAAAAAGTCTTCCGAGCGCCTGATCAAGAAATACCCGAACCGCCGTCTGTACGACACCCAGACCAGTTCGTACATTACCCTTGCCGACGTCAAGCAGCTGGTGCTCGGCAACGAGGAATTCAAGGTGGTTGACGCCAAGTCCGAGGAAGACCTGACCCGCAGCATCCTGCTGCAGATCATCCTCGAGGAAGAGGCCAGCGGCCAGCCGATGTTCTCCAGCGCCGCGCTGGCGCAGATCATTCGCTACTACGGCCATGCGATGCAGGGCATGATGGGTTCCTACCTCGAGAAGAACATCCAGGTGTTCATCGACATCCAGAACAAGATGGCGGAGAACTCGAAGGGCCTGATCGACGAGAAGTCCTTCAGCCCCGAGATGTGGACCCAGTTCATGAGCGTGCAGGCGCCGATGATGCAGGGGATGATGAGCAACTACATCGAGCAGTCGAAGAGCCTGTTCCTGCAGATGCAGGAGCAGATGCAGAGCCAGGCGAAGAACGTGTTTGGCGCTTTCCCGTTCCCGGGCGTCGGCGGCGTGCGCACGGAAGGCAGCAAGTCCGACAGCAATTGATCAACGCGGCTTCCCGTCCGGGAGGCTGGCGGCAAACAGGTAAAATGGCGGTCGCGCATGGCGCGCCCGCCATTTGTCTTTTTGAATATTCCCCAGGTTTTCATGTCCAGCAATCCGCCCATTCCCCCGAAAGTCGGTTTCGTTTCCCTCGGCTGCCCGAAGGCCCTGGTCGATTCCGAGCAGATCCTCACGCAACTGCGTGCCGAGGGTTACGAGACGGCCAAGTCGTATGACGGCGCCGACCTCGTGATCGTCAATACCTGCGGCTTCATCGACGCGGCCGTGCAGGAGTCGCTCGATGCGATCGGCGAGGCGCTGAACGAGAACGGCAAGGTGATCGTCACCGGCTGCCTCGGCAGCAAGAAGGATGCGGCCGGCGAGGACATCGTGCAGAAAGTCCATCCGAAGGTGCTGGCCGTGACCGGCCCGCATGCGCTCGGCGAGGTGATGGACGCGGTGCACCTGCACCTGCCGAAACCGCACGAGCCTTTCATCGACCTGGTGCCGGCGCAGGGTGTGAAGCTGACGCCGAAGCACTATGCGTACCTGAAGATTTCCGAAGGCTGCAACCATCGCTGCAGCTTCTGCATCATCCCGTCGCTGCGCGGCGACCTGGTGTCGCGCCCGGTGGCCGAGGTGATGCTCGAGGCCGAGAACCTGTTCAAGTCCGGCGTGAAGGAATTGCTGGTGATCTCGCAGGACACCAGCGCCTACGGCGTGGACGTGAAGTTCCGTACCGGTTTCTGGAACGGCCGCCCGATCCGCACGCACATGACCGATCTCGTGCGCGCGCTCGGCGAGCTGGCCAAGCAATATGACGCGTGGGTGCGCCTGCATTACGTGTATCCGTATCCGCATGTGGACGAGGTGATCCCGCTGATGAACGGCGGCCATGTGCTGCCTTACCTCGACGTGCCGCTGCAGCATGCGCATCCGGATGTGCTGAAGCGGATGAAGCGCCCGGCGAACGGCGAGAAGAACATCGAGCGCATCCGCGCATGGCGCGAAGCCTGCCCGGACATCACGATACGTTCGACCTTCATCGCCGGTTTCCCCGGCGAGACCGAAGAAGAGTTCGAGTACCTGCTGGACTTCCTGAAGGAAGCGCAGATCGACCGCCTCGGCTGCTTCGCTTATTCGCCGGTCGATGGCGCGGCGGCGAATGCGATCGACCATCCGGTGCCCGACGAGGTGCGCGAGGAGCGCCGTGCGCGCGTGATGATGCTGCAGGAGCAGATCTCGCGTGAACGCCTGCAGGCCAGGGTCGGCAAGACGCTGCGCGTGCTGATCGACGAGATCACGCCGTCCGGCGCCACCGGCCGCACCGCAGCCGACGCGCCCGAGATCGACGGTGTCGTCAATTTCAAGCTGCCGTACCTGCCGGGCCGTGAGGTAAAGGTCGGTCAGTTCGTCGATGTGCGCATTACCGCCGCCGACGAGCACGACCTCTGGGGCACGGTCGACTGACGACGGGCAGCCCATGGCCGAGCACAAGAAATCGCTGCAGACGCTGCTGACCACCACGGATTACCGTCCGCCGGAAGGTTTCGGCGCGTTCCCGACGGCGATCCATCATGCGTCGACCGTGCTGTTCAAGGATGTGGCCGCGCTGCGCGCGCGCAACTGGCAGGACAAGAGCGCGTACACCTACGGGCTGCATGGCACGCCGACCACGTTCACGCTGGAGGCGCGGCTGGCCGAGATCGAGGGCGGCACCGACTGCCTGCTCGCGCCGAGCGGACTCGCGGCGATCGCGATGATCGACCTGGCGCTGCTGAAGTCCGGTGATGATGTGCTCATCCCCGACAATGTCTACAACCCGAACCGCGATCTGGCGAACTGGCTGCAGAGGGATTTCGGCATCAGTGCGCGCTATTACGATCCTCTGGCGGGCGAGGGCATGGGCGAGCTGATCCGGCCGGAGACGAAGCTGGTCTGGACCGAAGCGCCGGGATCGGTGTCGATGGAAGTGCCGGACATTCCGGCGATCTGCCGCGCCGCGAAGGCGAAGGGCGTGCCGGTCGCGCTCGACAATACCTGGTCGGCCGGGCTGGCCTTCCGTGCGTTCGACCATGGCGTCGACATCGTGATGCAGGCGCTGACCAAATATCATTCGGGCGGATCGGACGTGCTGATGGGCGCGGCGATCACGCGCGACAAGGCACTGCTGCGCAAGCTGGAAGGGGCGCACATGCGGCTGGGCATGGGCGTGTCGGCGGATGACGCCTACCTCGTGCTGCGCGGGCTGCCGACGATGAAGCTGCGCTTCGATGCGCATGATGCGTCGGCGCGCAGGATTGCGGGCTGGCTGAAGGCGCGGCCGGAGATTTCGAAGGTGCTGCATCCGGCCTTCGACGATTGCCCCGGGCATGCGACCTGGCAGCGCGATTTCACTGCAGCGGGCGGCCTGTTCTCGGTGCTGTTCGACCCGCGCTATACGGAAGCGCAGACCGATCGCTTCATCGACAGCCTGAAGCTGTTCAAGATTGGTTACAGCTGGGGTGGTGCGAACAGCCTGGCGGTGCCTTACCGGATGGCGCAGATCCGCAAGCAGTGGGAGGCGGCCGGCCAGCTGGTGCGCTTGAACATCGGGCTGGAAGACACCGACGACCTCATTGCGGACCTGACGCAGGCGCTGGATAGCCTGGCATAGCGCGGTTCTTGTCGAGGTCGAGGAAGCCGCGCAGCAGCCGGTAGGCTTTCCACACCCACGCGCCCAGCCATACCAGCCATGCTAGCGGTATGCCGACGAAAGTCATGAACAACAGGCCGCCGGCGAACAGCCAGACGATGTACCACCAGAACGAACGTATCTGCCAGCTGTGGTGGGTGCGCAGGAAGGTGCCTTCGGTCTCGTCGCGCTTCAGGTAATTCAGGATCAGCGGGATGAAGGACAGCGCACCCAGCGACAGCGCCAGCGACGCGCCGTGCATCAGGTAGAGCCACCAGAGCCAGGTTTTTTGCGATTCGGTGGCTTCGTCGAAGTAGGTCTGGTTGTCCATGGTTGTGCTTTCGTTGCCTCGATGATGTGCCGAGGGGTGTACAGAAGACACTGGATCCCGGCCTGCGCCGGGATGACGCTTTAAAAGCCAACAGCTCTCGAAACGTCATCCCAGCGCAAGCTGGGATCCACCCTCGATAAACCCAAGGCGTGAGTCATCGCAAAATCGACCATGGATCCCGGCCTGCGCCGGGATGACGTTTTTGAGGGCGACTCACTCAAATGAGTCATCCCGGCGCAGGCCGGGATCCAGCGACTTTCATCCTGCGGCAGCATCAGGCACAGCTGGACAACCGCCGCACGGGGTCACCGAAACAGGTTCAACACCCCATCCAGCCCCGAGAAATTCAGCGCCACCGTCGCCTTCGACTGCACCACCGGCTTCGCGCGGAAGGCGACCGACAGCCCCGCGACCGACATCATCTGCAAATCGTTCGCGCCATCGCCGATCGCAATCGCCGCACTCGCCGGCACGCCCAGCGCGGCGCTCTGGCTCTCGACCATCGCCTTCTTCGCATCGGCATCCACAATATCGCCGATTACGCGACCGGTCAGCTTGCCGTCGATCACCTCGAGCAGATTCGCACGCGTGACATCCAGTTCGAGCTCCTTCTGCAGGCGCTCGGTGAAATAGGTAAATCCGCCCGACACCAGCACGGTGCGCAGCCCGGCCGCCTTCATCGCATGCAGCATCTCGCGCGCGCCCAGCGTCAGCTGCAGCCTTTCCTCGAAGACCCGCTCGAGCGCCGACGCCTCCAGACCTTCGAGCAGCGCGACACGCCGCTGCAGGCTCTCGCGGAATTCCAGCTCGCCACGCATCGCCGCCTCGGTCACGGCGGCCACTTCGGATTTCAGCCCCTGCATGTCGGCAATCTCGTCGATGCATTCGATCGTGATCAGCGTGGAATCCATGTCCATCACGACCAGCTTGAAGTCCGCGAGTTGCATGTTATCCGGCACGAACGCGGCATCCATGCCGGAAGCGAGGCAGGCGCCGAGCACAGTCTCGCGCAACTCCGGCGAGTCGTCCACGCCGTCGCAGCGGAACACGTGCTTCGCGACCGGCGTGAAGCTGGCCGCGCCGGCCAGTTCGGCCACGCGGCGGGCAGCGCTTTCGCTGACGTTGGGGCCCTGCAATATCAGTTTCATGGTGTTCAGGTTCAAGGAGTCAGGCGGCCAGCGCCTTGATCGTCGATTTTACTTGCGACACGCGCGCGGCCAGGTCGGGCATGTTCGCGGTGATCCTCAGCTTGTCCTGGCCGGACAGCCTCACGTTGCGGTTCTTCTGCACCAGCTCGATGATGCGCATCGGATCGATCGGCGGCTTCGGCTCGAACTGCAGCTGTGCCGATTCGGCGTGCGCATCGATCTTCACGATGCCGACCGTACGCGCGGCAATGCGCAGCCGGTGCGTCTCGACCAGCGCCTTGACTGCATCCGGCAGGTCGCCGAAGCGGTCGATCAGCTCTTCCTGCAGCTCGTCGATACCCTGCTGCGCCTCGCAGTTCGCCAGCCGCTTGTAGATCGACAGCCGCTCATGCACGTCGCCGCAGAAGTCGGACGGCAGCAGCGCCGGCACGTGCAGGTTGATTTCGGTGGTGGTCGACAACGGCGCGGCCAGGTCCGGCTCCTTGCCGTTCTTCAGCGCCTTCACCGCTGCGTTCAGCATGTCGGAATACAGCTGGAAGCCGATCTCGGTCATCTCGCCGGACTGGTTCTCGCCCAGCACCTCGCCGGCGCCGCGGATCTCGAGGTCGTGCATCGCCAGATAGAAGCCGCTGCCGAGTTCTTCCATCTGCTGGATCGCCTCCAGCCGCCGCCCGGCCTGCTTGGTCAGTCCCTGCACGTCATGCACCAGCAGGTACGCATACGCCTGGTGGTGCGAACGGCCGACGCGGCCGCGCAGCTGGTGCAGCTGCGCGAGGCCGAAGCGATCGGCGCGGTGCATGAGGATGGTGTTCGCGCTCGGCACGTCGATGCCGGTCTCGATGATGGTGGTGCATAGCAGGATGTTGAAGCGCTGCTGCACGAAGTCGCGCATCACCTTTTCCAGTTCGCGCTCGTGCATCTGGCCGTGCGCGATCGCGATCCTTGCCTCGGGCAGCAGTTCTTCCAGCTTGGCCTTGCGGTTCTCGATGGTCTCGACTTCGTTGTGCAGGAAGTAGACCTGGCCGCCGCGCTTCAATTCGCGCAGGCAGGCTTCGCGGATCACGGAGTCGGATTCGCTGCGCACGAAGGTCTTGATTGCCAGCCGCTTCTGCGGCGCGGTCGCGATGATCGAGAAGTCGCGCAGCCCCTCGAGCGCCATGCCGAGCGTGCGCGGGATCGGCGTTGCGGTCAGCGTCAGCACGTCGACCTCGGCGCGCAGCGCCTTCAGCGCTTCCTTCTGGCGCACGCCGAAGCGGTGTTCCTCGTCGATGATGACCAGCCCGAGCCGCTCGAACTTCACGTCCTGCGACAGCAGCTTGTGCGTGCCGATCACGATGTCGATGGTGCCTTCGGCCATGCCCTTCAGCGCCTGCGTGACTTCCTTGCCGGTGCGGAAGCGCGACAGCTCGGCGATGCGCACCGGCCAGTCGGCGAAGCGGTCGGCAAAGGTCTGCGCATGCTGCTCGGCCAGCAGCGTGGTCGGCGCGAGGATCGCGACCTGCTTGCCGCCCATGACCGCGACGAACGCGGCGCGCAGCGCGACCTCGGTCTTGCCGAAGCCGACGTCGCCGCAGATCAGCCTGTCCATCGGCCGGCCCGAGGTCATGTCCATGATGACCGCATTGATCGCCGCCTGCTGATCCGGCGTTTCCTCGAAGCCGAAGCTCTCGGCGAAGGCCTCGTAGTCATGTGCCGAGTATTCGAACGAATGACCCTGGCGCGCCGCGCGGCGCGCGTACAGGTTCAGCAGCTCGGCGGCGGTGTCGCGGATCTGCTCGGCGGCCTTGCGCTTGGCCTTTTCCCACTGGCCCGAGCCAAGCGCATGCAAGGGCGCGTCTTCCGGCGACGCGCCGGAATAGCGCGAGATCACGTGCAGCTGCGACACCGGCACGTAGAGCTTGGTCTCCTTCGCGTATTCGAGATGCAGGAACTCGGTCTCGCCTTCGCCGAGGTCCATGCTGACCAGTCCCTGGTAGCGGCCGATGCCATGATTGATGTGCACCACCGGATCGCCGATCTTCAGCTCCGACAGGTCGCGCACCATCGATTCGACCTGCGTCGCCGCCTCCTGCCGCTTGCGGCCGGCACGGCGGCCCGAGCCGGCGTACAGCTCGGTCTCGGTGATGAATGCGATGTTGCCCAGCTCGGCCGACAGCAGCGCGCCCGCATGCAGCGGCGCGACGCACAGCTGCAGCTTGTCGCTGCCGGTGAGGAAGTCGTCGAGGTTCTCGCAGACTTTCAGCGGCAGGTCGTACTCATTGAAATATTCGCGCAGCGTCTCGCGGCGTCCGCCGGAGTCGGCGCAGATCATCACGCGGCGGTCGGTCTGCAGCAGGAAGGAGCGCAGGTTCGACAGCGGGTCGTCGAGCCGGCGGTTGACCGCAATGTCGGGCAGCGGCGCGGACAGCTCGGACGCTTCGGTCGCCGGCTGTATCACCCAGCGGCCGTGCGGCTTGGCCAGCGTGAAGAAGTCTTCGTCGGTGAGGAAGATGTCTTCGGGCGGCAGCAGCGGGCGCTCGCGGTCGGCCTTCAGGAAGTTGTAGCGCGACTTCGTGTCGTTCCAGAAGCGGCGTATCGATGCCTCGATATCGCCGACCAGCGCGAAGCCGCTGCCTGCGGGCAGGTAGTCGAACAGCGTTGCCGTCTGTTCGAAGAACAGCGGCAGGTAGTACTCGATGCCGGCCGACGCGATGCCGTTGCCGATGTCGCGATAGATATTGGATTTCGACGGATCGCCCTCGAACACTTCGCGCCAGCGGCCGCGGAAGGCGGAGCGCGCGGCTTCGTCCATCGGGAATTCGCGCCCCGGCAGCAGCCGCACTTCCTTCACCGGATACAGCGAGCGCTGCGTGTCGACGTCGAAGGTGCGGATGGTCTCGATGCTGTTGCCGAACAGGTCGATGCGGTAGGGCAGCACCGAGCCCATCGGGAAGAGGTCGATCAGGCCGCCGCGCACCGAGTATTCGCCCGGCGACATCACCTGCGCGACATGGGTATAGCCGGCCAGCGTCAGCTGCGATTTCAGCTTCGCTTCGTCGAGCGTTTCGCCCTGCTTGAAGAAGAAGGTGTAGCCGGCGAGGAAAGACGGCGGCCCCATGCGCAGCAGCGCGGTACTGGCCGGCACGATCAGCACGTCGCATTCGCCGCCCTGCAACTCATGCAGCGTGGCCAGCCGTTCGGACACGAGGTCCTGGTGCGGCGAGAACGCGTCGTACGGCAGGGTTTCCCAGTCGGGCAGCAGGTGGCAGCGCAGTGACTGCCCGCCTTGCTTGCCGAACCAGTCGACTTCGGTCAGCAGCCGCTGCGCATCGGGCGCATCGGCAACGACGACGACCAGCGTGCGTTGCTCGGCCTTCAGCGCATGGGCAGCGCGCGCGAGCGCCAGCGATTCGGCAGCGCCGTGCAGCGCGGGGAGAAGAAAACGATGGCCGGGTTTCGGCGGTTTGAGGAAATTCGCGTCGGATGACATGGCAGGCCGCGACTGGTTCGCGGATGTCCCGCAGGGCGGGCGTGAAGCTACAATGGCGTGATCGAAAAACCAAAATTATAGATGAGATGAGCTTCCCCAGCTTTGTGGCGCTGATACCTGCTGCCGGTGTCGGTGCGCGTATGGGAGCGTCGATTCCCAAGCAGTACGCGCCGCTGGCCGGCAAGCCGATGCTGCTGCATGTGCTGGAAACCTTCAGTGAGGCACCGCAGATCGATCAGGTGTATCTGGTGGTCAGCCCGGCCGATGCCTACATCGACGAATTGCCGTTGCCGCCCCGATGCACCGTGCTCCGCTGCGGCGGCGACACGCGGCAGGCGTCGGTGACCAACGGCCTGCGTGCGATCGCATCGCAGGTCGATGCGGATGACTGGGTGCTGGTGCATGACGCAGCCCGGCCCGGGCTGACCGTGCAGCTGATCGACAAGCTGATTGCGTTCGTGAAGGACGATGTGGTCGGTGGCCTGCTGGCGGTGCCGGTGGTCGATACCATCAAGCACAGCAACGGCCATGGTCGCGCCGAGCGCACCGTCTCGCGCGAGATGCTGTGGGCAGCGCAGACCCCGCAGATGTTCCGCCACGGGATGCTGCTCGATGCGCTGTCGCGCGCGCAGGACATCACCGACGAAGCCAGCGCGATCGAGGCGCTGGGCCTGCATCCGAAGCTGGTCGAGGGCAGTCCGCGCAATTTCAAGGTGACGCTCCCGGAAGACCTGGCCGTTGCCGAACTCCACCTGAAAGGATTGTGATGACCCGACTGCCGTTTCGCATCGGCCAGGGCTATGACTGCCATGCGCTGGTACCCGGGCGCGCGCTGGTCATTGGCGGCGTGACGATTCCGCATCGCACCGGCCTGCTCGGCCACTCGGATGCGGACGTGCTGCTGCATGCGATCACGGATGCGCTGTTCGGTGCCGCCGGCCTCGGCGACATTGGCCGGCATTTTCCGGACACCGACCCGCAGTTCAAGGGCGCCGACTCGCGCCTCCTGCTGCGCGAATGCGCACGCCGTGTCGGCGAAGCGGGCTATGCGGTTGGCAATGTCGATGCGACGATCATCGCGCAGGCTCCGAAGATGGCGCCGCATCTGCCGGGCATGATCGCGTGCATCGCAGCCGACCTCGGCGTTGATGCGTCGCAGGTCAACCTGAAGGCCAAGACCAATGAGCGCCTCGGCTGGGAAGGCCGGCAGGAGGGCATTGCCGCACATGCCGCCGTGCTGCTGCTGGCGAAGTGATAATAGTTCTCATCTAGTTTTGGCAGAAAATCTATAGCTTTTACCAATTGGGCGGATTGAATATCCCAATTTGAGATTTCAAAAAGCTGCGACCACAATTCACTTCGGAAAACCTAGACGCGAGAGTCAGTTTTCAGCCGTGGTCGTACGCCACCAGAACACCACAACAGGCATGTGGCGGCGATTTCCTGATGTGTATTCAAAAGGAGAAGCAAATGTCCAAGCAACTGAAGGGTTCCAAGACGGAGGCCAACCTGAAGGAGGCCTTCGCAGGTGAGTCGCAGGCAAACCGCCGCTACCTGTACTTCGCGAACAAGGCGGACGTTGAAGGCCAGAACGACGTCGCCGCGCTGTTCCGTTCCACTGCCGAAGGCGAAACCGGCCATGCGCACGGCCACCTCGAGTATCTCGAGCAGTGCGGCGATCCGGCCACCGGTCTGCCGATCGGCAATTCGCGCCAGAACCTGATGGCCGCCGTTGCCGGCGAGACGCACGAGTACACCGACATGTACCCGGGCATGGCGAAGACCGCTCGCGACGAAGGCTTCGACGAGATCGCCGACTGGTTCGAGACGCTGGCCAAGGCCGAGCGTTCGCATGCGAACCGCTACCAGAAGGCACTGGACGCGCTGGTCGACTGATCAGCGGCAGTTTGCCCCGACCCTCTCGCCACCCGCGAGAGGGTTGTGCGAAGCGCAGCCTCCTCTCCCCCTGCCTGAGCTTCGCACAACGCCTCCCCCCACACAAAAATCCAGGGACCTCATCATGGCAAGTGAAGGCAACCTAGAAGCGCCCACCCGGCATCCGCTCGACTGGCTGAGCGACGAGTTCTACGACGAAGAAGCGTTGAACAAGGAGCTTGAGCGGGTCTACGACATCTGCCACGGCTGCCGCCGCTGCGTGTCGCTGTGCGCGTCGTTCCCGACGCTGTTCGACCTGGTCGACGAGTCCGACACGATGGAAGTCGACGGCGTCGACACGAAGGACTACATGAAGGTGGTCGACCAGTGCTACCTGTGCGACCTCTGCTACATGACGAAGTGTCCGTACACGCCGCCGCATGAGTGGAACCTCGACTTCCCGCACCTGATGCTGCGCGCGAAGGCGGTGAAATTCCGCAAGGGCGAGGTGCCGGCGCGCGACCGCTTCCTGTCGAATACCGATGGTCTCGGCATGTTCGCGGGCATTCCGATCGTCACGCAAACGGTGAATGCGGTGAACCGCGCGAAGGCCACGCGTGCCGTCGTGGAGAACGTACTCGGCGTCGACAAGGATGCGTGGCTGCCGGAGTTCGCCACCACCAAATTCCGCTCGGGCGCGCCGAAGTCGAAGGACTACCCGGCGAAGGATGGCGCGAACACGCCGGGCAAGGTGGCGATCTATTCGACCTGCTACGTGAACTACAACGAGCCGGGCATTGGCCATGACCTGCTCGCGATCCTCGACCACAACGAGATTCCTTACGTGCTGGTCGAGAAGGAGGCCTGCTGCGGCATGCCCAAGCTCGAGCAGGGCGACCTGCAGGGCGTGGCCGAGAAGAAGGCGATCAACATTCCCCACCTGGCGAAGCTGGCGAACGAGGGCTATGCGATCCTGACGCCGATTCCGTCCTGCACGCTGATGTACAAGCAGGAGCTGCCGCTGATGTTCCCCGACTGCGCCGACACGCAGCGGGTGAAGGAGGCGATGTGGGATCCGTTCGAGTACTTCGTCGCGCGCAATCGCGACGGCTTGCTGAAGACGGATTTCAGGGAGTCGCTCGGCAAGGTGTCGTACCACATTCCCTGCCACTCGCGCGTGCAGAACGTCGGTCGCAAGACCGCCGACCTGCTGCAGCTGATTCCCGACACGAAGCTGAACGTGGTCGAGCGCTGCTCCGGCCACGCCGGCACCTACGGCGTGAAGAAGGAATACCACGCGATGGCGATGAAGATCGGTCGGCCGGTGTTCAAGTCGATGGCGAATGAAGAGCCCGACTACATCTCGTCGGACTGCCAGCTGGCCGGGCATCACATCGAGCAGGGCATGGAAATCAACGGCCTGAAGCACGCAGAGATGGCGCATCCGCTGTCGCTGCTGCGCAAGGCATACGCAATCTGATGAAGGAGTCCGCATGATCATTTCCCGTGACAGCCTGATGAGCCTCGAGGTGTACGCAAAGAAGCGTCCCGAGTTTCGCAAAGACGTGATCGAGCACAAGAAGCACCGCACCGTCCACCTCGGCAACCACATGACGCTGCTGTTCGAGGACGAGATGACGCTGCGCTACCAGGTGCAGGAGATGCTGCGCATCGAGAAGATCTTCGAGGAAGAGGGCATACAGTCCGAACTCGACGCCTACAATCCGCTGTGCCCGGACGGCAGCAACTTCAAGGCGACGATGCTGATCGAGTACTCGAACATCGCCGAGCGCAAGGCGGCGCTGGCGAAGCTGATCGGCGTCGAGGACAGGCTGTTCATTCAGGTCGAGGGCCAGCCGCGGGTGTATGCGATTGCGGACGAAGATCTCGAACGCGAGAATGACGAGAAGACCTCGGCGGTTCATTTCGTTCGTTTCGAACTGACGCCGGACATGAAGCAGGCGCTGAAGGGCGGCGCGCAGATGATGGTTGGCTGCGACCATCCGAATTACCCGGTGCATCTCGAGGAGCTGCCGCAGGAAACCCTGTCGGCGCTGCTGAAGGATCTGCGCTGATCTGGA
>CAZTIF010000021.1:0-35361 GCA_964613635.1 uncultured Bifidobacterium sp. | reverse complement strand
TCTGCATGGCCTCGTCGTCGGTGACGCGGGCGTCGACCCAGCGCGCACCGGATGGGGTCTGTTCTTTTTTCCAGAACGGTGCCAGAGTCTTCAGGTAGTCGATGATGAATTCGCAGGCATCGAAGGCTTCGCCGCGATGGGCCGAGGTGACGGCCACCAGCACGATCTGCTCGAGCGGCTTGAGCGGGCCGACGCGATGGATCACCAGCGCATCGAACAGCTCCCAGCGCGCCTGCGCCTGCGCGACGATTTCCTCGAGTGCCTTCTCGGTCATGCCCGGATAGTGCTCGAGCTCCATTTCGGCGACATGCTCGCCTTCATTCAGGTCGCGCACGGTACCGACGAAGGTGACGACGGCACCGACTTTCGGCGTGTTCTTGCGCAGATTGGCGACCTCGGTGCTGAGGTCGAAGTCTTCGGTCTGGACGCGGACGGCCATGGATATCTCCGGATCAGCCGCCGGTGACCGGCGGGAAGAAGGCCAGTTCGCAGCCTTCGGTCAGCGGCGCCGACGGATCGGCCATCTGCTGGTTGACGGCGATGCGCAGCGCCCGCCCGTCGGCCAGCGCGTCGGCCCATGCGCCGCCGCGTGCGCGCAGCAGCTCGCGCACCTGGCCGGCAGTCTTGACATCTGCGGACACGGCCAGCGTCTCGCTGCCGGTGCCGACGGCCTCACGCAGGCTGGCGAAGAATTTCAGTTGTATCTGCATGCTAGTAGAGCAGTTCGGAAAACGGAATGAAGTTGACGGTGTCACCGGCCTTGATCGCCTGTCCCGGCGGATTGTCGACGATGCCGTCGCCCCAGACGGTGGAGGTCAGCACGCCCGAGCTCTGGTTCGGGAACAGTTCGAGTCCCTGCCGCTCGTTGATGCGCACGCGCAGGAATTCGTTGCGGCGGTCGGGCTTGGCCCAGTCGAAATCGGCGCGCATCGGGTAGCGGCGCGGCGGAACGACGGCAGCTCCCTGCAGCGCGAGGATGAAGGGGCGCACGAACAGCAGGAAGGTGACGAAGCTCGACACCGGATTGCCGGGCAGGCCGACGAAGAAAGCGGGCTCGGGCTGGCCGTCGCGGCGAACTTCGCCGAAGGCAAGCGGCTTGCCGGGCTTGATCGCGATCTGCCACATGGCCAGCCTGCCCTCGGATTCCACGGCAGGCTTCACGTGGTCTTCTTCGCCGACCGAGACGCCACCGGAGGTCAGGATCAGGTCATGTCCGTCGGCCGCCTTGCGCAGCGCATTGCGCGTGGCCTCGAACGAATCTGGCACGTTGCCAAGGTCGGTGACTTCGCAGCCGAGCTGCTGCAGCAGGCCGCGCAGCGTGAAGCGGTTCGAGTTGTAAATCGCTCCCGGCTTGAGCGGCTCGCCGGGCATGGTGAGTTCATCGCCGGTGAAGAACACCGCAACTTTCAGGCGGCGGAACACCGGCAGCGACGCCAGGCCAACCGATGCGGCAAGCCCCAGCTCCTGGGCGCGCAGCCGCGTGCCGCACGCGAGGATGGTGCTGCCTGCGCGGATGTCCTCACCTCGCCGGCGAATCCATTCGCCCGACTTCGGCGCGTGGCTGATCGTGACGCGGCCGGTGGCCTCGTCAAGGGCGCACTGCTCCTGCATGATGACGGCATCGGCGCCGTCGGGGATCAGTGCGCCGGTGAAGATGCGCGCAGCCGTGCCGGGCTGCAGCGGCTGGCCGACGTGGCCGGCCGGGATGCGCTGCGACACCGGCAGGGATGCGGTTCCGGACGCGCAATCGGCGGCGTGAACCGCGTAGCCGTCCATCTGCGTGTTGTCCATCGGCGGCACGTCCAGCTGCGACAGCTGGTCGGCGGCCAGTACGCGGCCGGTCGCGTCTACCGTGGCGAGTGTCTCCGTCTCGCTCACGGCGCGCGCTGCGCCCAGCAGGAGATCAAGAGCCTCCTGTGCGCTCAGCATGGGTTTTTTTGTGTTCATTCTTTTGTGCTGATGACTTCGTTCGCGGGCGATTGTACGGGACTCGTCAGAGGCCGGTACGCTGTGCGATGTACTGCTTGATGGTCTCCACGTCGGCCGCCATCACGTCGAAACGCTGCGGCAGGGCTTCAAGGTTCTCGAAGCCGGCCGGCCGTTCGGCGTCATGGCCGAGGGCCTCGCGGATCGTCTCATTGAATTTTGCCGGCAGCGCCGTCTCCAGCACGATCATGGGAATGCCCTCTTCCCAGTGCTCGCGAGCGACCTTCACGCCGTCGGCGGTGTGGGTATCGATCGTCAGGCCATGGCGGGCATTGAAATCGCGAATGGTGTTCAGGCGGTCGGCGTGCGTGGAGCGGCCGGACGAAAAACCGAACTTGCCGATGCGCGCGAACTCGTCGCCGTCGCTGCCGGGCTTGCCCGAGAGGTCAAAGCCGCCTTGGGTATCGACCTTGCGGAACAGCTCGCGGACGCGGGCGGTATCGCCGTCGAGCAGGTCGTAGACGAAGCGCTCGAAATTCGATGCCTTGCTGATGTCCATGCTCGGGCTGCTGGTATGCAGGGTTTCTGCCGACTGGCGCACGCGATAGACACCGGTCTGGAAGAACTCGTGCAGCACATCGTTCTCGTTCGTCGCCACGACCAGCTTGCTGATGGGCAGACCCATCATGCGCGCGATGTGGCCAGCGCAGATGTTGCCGAAATTGCCGGACGGGACGGTGAACGACACCTTCTGGTCGTTGCTGCTGGTGGCTGAGAGATAGCCGCGGAAATAGTAGACGACCTGCGCGACCACACGCGCCCAGTTGATCGAGTTGACCGTGCCGATCTTTTGCTTCGCCTTGAAGCCGAGATCGTTCGACACGCCCTTGACCATGTCCTGGCAGTCGTCGAACACGCCCTTGACGGCGATGTTGTAGATGTTCGGGTCCTGCAGGCTGAACATCTGCGCGGTCTGAAAGGCGCTCATTTTCTGGTGCGGCGACAGCATGAAGACACGAATGCCACGCTTGCCGCGCATCGCATATTCGGCAGCACTGCCGGTATCGCCCGAGGTCGCCCCGAGGATGTTCAGCTCGGCGCCCTGCTTGTCCAGCGTGTATTCGAAGAGGTTGCCGAGCAGCTGCATCGCCATGTCCTTGAACGCGAGCGTGGGCCCGTTCGACAGCGCCTGCAGCACGAGCTTGTGCCCGCCGGACGTTTCCAGGGTCCGCAGTGGCGTGACCCGGGACACGTCATCACCGGGACGGCCGTTGCAGTACACCGCCGATGTGTAGGTCCTGGCCGTCAGCGCCTCGATGTCGGCCGCCGGGATGTCGGTGGCGAATTTTTTCAGCACCTCTGCAGCCAGTCGTGCATACGACAGGCCACGCCACGCATCCAGCTCTGCCGATGAGACCCGGGGATAGGAAACCGGCAGGTACAGGCCGCCGTCCGGCGCGAGTCCGCCGAGCAGAATTTCGGAAAAGCCAGGCCGGGACGCATCCCCGCGGGTAGATAGATAGTGCATCACTTGGAGCTCAGGAAAAAAACGGCGGCAATGAAACCTTCAATTATACGGGGCGGGTCGTTGCCGGAAGAAAATGGTCTTGGAAACCACTGTGGAAGAAATGAATTTTTTGCATCAAATGTAATTCTTTTGGCATGTCAATTTGCTCACACTTCGTAACCCCCTAATCTCGCCTTGTCAATCCCACGAATTAGGTAGTTTGCAGATTTTTTGACGATGCTCCTGCCGAAATTTTCACCACGGCAAGTATCCGTAGAGCAAGTCAGCAAATTTCAACCTCGTCCGGCCTCTCCTCGGGCGTTCGACGGATGACCCCGGTCAATACCGACCGAGCTGCACACCATCAGCGCGAAGGAGTTTCCAGATGAGCGAAATCCACACCGAGGCAATCGAAACCGAATCCATCTTCACCATGGATCTGTTCGACAAGGACGAGACCGAGGACGATTCCGACGAGATTCGGCAAGAGGAGAAAGACGTCAAGGAGGATACCGTAGAAGTTTTGAACGCGGTTCCTCTTCCCCTCTGTGCCTCGATCATCGAATCATCCGGCGACCTTCCGCCCTTCCAGCTCGATCAGGAAATTCTGTTTCGTGAGCTTGTCGCCCAACATCAGCGTCGCCTGTTCCGCTTTGTGATCAAGTACATTGACCATCCGGATGACGCCGCCGACATCACGCAGCAGGCTTTCGTCGAGGCGGCAAGAACCATTGCCAGCTTCCGCGGCGACTCGAAGCTGTCAACCTGGCTGTTCGGGATTGCGATGAACATGGTTCGCAATTACCTTAGCCGCGCGCCGCATCGCGTACACAAGTTCGAATCGGACGAAAGCCTGGTCAGCATCGCTTCGGCAGAACTGGATCCCAGCGATTCGCTGGTGCAGAAGGAAATGCTGATTCTCGCAGAACGGGCGTTTGGCGCACTGCCATCCGAAATGAGCGAAGTGCTCGGGCTGGTGGCCGTTGACGAGATTTCCTATCAGGACGCCGCCGACATTCTCAGCATCCCCTTGGGTACCGTACGCAGCCGGGTATCGCGCGCACGGGCGGTGCTGCGCTCTCAGTTTGAGCAGGCAGGCGTCAAGCTGCAGTTCTGACGTACCGGCTGGATCATGGCGGTACGCTCAGACCGAGCGCACCGTCACCGATACCAGCGTTTCTTCACGACGCTTTTCAGCATCTTTCGACAAGCTGGATTTTGACGGTTTCACCGCCCCTGCCGACGATTGGAGCATGGCTTGTACGCCCCCCGCGAGCAATGAAGATTCGGCCTCGTCATCCGGATCGGCTCCGGCATTCCGCTCCGACGCCGGCAGCCGCTGGCGTCCCTGACCGCGCGTGTCGGTAACGCCAGAAACGCGGCCTTTATCGACCGGGATTTGGTTGGCCACCAGGGCGGATGCCATCACCTGAGGCAACTGGGGCGACAAGCCGCTCTCCACCATTTGACGACGCACGTCGCTGATCGATTGCAAGATTTTTTGCTGATCCAACGCGCCGGGATTCGCAGCTTCGACATAGCCCTCGAGAAATTCAAGCGCCGCCAGCGCCTTGCCCACATCGGCAGGCTCCGTGAGCAGTTCGGGCTGGCTGCGAATTGATAACGCCAGATCATTCAGCCGGGCAGCGAGCTGATCAGAAAAATTCTCTCCCCGCAAATCGGTCACATCATCGATAAGCCTGGTGAATCGCTGCACCTGCGGCGTCTCTGTCTCTGGGACGCTGTCGGCCGCGGGGACGACCGGATGTACCGCTTCAGGCAGCTTGTCTTCTTCCCGCTCGCCTTGGCGTAGACCGGACTCGACGGCCAGGGGTTTCCTCGATTTTGGAAGCGCCAACGGCGCATCGACAGGCACTGGCTGCGGCATGGCTTCCATCGGCTTGTCCGCCCGCTGTCCGGGCTTTGGCGCGGCCGCTGCGAGCGGTTCGTGCGTCGGGGCGGGACGGGCCGGGACGGGGAACATCGGCGACTTCTGTCGCGCCTCTGGCTGTCCCTCGCGGGATTTCGCCTCGGCTTGCATGCGTTGTGCCTGCTGTTGATCGGACAGGACGGCTTCGGCCGCCTGTGCGCGCGCAAGTCGCTCGCGTACAAGAGCACCGCGTTTCTCCTGATCAGCTCGCTGAGCTGCCGAGACGCGACGCTGGCGCAGGCGCTCTTCGTCGCTATCCGATTCGCCGGCAATCGTCCGGCCTGCTCCGATTCCGTAGGCACTGATCTGGGTCATTCCATGCTCCCGGCGAGGTTGGTGTCGAACGCAACCGGCGCGCCATCTTGTCCCGGCATGACGAATTCCATCGGAAGATTTTCGCGTCGGTAGTAGGCGACCAATTCGGCATTGCCATCGTAGGATTGGCTGGCGCTGTCATCCACCATGGCAAAGAAAATGCGTTCGTGGTCTGGCGGCTGTGCACGGATGGACAACTCCTCAAATCCAAGCCGCTTCAGTGCCCTGACCGAACGATGATTGTCCTTGTAGGCTGAAGTCAGGATGAGCGGGACGCCGCACGCAGCAGCGTGGCGGCAAGCCAGGCGGCCGGCGGCAGTCGCGAATCCCTGTCCCTGAAAATCAACGCCCGTCCAGAAGCAGAAGAAGGCCGAGTGTCCGGACACCGCGAGGTTGATGAAGGCAACAAATCCGAAATCCCGATGCATGACGGCATAGTTGACGCGCCCTGCTTCGTGCTGTGACTCGGCGATCCATTGCCTGACCTTGTCCGGATGGGACATCATTGGGAGGCCGGTCATGACGGCAATCTGCCCGTCGCGATACTGATGACTGAATGCGGGCGCATGGCTTGCATCGAGCGGCTCGAGCACGATGGGAAGCGCAGGATCATGCAATTCGACGTTCCAGTGGCCGTCTCTCTCGCCAAGTCGCTCGCCCAGCCTGCGGCTGACTTCGTTTGCCAGCGAATGAAGGGGATCCATCGCCAACGCGCGTGTCACCAGCTCGATGGCCTTGCCCAATTTTCCAGTCCGCGCTTCACACCAGGCGAGATTGGCCAAGTCATCCGGATTCTCGCTGCGCTCCGCCAGGTTTTGAAGCAAAACGCGACGCGCCAGCCCCCAGTTACCGCAGTGCATCGCCGCCTGCGCAATCCACAGGCTGACATCCTTCTCGGAACGACAAAGGCGGTGGTTTTGCCAGACGCGCTCGAGCGCATCACGCCAGGCGCGCAGATCAGCCTGCCCCGGTTGCGATAGAGCGCGCAGCAAATCGCCGGCACCCGCGCGAAAGACGGTCGGATCGAAACGAGACATGTGCAGCAAGCCAAGCCGGAGATCCAGGCTGGCAGCCGATCCCATCGCTCGAACGACCTCGGCCAACCGGGGTGCGGATGCCAGCAATGAAACGTCGACGCAGCGACGCACAGCTTCCAGCATTTCCCTGTTGGCGGACTCGTCACCGAGCAGCAGAATCTGCAGCACCCGACGCTCGGGCAACTCCACTTCTGCTGCGACGCCGTGGTGAACCTTCGCCCATTCCGACGGAAATCGGAAATTCGTCGGCAGCCGCCCTTTTTGACGATAGGCTGCCGTCACCTCGCCAAAGGAGATCAGCCGCAGCGAATGATCGCTGCCACACCCCTCCGAACACGACAGGATCAAGGCACCATGTGTGGCAATCACGGGTATCGGGTCCAAGACGCTCAAGGCGCCTTGAGGATAGACCAATGGCGAACTATTGAACTCCAGGCGATAGTGCGCAAGGAGGGGATGAAACTTGTCGCTCCAGCATAAATCGTCTACGGGCTCCCAGCAATTTTTTTCCGCCTCGGGCTCGTCATGCTGAATGACTGATAGATTTGCACGCAGAAGTTTTCCGTAGTGGATCGCAAACAATTCCTGGGGTAGCTGAGCCCACGCATCATGTGCCATCACGACCAGCGGGTTGTGTGCGCAGTACGGCGTGCGCTGCATGCGGTTGGACGAATGGACGACCACTTGTCGCCCAGCTTCATCGAGATGCCACCACAAGCTGCCGCTTGTGCTGTCGGAATCGGATGTCGCAATTGACTGGTCAACGAGCATCGGCAAATAGCGGATAGCTGGGCAATTCAATCCGCTCATGCGACGACGGATTGCACTGATGAGCAACGCGCCGCTGGCGTCCTCTCCCGGACAAAGATCAAGAATGTCGAGGGTCGCCGCATGATCGAAGCGCCCGACATGAGCGCGCCAGTAGCGCGCCACCATGGCCGCGTACTGTTCGGCAATCGCCGGCCCGTAGCGATCCGGCTTCATCTGGTAATACGACTCGACCAATGCGTCTTTTGACGTATCGGACTGAACATCATTTGCGGCGCTGCTCACCCTGGACGACATGTGAAATTGGGCATTCATCTACGTGTTCCGGTCGATTGAGTCATCGCGCAGGCTATGCTGTCACCCTCGGGCTAACGAACCACAGACGGGATTTCGTTTCCAGCTGAAATGATCTTTGGTGTTATCAGGAACAACCGCTCGCGCTTTTCAACCTTCGTGGATTTTTTCTTGAAAAAAAATCCCAGCAAGGGTGCATTGCCCAACCCGGGGACTTTATCGACTTGGCGGATGTCAGACTCCGAATTGAATCCGCCGATCAGCAGACTCTCCCTCTCGTTCATCACAGCCTGGGTTCCTATGGTGCTGCGGCGCACACGCGGCAATGCCTGCGTATTGGTGTCCTGAATTGATCCGTCCTCGATGTCTACGATCAAATGCACGGCCACACCGCCAGCGACCTCGACAATGTGGGGCGTAACCTTCAGCGTAGTACCAACCGAAATGGGCACGACATTCGCGACGCGCTCACCGACAGACTGCACATAGAAAGTTTCCGAGAGGTCGATCAGAGCACCAAGGTTGTCGACCGTGAGTACCGATGGACGCGACACCACCCGTGCGCTTCCCCTCCCTTCCAGCATCCGTATGCGGGTCATCAGGAAGTTTCCGGCATTGGGGATCACCGTCGTGGGATTGACGTTTTTGCCGAACACGATCGTACCAGTCACATCATCCGGTGGCAGGTTGGGCCTGCCGAATCCACCGGCGACATTACCTGCGCGGGCACCCCAATCAATGCCCAGATCGGCGACATTGCTGGAATTGACATCGACAATCACAGCCTCGATCTCGATCAGTCTGGTCGGCACATCGAGCAGCTTGATAAGCTCTTCATAGATGAGCATGTGCTGCGGAATATCCTTGACAATGACCGCATTCAATCGGGAATCGGCCTGAATCACCGGACGCAAGGGCAGGCCTTGCCGCTGGCTTGCGTTGGGTGCAGCACCAGGCCCGCCAGACGATGGAGGCGGCGGTTCGCGACCATCGGCACTTTCCGCCAGCGCCGGAGCTTGCCGCAGCGGCGCTGCAATCATCGACAGCTGCTGGAGATTGGTCAAATTGGTCCCGCCTGCCCCGCCCTGTCCCGTGATCAGATTGCGCAAGATGGTCGCCACCCCGGCAGTCGTTATCTGCTGATCGCGGTATGAAATAACGCGATCGTTCACCTGTGCATGAGTCAACCGAAATACCTTGATCTGCTGCTGCGGCTGCGGCAACGGCAGGGTCGCGACTGCCCAGGCGACAAGATCGACATAGGCCGGTGGCCCGGAAATCATTGCAACGCCGCGATCCGGAAGTTCGCCCCAGCCGAATTTGGGTTCAACCACCCCAAGGTCGATCAGGGCCTTGCGAAATTCCGGCAGGCTCACCCCATTGGGAGAAACCGAGCGGGTGGCCGTCTCGAAATTGCGGCTGACATACAAGACTCCACCATGGTAAAACCATTGCAATCCATAAGCCGACGAGAGCTGGTTCAAAAACTCGGACGGGCTGCTCATGGTGAATTTTCCGCTGACCTTGTCCTCCCGGCCTTCCACTGCGGCCGAGGCCCTTAATTCGATGCCGAAATTGCGCGAAAACGAGCGCAGGGTTTCAACAAGAACCTGCTGTTTGGCGATATAGGTAAAACTCGCCTCGGGCCACGGCACCGGTGCAGCAATCACCGGGGCAGCAATGATGCACGCTCCAAGGCATAACGCATTGAGCATCAAGTGCCATTTCATCGATGCCTCCCGGCTCAAAGAATTCGAAGTACGCGGCGCCAGTCCGCTACAGAATTGACAAATCGCTCGAGCGACAGCTCGACTTCATCCACCGTCGCATCGGATGGCAAACACTGCTGAAGCAGAACGTGGACTCCGTCTTCGGAAATCACGGGAACATCAGCGTGGGTGCCGATGCGCAGCCATGAGGCAAGCAGGCAGCGCTGTATGACGTCATCAGCATCGGCAGGAATTTCAGGCAATTGAATCAGCCGGCTCTCAAACACCAGCGCACCATGGGGAGCCGGTCGGCAGTAAATGCGATGGGTACGATCACCGTTAATCACAATGGCACCGTCGAGACGCTCACTGGTTTCGGTCAGGCCGCGCCTGTCGAGAAATCCGGACAACCCGACATGTATCCTCGCCACCATCAGCCTGCTCCTTCGGCGGAATCATCAGCGATCCTTCGCAATGCAATCAGCAGCTCGGCAATCGGCTCGATCAAATCCGAGGGAATGTATTGATCGACCTGCGCAGACTCCGTCAGCGCGCGCGCAAGCCACACGTTCTGCATCACCGGAATTCCAAACTGACGGGCGACGCTTACCATCTGATACGCCGCCTGATCTCTTCCCTTTACCATCACCACGGGCAACGGCGTCACATCCTGCTGGTAAAACAAGGCAACCGCCAGGTGCGTCGGGTTGGTCACCACCACCGATGACTTTCTGGTTTTCAGCGACATCTCGCCCATCGCCAACTCTTTCGCCACCTGCTTGCGGTGTCCCTTCATGTGCGGATCGCCCTCGAGCTGTTTGTACTCCTGCTTGATCTCATCCATCGACATCATCAGTTGCTTTCGATGGTTGTAGCGCTGAAAAATCAAATCAGCGAGGGCAATTGCGCCGAAGGCCAGAAACGAGTAAATCACCAGGGTCTTCAGCATGTCCGCGATCGCCACCCCCGCACTGGCCAGCCCTTTCGAGGGGAGCAGGATCAGCATGTTCAGCGAATCGCGAATCACCATCGTGATCAGGATGCTCAGGAAGCAGACTTTCAATATCGACTTCAGGAACTCGACAAAATTTTTCATCGAGAAGATGTTTTTCACATTGGCCGCCGGATTGATTCGGTCGCCTTTTGGAACAAGGGCTTTGACGGCGAACAGCACACCGGTCTGGATCATTTCGCCGAAAATTGCAACGACAATCACTATCAATATGAACGGGCCGAGAATGATCGCGAATTCGAGCAGGAAGTGATCGATTTCCATGCGAACGGCATCCTGGAAATCCATGCCATACAACTGCGCGGGAAAAACGATGATTCCTATAAACCGCCGGAAGATATCGCTCGAGTTCGCCAGGAAGTAGCCGAAAAGAGCGCCAACGAGCAAGGCCTGGGTGAAGTCCTTGCTTTTTGCAACCTGCCCTTCCTCACGAGATTTTCGAATCTTGTGCTCTGTGGGCTGTTCGGTCTTCTCGCCACTCATGTCATCCCCCCTGGAACAGTGAAGAAAACACGTTGATCAAACGGGGCACAACATCGATGTACTCGTCGCTGAAATACGAAAAAAGAGCAGCGGCATACACAGCGAGCACGAACATGGCAATCGCGCTTTTTACCGGCATCGCCAGGAAGAAAACCTGCAGTTGCGGAACGAAACGGCTGACGATTCCCAGACCGACTTCTGCAAGAAACATCGAGAAAATCACGGGCGCACTCAGGATCACTGCCAGCCACATCATCCTGTCGAGCTGGCCAAGTATCACCAATGGCGTCTCATCGCTGAAGCGAGGCAGCATCTCAAAGACTGGCCAAAGCAGATAGCTCGCATATACCAGCTCAAGAACAATGAGGAGGCCGCCGGAAATCAGCAGAACGACCACTCCCGCCTGACTGAACAGTTCGCCGAGCGGCGATGTATCGTGCCCGGTAAGCGGGCTTATGGTCGCCGCAATACTCGCACCTCGCTGGTTGTCAATGTAGGCACCCATGATATCAAGCACCCACAGCGGAATCGCAATCAGGAATCCGAGTAAAAATCCTACAATGGCCTCTTTGGTGACAAGGACCATCGCGCTGCCTCCGCTACGCGAAAAGTTCATCGACCCTTCAACCAGGGAAGGAACAATGAAAACAGCGAATGCGGATGCCACCCCCATTCGCAACACGCCCGGCAATGCCTGCTTGTTCAGCATCGGCAGCACCGAAAACATCGCCAGCATCCGCGGCAGCGAATAAAACATGGCAGTCATCCATGCTGACGGGTGATAGACAAGTCCGTAGTCCATCTCAATGCACCACCATCGGAAACTTATCGAACAGCATCACGGTGTAGTTGAAGATCTCGCCGCCGACCCAGCGCGCGGTCAGGTACAGCGTGATTCCAACGGCGACCAGCTTCACGCCGAACGACAAAGTCTGTTCCTGGATCTGGGTAAGCGCCTGGATCAGGCTGAACAGTATTCCCACCACGGATGCGACAACAATAGGCGGCAGCGACAGCCAAAGCGTCAGCAGGAGCGCTTGTATTACATGACTCACCACGTCTGTGGTCTGCATGAGCTCCTCACAGATAAGTCATCGTCAGGCCGTGTACGAGCCGGGACCATCCATCGACCATCACGAAAAGAAAAAGCTTCAGCGGCAACGAAATGGTGACTGGAGAAACCATCATCATCCCCATCGCCATCAGGATGTTCGAAATGACCAGATCGATGACAACGAACGGAAGAAACAGCAAAAATCCGATTTCGAATGCCGAAGTCAGTTCGGAGACGACAAATGCCGGCGACACGATCAGCAAGTCGGCCTCGGTCGCATCTTCAACGACTTCCTTCGGCCAGAGCTTCTTTGCCGTCGAGAAGAAAAACTGTCTTTGCTCGGGCTTGCTGTTTCGAACCAGGAATTCCTTTAATGGCTCGGCGCTCTTCTTTCCGACATCCAGCATCGTTCGCACCGACATGGTTGGATCTTTTTCAAGGGAGATGATGTCGGCGATTTTGTATCCGACCGGTGCCATCACATACATGCTCAGCAAGACGGCCAATGCGTAAATTGCCATGTTCGGGGGTGCCTGCTGCACTCCGAGTGCGTTCCGAACCAACGACAGCACAATGGCGATTTTCAGAAAAGAAGTGGTGGTAACCAGAATGAGCGGGAGCAATGCGAGCAAGCCCAGCGCGAATGCCAATGCAACCGGATCAATCGTGCGCATGTTTGGCTCCCTCGACCCTGCGTTACCGCCCTGATGCGTCCGGAAGAGCGATGCTCAGAAGCGCCACTCCAATCTGCCCGTCCACATCGACAAGTTCGCCTTCACCGATCAGCTTGCCGTTGGCCCGCACAAAAACCGCGCGCCTGACTTCCCTCCCCAGTTCGAAAACATGACCCGGGCCGATGCTCATCAGCTCCGACAAAGGCAGGGATCGTTCTCCGAGATCGAAGCTGAGCCTTATCGAGAGTTCACCATAAGCGTCCTGCCGATCCAGATCACTATCATCGAGTTCATCCATGCTCTTCTCCAGATCATCAACTATCGTGATTTTTCTTCCGGCGAATTCCCCGGTTGCGAAGAGCTTTCCGCCGATCTCGACGGATAACTCTCGGAACTGATCGCCGAGCCGGCAATCTTCAACCAGGATGACATCTCGGCGAGCCAGATCTTTGAACACTGACCAAGCGAGTCGGGTTTCGCCGATGAGAAATCGCACTCGGATCGGCAAGTCAAACCACGCCCGAAAATTTGCCGATTCGGTGGGAATTTCCAGAAGTGCATTCGATAAAAATCCGACGCCAAGCTGATCCAGCCAGATTTCTGCCCGCGACACATGATCACCAGTATCAAGCTCCAACAGAAATTTTTTCCATTCCGCCGGCTCTGCCTGCCCAGGCTGCGCATTCAGGACGAAACGCTTTCGTGTATGACGCTCAACCAATCCGGCCAGGTCGGCAAATGCGGCTTCAATGATGAACATCCGCCATTCGTCTTGCAGAACATGCTCGTCCTCGATTCCCAGGGAAGCCTGCGCAATTTGCGAAATGAAGGACTCGTCGCAACGAAACCTGGCGTGTGCTCCCCCCCAATCCAGTCGCAACTCCGACAAGCCTTGCCTTTCACTCGTCAGCGCTGACACCCGGAAGCTCCATTCGCGCCCGAGCCATTGAAAGAAAACCGGCTCTCGTCGTCGCGCAATCTGCCGCAAATGCCCGATTTGCTCAGAATCCAATTTACGGATCGCGATCGGCAGGCTCATCGGGAATCCCGGGCAGGAATGCGAACGAAGTTACGTAGATCGGTCGATTCAATGCCACCATGAATACTGATGGTTACAGGCTTCCCAAGCCTGGCGCGAAGGATCCGCGTCAGTGACTCCAATTCCTTCTGCAGCCATTCGCATGCGGAACGTTCGCTTACCACCAGGTCGAAAGCGATTTTTTCCTCGTCTGCCTGGGCAACGATGAGTACATTTCCGAAAAATGGCAGCACAAAGGTTGCAGCGATCGAAGAACCAGAATTTTTTTCTATCCGCGGATGAAGCTGGAACAAGGCATCTGCCAATTTCTTGAATGCTTCACCCGAATTTTCCTCAATCGTGCTGGAGCTTAGGCTGCCCTCGGCTTCCAGTACATCGTGGCTACCATCTTCTTGAGCGGCGCGATTGCTTGTATTCATCAGGCCATGCAGCCGCAACACATCCTTGGGATTTGCAGCAGGCAGGAGATCGATTTTCCCCGAATCAACGTCGAACAGTGCCAGGGATATGGGGCCCAGATCAGTCTGTAGACGTTTGCCGCTCATGTCTGCGTCCCTGGCGAATCGCTGGAATGCTCTTCGTCCTGCCGGAAGAGCTGAAATCTGACTTCTGCGGCCTCTTCGATTTCGAGTTCTTCCAACATGGATAACTCAAACTGTCTCTCGTCCTCGACCGCTTTGGCGATTTCACTGAATTTTTCGCGCATGCGCACGGCCAATGCGTGCTGTTCGCGAGCCTCTCTTTCCTTTTCCGCTGCCTCGTCGCGAACTGCTTCTGCCTTTGCCAGATCCTGGAGCAGTTCCTCTTCGTGTTCACGCATTAACTGCACGTCGATTTGAACGCTATCGATTTCGCGAATCAGCACGACACGCGTGCACAGCTCGGCATACAGCTCGGCCTCTCGGCGGGCACTCTCTACGCGAAAATCTTTAAGCGTCGCTTTTGCATCGTGTACGCCGCACTCCGCCAACCTGAGCTGCTGCTTGGCCAAAGCAAGAGTGCGCTCAGCCTTCTGCTCGCGAAAGATTTTTATCCGCAGCAAGTCATTGAGAACGTCCATGAAAATCGCGCTTTTTAACGGTGTTTTCTGATTAAACGACCTTTTCCGCCACCCAATTAGTTGCCAAAAACATACATCTTGTTGTTATGTCACACATTCCAAATGAGAGTTCCTGCCCAAGCAAGAGCATCAGGAAAGCAAGTCGGAGGGAGTGTAAAAGTCAGAAATTTGCAGACTGTCAACCGAACGAACTCATGCAATTGCAGCGTTCAGCTGGTCCAACATTTGATCGAAACTGACCTGTTCATCAGTTTGCTGCCGCAGAAAGGCTCTGATGCGATCGATTCGTTCGATTGCCTGATCCGCCAGGGAATCGGCGCCGCGCTTGTATTCTCCGATCTTGACCAGCAACTCCACTTCCTGATATTTGGCCATCAGTTCACGCAAGCGTGCCGCCGATGCCTTGTGCTCGGGCGAAGCAACCATGCTCATTACTCTTGAAACCGAAGCGAGGACATCGATCGCCGGGTAATGATTTGCAGCAGCGAGTTTGCGTGAAAGAATAATGTGGCCGTCAAGAATTGAACGCGTTTCGTCCGCGATGGGTTCGGTCATATCGTCGCCTTCGACCAGGACCGTATACAGTGCAGTAATGGATCCCTTGTGACCCATCCCAACGCGCTCCATCAGGCGAGGGAGCGTTGCAAAGACACTCGGCGGAAATCCTCGTCTTGTTGGCGGTTCGCCGGCAGCGAGTCCTATCTCGCGCTGCGCCCGGGCGAACCTCGTCACTGAATCCATCAGGAACAGCACACGTTTTCCCTGATCGCGAAAATATTCCGCAATCGCCGTGGCGACATAGGCTGCCTTCGACCGCTCCATCGAGGACTTGTCGGACGTCGCGCAAACAATGACGGTTCGCCGTCGTCCCTCCTCGCCCAATTCATTTTCGAGGAATTCGCGAACCTCACGACCGCGCTCCCCGATCAATGCAACAACCGTCACATCGACTGCAGCACCTTTGACGAGCATCCCCATCAATGTCGATTTGCCTCCACCCGCAGCGGCAAACACCCCCAGACGCTGCCCTTCTCCGCAAGTCAGCAATCCATCCAGCGCACGGACGCCCAATGGCAAAACAGATTGAATGATTCTGCGTTTGAGCGGGTCGGGCGCCCCGGTGAGAACCGGGTAATAGCGACTTACGCGCAGCGGACCATGGGTTGCGTAATCAAGCGGATCACCCATGCCGTCAAGTACCCGCCCCAACAGACCATTACCGACCGGGACCATATGCACATGGCCGGTAGGAATGACTTCAGTTTCGGACGATATTCCTTGCATGTCGCCGAGCGGCATCAACAATGCAGACCCCTCGGAAAATCCAACCACCTCGGCTTTCATGTCGGCTGCGTCGCCGGGCGTATGAAGCAAGCAGATTTCACCGATTTTCACCGACGGAACCACTGCTCGGATGATCGTTCCCTTGACTTGGATGACTCTTCCGCAAACACGCGCTATGGACGTTCTCGGTATCGCCGACTGAAGCATGTCGGTGATGTAGCTGAAATGGTGGTGTCTCATCATCCGGAGGTCACAGCGACCGCTGCATCAAACCTGATTTGAAATGCGGTTCATCAGGTCAATGAACGCCTTCAAAACATTCGAAGCCGCTTCGAAATGCGTCGTATGTTTTTGCATCAGTTCATTGACAAAAAGGCCCTGATTCGCGCTGATCTGCGTGGCAATGGTGATTTCATCGCCGTAGCGACCGCGAATCAAAGAAAGGCTGGTATCGCTCGGAGCAATCAGATAAGAATTGCCGACCACAACCTTTTGTGTCACTGCATTCGCCGAAGCAGTTTTTGCCGAAACAACGTAGTAGTAATCCTTTGCTTCCGTTACCAGAATCGTCCCGGCCGGTGCAACCGTTCCGGCCAGATCGGACGCCTGAATCGACACAACCGGTAGCTTGGCATAGCTGAAATTTGCATCGCCGGACTTCTTCCATTCGATCGTGTCAAGTTCATAGCCGGTAATCTTGTCGGCACTCAAAATCGAAATGGCAGACCGAGAACGACTGAGAGCAAGGCTTTCTATGTAATCCTGATATTCCTTCAGGGAAGACACCTTCGAAAAAACCTCATCCATGCTCTTGAGGGTCACCTGCACGGTTTGACCGCTGCCGTTTGTGACCATCATGAATGTTCCAGTCTGGCCTTCCGTCGCAAAAGGCTTGTTGAGCTGGACGCTGCCCGTCGGGGTCCGCGGAACTGCTCCGGGCGGCAGAGTCGGTATGGGAACAGCATCCTTGACCACGAGCCATCTGTCCGTCGTTTCTCCCGGCAATTGGTAGGTCACCTTCATTGCAGGAGAGGTCGTCGCGCCAAATGCCTGATCCATCCACCGTTCAAGAGAAACGAGCCGGTCGATATCAGCAACGCTCGTTGCTGAAGAATAAATATTGATGCCCGCGGTAACCAGTGCAGTAATATCCTGATCCGCAGGCAAAGTGATTTTGCCGGAAACTATTTGCATTGCCGGGAAACTTGCCGGCGTGAATTTGGCCGAATTGTCGCGCAACTCACCGATTGAATCGACCATGTCTCGTAATACTTCTGTTTGCTCATCGAGATTTTGGCCAAGTCGGGAGCCTATTTGCGCCAGTTCGCCGACCGCAGTCGCATGAAGCACCGTTCCGTTTCTGTCGGAAAGATTCCAGGCAATATCATTTTCATAATCCGTGATGATTTCAAACGTCGCCATGGTGAAAATCCTCCGCGAAAAACCTACTGAGCCTGATTGCCGGAGTCGGCAGAACCTGCAGGATTGTTTTTCATGCTGTCACGGGGATGCGATTTGATTTTCGAATCTTCCGGACGGTCGTCTTTCTCTGCGTCTTCTGAACGGCTCTCCATCTTCAGGAAATCAACTTCAAGACCGATATCCGTTGACGGTTTTCGATCTTTGTCCGCAATCTCTTCCATGCCGGCGGAATGAATGTCAAATTTTCTTTCATCTCCGGACAGCATCGAAGCCAAGTGGTCCAGCGGTGAAATCGAAGTAATCCTTGCCTCGGACCCAAGGCGCGACAGAGTCGCCGCTTCTTTATCATTTGCGTCTTGCCGAATGATTAAAAGCTGACGTTCCCGGTGCAATAGTTGCATTATCCGCAGAGAAGCATCGACCAATTCGGTGTTTGTTGCGTCGATATTCTGGATCAATGCATCCTGGTCTTTCTTGAACGCCTCCGCGGATTCCAGCGTTCGATTGGCCTCGACAGACGCGCGTTGTGCAAATTTCAGTTCGAGTGATAGTTGTTCCGATACGTCGTTCACCATTTCCGTGAGCAGCGCCAAACCATCAGCCAACGACGAGAGCTGCGGCCGTCGATTGGCATAATCTTCGAAAATCGTGTAGCGCGTGGTCTGCACTACCTTCCCTTTTGAATCCTTCAGCTCCCAGATACGTTCCTCACTACCCGGGTACGGCGAACTACCTGACTTGGGAAAAGCCGAGAGCGAAGAGACGTGATCCGGAGTAAGCCACGCAATCGCCGTTGTCGAAGTCTTCTCGTCTCCTCGAACGATTTCCACCAGTACCGGAATCTGAACCGGGGCAACGATTTCAATACCAGCCCCCTGAAGGGACGCGAAATTGGCATTTGCCTCGTCCAGATTGCTGCCAAGGACCGGACCATCTGCATTGAAAAACTCACGCAATGCCGTACTGTTTTTCGGCGTAGCGAGCAGATTGGCCACGGAGATCGGAGTAAAGCTTCCTGCCGAACGTTTCGATATGATCGAAGCCACCTGCGAGAGATGAACGAAACGATCCAGTACCGGTTTAGCTGTTTGCAGCCCGAGAACGGCCGCAGAAATCAGGGTGTCAGCCTGAAAAATTTCGGTCGCGCGAGTCAGGCTGATGGCCTCGTCCGCACTTGCCACGACTGAAACACGGCTGATGGCACTGCTTGAAATGGGATCGGCCATATGAAGACCCTCTTTAGATGTGCATCTTTATCCGACTTGGGCGAAATGCAACCAGGCTTTTTTTATGTTCGCTGACGGCCTTTTCGGCCGCTTCATGCGTTTCCCTAATTTTTTCCTCGACATAGGCATCAAGTTCGCGGCGCTGCGTCGCACTGAGATGTTTGGTCAGGAATTTTTCGATCGCTTCCTTTGACAAGCCATTTTCACGTTCGAATTGGGAAGCACGTAGCAACGCAGCTTCTGCCTTTGCTATGACCTGTTTTGCGTTCAGGACGGCACGGGAAGCAGATTCGAATATCTTGTCATCATCCATGATTAACTTTGCCCAGAAAGAGGAAATTCACTGTTAAACGTAAGTAACTTTTGAAATATCATTGTTCCGACATCTAAAGTGTTGCTGGAACAACGAATTTCTCAAGGTAACCAACGACGTAGCGCCAAACACCAATTCCACTGGTCAAAAAAATGTCTGATCAAAGCATTCGAATCACTCGTTCATCCCTGCCCGGAGCCCGTCTGGAGACGAGCTCCGGGAAAAGCCAGACCGGGACGCTTGATGGAATGAAGCTTGCGCTGCGTAGAGTCGAAGACGATGTCGACGAGCAGATACAGATGAATTTCCACCGGCAGAACTTCGGACTGGATGCTCCGCGGCAACAAATCCTGCTGAAGCAGATGAAACTGGAGGCTTCAGACAGGCCGCCGGAATTCAACGACAGAATGATCAGGCAGTATCTGAAGGCTCTCGGAAACAATAAAAATGCAGCCGAACTGACTCAAAATCTGCTCCGACAATTGATCAACGGAGCACCAATTTCACCGAAAGGCAATTCCCAAAAGGAAGTCGCAGAATTTGCAATTGCCTTGCATCGGCTCGATGCCGCGCTACGCGGCAGCGATAATGATTTCATCGGCTGGCTGTCACCGCTGAGTCAAAAAACTCCAGACCTTGAGACGCTTGCAAAACAGTTACAGGACGCAGCCGGCGATGAAAAGCAGATGCACGCTTTGCTCGCAGATTTCAGAGGCCTCCCCGAAGACGAAAAGGAAACAGCAAAAAAGTTTGGAACTGCGTGTTTCGACTCCAAAAGCTTGCGCGAAGAATTGCGGAACATGCAACAGCTCCCGCAAATCGATGAAAATCTGAAAAGGCAAATCAGCGAAAGTTTAAAGGACGAGATCAATGAAATTCATCGGCAACATGGAACGCATCTTTCAGCGCTCCGGAACTTGCTCGAAAAAGCCGGTGACCTTGCCAGCCTGGATCTTGCCGAGAGCTATGATCAACTTGTTCACGGAAACGTCAGCGGTTTTGCGGCAACCATGGAACTCCTTGTTGCACGCCATTCCGAAAACGAATTGATCAATACCATTATCCCGGTTATCGAAAAAACCCTTTCCCACGAATTGAGCCTCGGCGACGACCAGCGATCGGTGGACAAGGAAAAACTACATGCGATTCTTTCTGAAATTCAGCACATGAATATTCTGAAAGCCATGATCGAACGCATTGGCATTTTTGTCTCGTCGTTAGGAAGAATGTATGGCATCTCAGCTGCCTGAAAAGAGATTAAATGTTCAGAAACTGCTCATTGCACTGCTAAAAATCATTTCGTCCGGGTGGGTTCCTTCCTCTCAGTTCGAAAGATTGGCAAAGGATTTCGGAGTACCCGACGGAAAGCCTTTGATATTTTTTCTTACAGGTTTAATGCAGATCATTCGGGAGATTCCATTGAAAGTTTTTGAATCAGACTCTGCCAGATCGGCTCTGCTTGATTCACTTCAGGAAGCGCTCGATGCCGCAATTGAAAGGGAGGAAATGCGATCAGAGCAGGAGCACACCGGGGGATCAACAGGAGAGTAAGGTCAAATGGATTGGATCAGAAGATCAATTGGCGAATTCGGACAGCAAATCGGAATAATCGGCCTTGAACTCAGTTCCGACGACAAGTTGCAATTGGATCTGGAGGACGGATCGTCCATTGGAATGATCAATGCGCCAGAGCTACCCTTGCCGGAACTGGTCATTTACATCGCCAAACCGATCTCGTACATTCACAATGCGAGAATGAGGTCGGTTCTTCAACTTGCCGATTACAGAAATACTCACACCTGGCCATTGCAAGCTGCCGCGAGCAGGAAAAGCATTTTTATTGCTGCCAGGATTCCCCATCGATCGGTGTCTCTATCAGCCATCAACGAGTGCATCAAGCTGCTTAAAGGCATGGCAGAAACTCACATTTAAGAAGCGCAACCGAATCAAAAAATCATTCAATTCAACTTTGCGCGTGCGAATGTTTTTTTCGAAGTTGCGTCCAAACCTCGCCAGACAGATCGCATCAATATATCCGGCGAATTTAAATTTTTGTGCAATTCATGCCAGAAAGACCGGATTCAAGATCTCATTCGGCTCCTTGCGATCTTCCGCGAGATATCTCGTCTCAACCCAGCGACGCCCGTGCCAGACAATCTCGGTCATTTTTGAAAGAAGCCCATTGCCGCTCAATTTCATCAGATACATGGGCAGTACATAGATCAATTTTGCACCATCGGGATCCAGGCAAAAGACGGATCCATCGTGTTCGGCCAACGCGACATTCATTTGCAAAAGCCGCTCGATCAGTGCCATCTTCCGGCTCTCCGGTACTTCGCCGAATTCACATTCGATCAAGATTTTTTCCGGCCTGAATCTTTGCGAATGAACCACAGAAAAATCAAAATTCCCGTACATCATTTCCATCGCCAATTCATCACCGGGCTCCGGCTCCGTATCCCGGGCAGGATAACCGAGCGCAGCGCGCAGCTCATCCACGATTGACAGGAATTTTTTGCGGAACGATTCAGCGTCAAGGGCATTCACTACAAGAACCTCAAGTCAAGCCAGGAAGGATGTCGGGACTTCTGAAACAACAAGGTTTCCGGTCGCGGAAAAATCGAAAAAACGGCTTTGCCAGTCGTTTGAGCCCGCAGTCATGCGTTTCATGTGCGAAAGAATGTCGGGCGCAGTTACTTCATCCAAATCCAGATGACACATCAGATGAACTTCGTTTTTTCCAGGATTAAATCCATACCACTCACCAAATGTTCGCATTTGCGATAGATTTTCTTTAAGCAACTCCTGCATCCCTCGCAGTTTATCGGCATCCGGAATTGGCCCGAGCTTGCACACAACCAAAACCTTCTCGGGGGTTTCGGTGGGTGAATGAATCAACTCAAATGCCCGATTTTCGATTTCCAACTCCATAACCAAAGGCAAACTTTCTTCGTGGAGCATGGTTGGCGGCGGAAAGCCAAGCTCGCGGAAAATTCCCTCCGAAACTTCGATGAACTTGTTTCTGAACATAAATATTGATTCCAAAGTTGCGGTTTAAAATCGATCGTCGAAAATTCGCAAGCAGTCTATTCATGCTCGGCCATGAGGACAGGGCTTGCGTTCTCATTTGCAGTTTCTGCTGGAGTGCCGAACACCTTTTCAAATGTAGAGCGTAGCGCCCTTATTTGCCCGGTCATGCTTGCCTCGACCCGCCCCACGTCCGACTCGATGACGCACGCATCCGTATCCAATTTTGGATCTGTTACAACGTCGATGTTTTCTATTGCCGGAAAGCCGGATCTGATGATCCTGATTCCTTCGATCACTCCTTCACTTTGCGAAGGGTGAACCACGACTGTTATGTACTTCTGGTTTCTTACCAGAGTCAGCGAATTGCGCACGACCTTGATTACCTTTTCTCGATCACTGAAATCAGAGGCAATTTTCTGAACCGCTTCCATCACCAGCTCCACCATTTGAGCTTCGACTTTGGAAAAATAATCAAGGGTCTGGCTCACGATTGCGATCATGTTGGCGCTTTGCTCAAGCTTTGCCAGTTCCACGCCCTCACGGTAGCCTCTTTTCTTCTCGTCCTCATACGCTGTACATGCGGCACCTACGATCCGGTCTTTTTCGTCGTTGGCGTCCATTAACGCCTTTTTCGCTCGACTGAATGCCCAGAAATCTCTTCCTTTTATGACTTTGTCAGCCACTTCCACACGACTCAATATGTCGCTGCGTGCGATGAAGACCATTTTCCCTCCGAAATATCAAGGACCGATGTCAGGATTCTGCGCGCCTTCAGCGGATCAAATTCCAGCGATTCAAATGTACGGGGCAATTTCAACCGAACCCTCTCAAGCATTGGATTCGGCATTGTCTGAATTGACGCGGAAATTACGCTGTAGCCGATCGCTTCGGGCGAAATTTCGCCTGAACCCATGTCGTCGGCGCAAACCGACGGCAGCAATGAGGCCGAGGTCATCGCGAATTGGTAGGCGTCGATACCCAGCTTGCGCTTCCATGACATGACGTGATCTCTTGCCAGGCTGGATCGGACCTGATCTCTGAATGAAATTGCGCCGATCAGGCTTGCCAGTCGAACCAGACGGGTCTGCGGCAGCAAGGCGACAGGCCATCCCCAATGATCGGGTTTCAAGACTGGCTCAGGGTATTCCAGCTTGCGAAGAATCAGCGACGACAGCTTTCCCAGAATCCTCGGGACTTCCCAGATTCTTTCCGGCATACCTGGAAAAAAACTCTCCCGATAAGACGGATGCAGATAGGCTGCCGGCAAAAAATTAAATTGAAACATCAAGCGCCGCAATTCGTTTTTGCAGGCAAACAGGGCTTGCTTGTCATCCATTTGATTGCAATCAGTTTGACGATGGCTGCGACAATCCGGGGGAACTCCGGCCTCTTGCTTTCACGATGTAAAGCCAGAGCAAAATTCCGACAACCGCAAGCACCAGCAAAAAAGCGATCTGCAAGGGGCGTACCCAGGATTTCTTTTCCCCGGAATTTGATGCAACCGCTTTTGACTTTTCTTCGGAAGTGGCCTTGCGGGCTTTCGGCTGGTTTTGCTCCGATGCAGCTTCCAGATTTTGGACAGCCGGCAAAGTGACGATGGTGACCTTGTCGGCCGACAATCCGGGAATGCTGTTTGAAACCAGTCGCTTTATTTGAGGAATGGAGTCGTCGAGATTCGATCCCTGTTTGTGCTTGATGAACACCGCCGCAGACGATGGCATCATGGGCTCGCCACCGCCGGTTTTTTCCGGCAATACCACATGCACACGAGCCTTGATAACGCCATCGATCTGGGAAAGGGTTGCGGACAGCTCTTGCGAAAGCGCCCAGATATAACGAGCCCGCTCTTCCAGCGGGGAAGAAATCAGCCCTTCCTTTCGAAACACATCCCCCATGCGTGCAAATCGCTCGCGCGGAAGGCCTTCCGCCCCCAGAATTGCTATCGCTCGGGCGACCTGCGATTGTTCAACATCCAGGCCGACCAGCCCGTCTTTTCCGGGCACTTTCGACGCCGATATGCCAGCGTTTACGAGAGCCGCAATCGCCTCATTGGCCTCGCCCTCGGAGATGTCCCGCAACAGCTCTACCCGACCGCCGCATCCGAACAATGCAGCGAAAAGGAACACGACCAGGCAGCAGACGAATCGCGTTTTCATCATTGCATTTTCACCAGTGTGTCCATATTCTGGACTGCCTTCTGAACACCCTTGCCGACAACATCAATTTGCAAGGTAATGACGGCAAATTCATATTCCAGTTTCAGAATATCGCGCAAGGACAGCTGATCCGGCGCTTTTTCCATTTCGACGTGCGCTCGCACCATATTGGCCTTGAATTCCGCGCCAACTGCGTCGAGTTTTGCCACCAGCATTTCCCCCATCGCGCCGCCAGTCGGCTTTGCGACAGTCGGCAGAGACAACATGGGATCGGCACCGGTTACCGGGGCAAGTTCGTTCTCGGAAAGCAGGTTGGAAAGTCGGTCCCTGCCTTCCATGACGGCAGGCGATGCGTAGGGAAGCTCATTTTTTCCGGTTGCCTCGGCCGTCTCCGACATCATCGCCAGGGAGTCTGCAACGTTCATTTTTCAGCCCTCCAGGTAAACTGAAACAACGCCTTCCCGGTACACCCAACGGAATTGATTCAACTTGTGGCTGCTGCAAGGCGGGCTGAAGCCGGCTGTTGTGCGCGGCTGTCGCCGGACGCGACGATGACCAACCCGGCCAACGCTTGATTGAATTTTTCGAGCAGCTCAGGTCCGGCCTCTTCTCCTTGCAGAGATTTGCATATTGCAGCTGCGTGTGCCGACTGCCCTGCGTACTTCAACGCAAGGGCGAGCCATATGCGCAGCTCTACATCGTCAGGCAAATTGGAAAGACCGCGATTTCTCAGAATCGCGGCAGCATTCTCCGGCTCGCCAATGCACAGGTTTGCCAAGGCAAGCCCGATATACGGAAATGCGCTGTGCGGGCGTGCAGATGCAAGACCTTCAAAGATCGTCCTGCTTTGTTCAGCCAGGCCGGCCCGTGCAGAAGCGAATCCAATTGCGGCAAGCAGACGGATGTCACTGGGCTTCAGGTCCGAACCCGCTTCGTCTTTCCTGGCATGAGTCATAGCATCTTCCTGACGTTAATGATTGTTCAGCATTTCGCGCAGCGTTTTTGCGCGCCGCTGAATGGCCTCGAATTTTCCATCAAGCTGTGCCACGTCTATCAAGGGATCCAGCACCCTTTTGCAGTCATCATGTCTGCCAACAACGGCAAGGCACTCCGACAGGTGTATTGCCGGAGTCAGATCTTCAGGATTGCAAAAGAAAGCGGCCATCAGCGCCGGAATCGCCGCGTCGAATCGAAGCATTTTTTTGCAGCAAACTCCATAAGCCAACATGATTCTCGAATCCGTAGGTCGATAAATGACCAGTGTTTCGAAGAGCCCATGCGCTGCCTCAAGTTTTCCCTGGTTGAACATCGCATACGCGATTCCGTAGATTATTTCTATTTGCTCGTCAGAAAATCTTTCAAAAGCAGGCAGCCTGCTGAGCTTTTCCTTCAACAAGCGTATGCCGTCTACCGGCGCCATCGCCTCCGGCGTGATCGGAACGGTCGGCTCTGGTGGCTCCGCAAGTGAATTCATACCGAGTTCCTGGCGAGGAGAGAGTTCATGCTAGAGAACGTCTGCTCGATCGCTGAAATCATGCTCATCGCTGAACGCAAGGATTCTCGCGCGGAGTTGGCTGAATCTGCAGAGGCCGAGAACATTTTCTGGGCAACTTCCCGATTTACGTTCTGTGCATCCGCTATCAGCTGATCATCTGCAGCCTGCTTTTTAAAAGACGCTGCTGATATTCCTCCGGTCGCGTTCGTAATGCTGCTTACACTCCCGGCAAGGGCTTGCCAGGCATTTGCCTTGGCAAGATGTGTATCTGCAGACTTTCTCAGGCTTTCGACTTCATCAAATTTTGTCTTGTAATCTGATTTTGCTTGTACAAATTCTTTCTCTGCCTTGACTTTTTCTGTTTGAAGTGTTCCGCCGCTTTTTAATTCTTGTTGCAGCGCAGATTTTTCCGTCCTTTGGGACTTGGTAAGCTTTTTTATTTTTGTAAGTTCATTCAATCTTTCATTCGCCGTGGCGATTTTTGAATTGACGTCAGAAAGTTTTTCTTTTGTTTTTTCTACTGTATTTTCAAGCGCGTCCAGACTTTTCCCGGGAGACGGTTTTCCGTCTTTAATTCCGCCCGCTAGTTTTGTTGCATTCTTGGCGGTTGTTGCAGAGGTGAAGGCTGAACGGACGCTTACAATATTTCCCGCAAAGGAAAGTCCGCCTGCAACGAGCGCCGCAATTGAAGAGCCCAGTTCGCCGGAAAGCTGTTTTTCATTTGCCAATTTGCGTGCATCCGCAGTTGCCTTCGCTGCATCGATGTCCCGCTGGTGTTGCACGGTTTGTGAAAATTTATTTTCCAGCATTATCTCCCGCATAATTTCAAGCAATTCACGGAAGATTTCGCTCGAATCTGCTATTAATTTTTCCTTCACATCGCTGATGGCAGCCGAGATGCGATTGATCTTGTCAAGCGTCAGATTGACGTCACGCGGATCGGGCAATTTAGCCCAGGTTCCGCTCTCGATCATGTCCCTTAATTCCTGGAGCAGCTCTCGCCTTGTGCCGCCCACATTCTCGATCATGTTTTCAAGCATGATCAGTGCCGGCCCGGCCAGCTCCGATAATTTTTTCGCCTTGTCTTCGGGTGTCAGGCTTTTATCATGGGCAGCCGCAGCTATCTGCACCAATGAATCGCGGAGTGAAGCACTGACTTCCATATGTCCGCCCATTTGTCACTCCTTTTCGCTTTGGCTACAGAACATTGCAAAAATTTTCTTCATGCATTGGCCGTAATATTTTTTGAAACGGCGTAGTACTGTTCGTTCGACTCGGACACATTCTGGACAAATTCAGCGATGGATTCCTGAATGCTTTCCAGGCTCTCCTGATTGGAGCTGATCAGGCGCTGTACGGCTTCCGCCATCGCTTCAAAGAACTGTCGCTGATTGTCCAGTTCGTTCGATTCAAATGTGATGTTCGCGAGTTGTACCCCCATCACAGCGGTGCTCATCGTGCCGACGCTGTTCGCCAGTTCCGTTGCGACTTGCACCATCTCGGCGCCTTTTCCAACCACGCTCGCCGCGAGTCGCCCCATCGTAGCCGACAGTGTGCTGGCGACCTTGATCCCATCCGACGCCGCTTTCATCACGCCGCCAACACCTGCGGCGATGCCTGCGCCAAGCAGAAACAGAGACATTCCGACGGCCACCGCAATCTGCATTCCCGAGATTCTTTTTCCCTGTTCTTCTTTTGAAAGCGCGTTGAACGCCGGGCTGGACACCATGATGGCTTCCCAGGCGGCGCTGACCAATCCGGTCAAGGACGCGGTTGCCTGTTTTCCCTTCAACGGACCGGATTCGTACTTGACCCCTCCCGCCTGCAAGCCTCGATCGATGCCATCCATAATGGTGGTAGTCGCTCCGATCACCGCCCCGATCAGCGCTGGTGCAGCAGCCCCCAGCGAAACGAAGGTCAGCAATGCAGCACCGATCACCGACAGGATGGATGCTGCGATCGACAGGCCAAAGGTGATATCTCCGGCCAGCTTGGCCTCTTCCTGCTTTTTTATCTGCTCCAGCACCTTGTTCATGCGCTGATGAAGCTTGTCCATTTTTTTCTTGTTGACTTCGTCGAGGTTTTCCGACGCAGATTTAAGATTGCTCAACAGTGTTTTCAACTGCTCGTCCTGAGACTTCCCCAGTTGGTCTGCCGTCATCAACTGAGCGATGTCCGGCTCAAGGATCATTCCCGGAATTCGCGGCGCAGGATTCCATGCGACAGAAGGCAACCCCGGCCCCCTTGGCGGAGATTCGCCAACCATTTCGAACGGCTGCGTAGTCCGGGCCTGCACAACCCGACGCTGGTTCGTTTGTTCCAGCGCGCTGTCCGGAGGCGATTGGGGGTTGACTGCCGGCGTGTCCAGTCGCGTTTGGTTCCGTGATGAGATATCCATGATCAGCTTTCGCTTTGGCTCTGGTTTTCGCTGTCTTTCGCGATTTGCATCAACGCGCGCAGACCCTTGGCCTTGTTCTGCACGTATTCATCACAAGGATCGCTCTCGAGTGCCTTCTCTACGTCTGCCAGCAGTTTCGACGCATCATTCTTTCTTCCGAGGTGCAGCAAGCATTCAATGACTTGCAGGGCGATATCCGCGTTGCTGTCGTCACCCACTGCGGCATATCCAAGGAATAACAAGGCTTCTTCATACTTGCCTTGCATCTGCAGGCTGCTGGCCATCCCGCGCATCGCGCGGATGTTTGACGGATCATTGAACAGGATGAAGCCGAAAGTCTTGGCTGCGTCCTCATAGCGCCCTTGCGAATACTGGACATAGCCGCGGCTGTAGAGGGATTCGGCGATCCGCTCATTGAAATTGATCGCAGATCCGAACGACGCACCATCTTTCAGGCCTTGAATGATCTTTTCTGCCTGTTGAAAGATGTCCGCTGGCTGCTCTCCCGATGTTGGCTGCATAGTTGGCATCCCCGCTTTCCGACCGCCTAGCCTGCAATCCTGAGGTTGCTGACCAGGTTCGTGTTGTTCTGCGCTTTTTTCTGCAAAGCACTGGACGCCTGCTCTGCGAATTGCGTGTAGCGGCTGGTAAAGGTCTGCAAGCGCAGCCCCTCCTGCTGAGAGCGATTGCTTTCGCTTTCACTGACGCCTTGCAGCGACGGCGTGATTGAATCAATCCAGATTTTCTTGACCATGTACGGGCCGGTTCCGGAACTGGCGGCATTGATATCCGCATCCAGATTGGGAATTCCCAGATCCTTCAGGGCCTTGAGAATGCGCAGAGAGTCCGCCTTCGTACTTCCCAGCGGACCCTGACTGTTGTTTTCAACGCCGTCGAGCTTGACCCGTCTGATCTCATTCCCGAGTTTGGAAATGTTCGATATCACGTCAGAAACTTCTTTCACGATGTCTTTCTGCAGATTCAACACTTCGGCCAAAACGTTAGATAAGCGGGCATTAACGATGGCGAGGTTATGCAGCACATCGGCCGAATTGTCGCTCTCCAGCCACTCGCTCAACGCCGTCGGGGTTACGACTTCAGTCATTTCGCCACCTCTGCGGAATGTTCAATGCACATCCTTCCGGAATTTCAAGAATTGCATCAGTTGAACGCTAGGTAACTTTGCAAAAGGCCTTGTTCCTAGTCGTTATGCAGCTTCCTAGGAACATTTTTATGGATTTAGCAACAAAAAGTCCGCTTGAGTGCCGGTTTTCTAATGAATCGTGCTCCGCACGCAGACAGGCCGAACCCTTGACCCACACCATGCACAGCATCCCGTCCGCTTCTTTACCTGCATTCCACCCGGATAGCGGAATCAACCTGATTGCGCGTCGATCGGCGGCGCAACCGGTGTATTCGCCTGACGGTGATTTGCACCCTGCGGACTCCGCTGCCCAGCCCAGGCTTGCGCAGCTTTTTCCACTCTCTTCGTTTGAGGATTTCATCTGGGAGAGACTGACCCCGGAATTTGCGTCGACGGCGTTCCTCAAGCCAGCCCGGTTCAGGCAAAGCTTGTCCACGTTGCGTTCGAGTGTGCGGTCGCTGGCAAAAGCAGATCCTGAACGGTCGCGGTGCTATGGAAAGCTGGCCAACTTGCTCGATGATCAGGACGAGCTGGCTCGGCTTGCCCATATGTATTTCTGTGCGCTCATCCAGGGGTGACGATGACGTCGCAGCCCGTCGCACCGGAACCTTCGGCTTTCACTGGTGAAGCATCGGATACCTTGCGGTTGCTGGGATTGCTGCTTCTGCAGAATGGAAGGCCCGCGCGGGCTGCGATGGTTTTCGATGCGTTGAGCGCGATGAACGATGACGATCAGCAATTGAAGTTGTCGCATGCCTGTGCGCTGATACGGTCGGGTGACCCGTCCGGGGCACTGTCGGTACTTGAACATGTTTTTCCGAACCCCGCTGATCCTGCCGTTGCCTGGCTGCTGCGGGGACAAGCGCTTTCACTGATCGGCAAACCACTGGAAGCGGCGCGCGCGATGCGGATGTTCATCCGCCATCGGCAGACCGACGGATAACCGGGCCAAGCGCATGGACAAGGTCACACTGCAAATTCAGGCATTCCTTCACAAAGCCGTGAAGCGCAATGACCTTGTGTTGGCAACGCTGATTGTCTGCATCATTTTCATGATGATCTTGCCGTTGCCGACCTGGCTGATTGACGCCTTGATCGCAACCAACATGTGCCTGTCGGCGATCTTGCTGATGGTCGCCATGTACCTGCCAAACCCGCTCGCATTTTCTTCATTTCCGTCGGTATTGCTGGTCACGACGTTGTTTCGTCTGGCCATTGGCATTGCAACGACGCGTTTGATCCTGCTGAACGGCGATGCCGGCCATATCATCTACACGTTCGGCAACTTCGTTGTTGGCGGCAACCTGGTGGTCGGCCTCGTGGTATTCCTGATCCTGACTATCGTTCAGTTTGTGGTGATCACGAAGGGCTCCGAGCGTGTGGCCGAAGTTGCCGCAAGATTTTCGCTCGATGCGATGCCAGGCAAGCAGATGTCGATTGACGGTGACCTGCGTGCCGGAACCATCGACATGGAAGAAGCGCGCCGCCGGCGCGATCTGGTAGGCAAGGAAAGCCAGTTGTACGGCGCCATGGATGGCGCGATGAAGTTCGTGAAAGGCGATGCCATCGCCGGTTTGATCATTGTCGCGGTCAACCTGCTCGGCGGTGTGCTGATCGGCGTGCTGCAGCGTGGAATGACGGCGGCGGACTCGGTCAAGGTCTACTCTATCCTCACCATTGGCGATGGCCTGATCGCCCAGATACCTGCGCTGTTCATCTCGATCTGTGCCGGCATGATCGTTACTCGGGTCACCAGCAGCGATGGCAGCGGATCCAATGTGGGCAGCGATATCGGCGCCCAACTGCTGGCGCAGCCGAAGGCTTTCATGATCGGCTCGGCGATCATGCTGGGCTTCGCTGCCATTCCGGGCATGCCGACCGTCACCTTCCTTGTCTTGTCGGCGGCAGCAGGCGTGATCGGCTACACGTTTTTCAAAGGGGACCGCAAAGTCGTCGATCCGAAGACCGGCAAGCTGTCCAGCGTACCGGCGGGCTCCGGTGAAGGACAGGCCGACCGGCCGGGCGGCGATGCGGAGTCCTTCGCTCCGACAGTACCGTTATTGGTGGACATGAATCCGGGTCTGGAGAAAGCCTTTTCATCAAAACTGCTGAATGATGAACTGGTCAGCGTACGCCGCGCCCTGTTCGAAGACCTCGGGATCATCTTCCCCGGCATCACGCTGCGCTTCAATGCCCAGCTACCCGAGGAGGCCTACGCGATCCTGGTTTCCGAGATTCCCGTTTCCCAAGGTCGCATGCGGCCGCGATACCTGCTTGTACGCGAGGACCCGGACAATCTCGCGGCCCTCGCCATTCCTTTCGAGCAGGACAAGGGCTTCCTGCCCGGAATACCGACACTCTGGGCGTCCGCCGACCTGAAAGGGCCGATCGCGAATGCGGGCATTGCCTTCCTCGAACCGACGCAATTGCTCTCGTACCACATTGCGCTGGTGCTGAAAAAACATGCAGCCGAATTCATCGGCATACAGGAGACTCGCGCACTTCTGACGGACATGGAAGCTCGCTTCCCCGAGCTTGCAAAGGAAATCCAGCGCGTGATGCCGATTCACAAAATCGCTGAAATCCTCCAGCGGCTGGTGGGTGAAGGCGTTTCCATACGCAACCTCCGCTCGGTGATGGAAGCGCTGATCGAGTGGGGACAGAAGGAAAAGGATTCAGTCATGCTGACTGAATATGTACGGGTGGCGCTGAAGCGGCACATCAGCTATCGACACTCGGCAGGATTGAATGTGCTGCCAGCCTATCTGCTGGCGCCCGCCGTCGAAGATACGGTCAGGAATGCCGTCAGACAGACCTCCGGCGGATCCTATCTCGCCCTCGATCCCGCCACCTCGCGGCAACTGCTGGAAAACATCAAGAAGACCGTGGGCGATCTCACGCGATCGATGCACAAGCCGGTGCTGCTGACATCGATGGATATTCGTCGCTACATGCGCAAGATGATCGAGCAGGATCTGTACGAGCTTCCGGTGCTCTCCTATCAGGAGCTCACGTCCGAAGTCAACATACAACCGCTGGCACGGGTGGAGCTATGAGAACGCGCTCGCACCAATCAATTGGCGACGGCCGGACCGGCACCGGCCGCCTGCAAATGAGCGACTGCCATGTCGGCGGTCTCGAATTCGCCAAGCAAGGCCATGAAACCGGCAACATCCAGCACCGCGCGCACATCGTCGCTTGCGGCAGCCTGGACCAGCCTGCCGCCGCAGGCCTGCAAGCGCTTCAAGCTTCCAAGAATGACCTTGAGTCCATCACTGCCAATGTGGACGACATCGGAGAAGTCGATCACCAGATGATGCATCCCATCATCGATGGCGGTAGCCAGCAGTTCCTCAAACTCCACCGCCATCGATTTGTCGATGTGTCCGTGTGGCCGAAGAATGACGACTTGTCCGCGGTTCTCGGTGAATATCGGCATGGCGCGATCGGATTATGGAAAACGAAGCGATTGTATCCCGGTCGGGTTGAAAGGTCATTCGGGTAAGCCATGAAAATCGAACCGCATCTCGAAGCCATGTTAGCCCAGGTTGAGCTCAGGGTGCTCTATGGACCGCAGGCCGGCAGTCGCCTGCCGCTGTCGCCGGGCACCTATCTGCTGGGTACCGGCGACGAGTGCGAGGTGATGCTGGCCGGACCGCGCATGAAGGAAAGCCATGCCAGCCTTGACTTCGATGGCGAGACACCGTCGGTCACGCCTATCGACGGCAATGTATTCGATGCGCAGGGAAATGAACTCCAGGGCACGCTCACGCTCAGGCTCGGCATGCCCATCGAACTGGGCGGCGTATGGATCACCATCGACCATGTCGACGCCACATGGCCAGACCCTGAGGAAGTCGCTGCGATCGCCGGCCTTGCATCGCCTCCGCCCGAGCCTGACACCGCGCCGCCTGAATCCGAGGCATCGGCGACAAGGCAGGTATCCGAGCAGCCTGCCACCAGAATCCGCCGCCCGTGGACGGCCATATCGGCCCCCGTCGCACTGGTCGTCTTGATCGGCATCGCCGCCTTCGGCATGACGGCGTGGATGCTGCAAGATCGACCGGCACCGGAGGAAGCGGAAGCAAGCGCAGATACTGCCCGCAGCCCCGACGCGACGCTCGAACTGCAAGAGCTTCTGGCTCGCGTCGCTCCCGGACAGCAATTCAGCGTGACGCAAGCGGCGGATGGCACGCTGCGGGTCAATGGCTACGCACGCGATCCGGTATCGCGCGACAGGATCATGACTGCCATCCGAAAATTCGGCACCACGCCGGCCGTCGTGATTCACGTGGACAGCGAACTGCTCAGTGCCGCCCGCAAGGTGACGGAACGGCTGGCAGATCCCCGCAAAATGAAAGTGAACGTCGTGGCAGTGACGAATGGACGGGCTGAACTTGCGGGCACCGTCAGCGGCGCTGCGATGCGCGAATCGATCACGGAACGCCTGCGCAACGAGATTCCCGGCATGGCCGCGGTGACGGGCAGGCTGATGACCTCCGAGGACCTGCCGGCCCTGCTGGAAGACCGGATGATTGCATCCGGCCTGGGCGGCAAATTGCAGGTGCTCGAACGGCACCCCGAATTTGTCGTTCGAGGCCGACTCGGTGAGCAGGACCTCGGCCAATGGGAGAGGCTGCTCACGAATTTCAGCAACGACTATGCGAGCCTGCTTCCCATACGCGCGACCATCATCGTGACCTACCGCAAACCCCCGGTCGATGTGCAAATGGTGGTCGGTGGCAGCATGCCGTTCATCGTGACAGAGAGCGGACAGCGAATCGGCCGCGGCGGCGATGCAAACGGCCACACGCTGAGTACGGTGGGGGATCAGGAAGTCATTTTCGAAGGCAGCGAGCGATTCAAGATTGCGAGGTGAACGATGGAACTGAGCGATGACATGGTCGCGACGCTGGAAGATTTCCTGCGCGCGGACTCCAGCGGCAAACTGAGACAGGAAATCATCACGGCACTGGCATCACTGCAGCAGCGCCTGACGGCTCAATCCCACAGGCTCCAGTCGCCGGACAATTTCAAGGCAATCAATGCAGCAAGCCAGGCAGCGCAGAGTGCGATGCTGGTGATGATGATGATCGAAGACGAGCCCGCCGCTCGTCATGAAGGGAGGACACCATGGCAGATTTGAGAAACACCGGGCTGAATGCGATCTATGAAAACATCCAGACCCCGATGGAAACCGCAGACACGTCGCTGCGCCAGGCGCTCGGCGCCATTCCGGAAGGCGGTGAGGTGACGACTGCGCAGCTGCTGAAGCTGCAATACCAGATCGCGCGCTATACGGTCACGGCCAGCGTGTTTTCGGCGATCATCAAGGAAGTGTCGGATTCGCTGAAAGGCACGGCAAGCAAGATCGGCTGAGCGCAGGCCCTGCCTGCGCCCGCCTGTCCGGGTCAACCGAGCTGTTCCAGACGGATCCGGTTGACCTTGCCCGACACCGTCGACAAAGCTTCGATCGATGCGATCGCCGCATCGACATTCTTTTCCTTCGTCTCGTGGGTCAGGATGATCAGGTCCGTCTGCGTCTCGCCCTCGCCCGCTTCCTTCTGCAGCATCGCATCGATGGAGATCGTCGCGTCTGCGAGGATGCGCGTCACATCGGCCAGCACGCCGGGCTTGTCGGCGACGCGGATACGCAGGTAATAACTGGTCGTCACCTCCGCCATCGGCAGGATTGGCGTATCCGCCATCTGGTTCGGCTGGAATGCGAGATAGGGCACGCGATGCTCGGGGTCGGCAGTCGCGAGGCGAGTCACATCCACCAGATCGGCAATCACGGCCGATGCGGTCGGCTCCGCGCCGGCGCCCTTGCCGTAATACAGCGTCGCACCCACCGCATCTCCCTGCACCAGCACGGCATTCATCGCGCCCTCCACGTTGGCGATCAGACGGTTCGCCGGTATCAGCGTCGGGTGCACGCGCAACTCGATGCCATCGGCCACGCGGCGCGTGATGCCCAGCAGCTTGATGCGATAGCCCAGTTGCTCGGCATAGCGAATGTCGGTCGATGACAGCTTCGTGATGCCTTCCACGTGGGCCTTGTCGAACTGCACCGGAACACCCCATA
>CAZTIF010000020.1:0-35989 GCA_964613635.1 uncultured Bifidobacterium sp. | reverse complement strand
CCCGCGCTGGGAAAGCTGATGGGTATCGACGGCCAATCGGTCGCCCGCTGGGAAAAGACCAGCAAGGTGCCGCGCTGGGCGGACAAGCTGGTGCGCCTGCTTCATGCAGCGCATGCCGAAGGCAACGAACCCGTCGCGAAGACCGTCGAACGGCTGCAGACCGTCGAACGTCTGGTCAAGCAGAAGATCGTTGTCAGCGAGTCGCGCGGGCAATGGCACCCGAAGCTGCAAAATGAAGAAGAGGGCGTTGCCGACTGAAATGCCGCGCAGCCTGCGTCGGGCGGTAACACCGTGGCAGCGCCGGCAGCGCCGCATCACCGGCTGCCGGGGCTTGATGAAAATGCGAACTCAGCCCGCCGGCGCGGCGTCGGACCGCACGCCCGATGCGTCGGCCGCCGGGACGGGTTCGGCCGCAGGCAGCGACAGCGGCTCGATCACTTCGGCCTCGACCGGCGCGGGCAGCGCGGCCACGGCGACATCGGTTGCGTCCTCATCGGCTTGCTGCTCGCTGGCGGCGGCATACGCGGCCGCGCCTGCTGCGGCAGTGGCCGTCAGGCCCGCCACGGCGTCCGTCTCCGGGCTGTCGGCCGGCGCTTCTTCCCCGGCCGGCTCGCCGGCCTGCGGCATCAGCAGCGCCGACAGCCGGTGCGGCGGCAGCCCGGTGTCGGAGAAGATCGCGCTGCCGATCGCATCCACCTGACGCCGGATCGCGTCATGGCCATCCTCGTCGGTGGTGGCCAGCGCATGGCCGCTGCGGTAGATGCCGGACGCGAATTCGTGCGGCATCCACGAGTCGATCTCGCCGCGCAGCGTCGGCACGCGGCGGTCGCACTTGACCGGCATCGAAAATCCTTCGCGGCCGTCGAGCCTGCCGTCCTCGAACAGCAGCTCGAGGTGCTTCTGCAGCACCAGCTCATAGCGCGGACGCAGCGCAGCGATGCGCGCGGCATCCCAGCCGGGCTGGGGAATGCCGATCATCGCGTCCCACAGATTTTTGCCCGACAGGTCGCCGAAGGCCTCGGCGGAGTTCTGCGCGCCGGCCGGCAGGCCGGCCTGCCGGTGCAGGTCGTTCAGGCGGTCGAGCATGAAGAACACCACGAGCAGCATCGCCACCAGTCCGGTGAATATCAACAGCAGCAGGATGGTGTTCATCTGTTGCTCCATCGCGGCCTCTCGTTGTCCCCTATGCCGGATTGGTCAGCGCAGCGCCGGCTCGGCGTTCAGCTGCGCGCGCAATTTCTTCACGTTCGCCGAAAGAATCTGCGAAACGCGTGATTCTGACACGCCCAGCACTTCCCCGATCTCGCGCAGGTTCAGTTCCTCGACGTAGTACAGCGAAATCACCAGCTTGTCGCGCTCGGGCAGGCGCTCGATCGCGTCGGCCAGCGCATCCATCATTTCCGCTTCCTCGACCAGCGCATCGGGCTGGCGGCTGGCCTGGTCGGGCAGGTTCATCACCTCGTCGCCGACCACTTCCATCGAATAGGTCTCGAACTGGCGCGCCGCGCCGCGGTCCTTCTCGAAGCTGTCGAGCTCCATGCCCATGTATTCGGCCAGCTCGGCCTGCGTCGGCGCGCGCCCGAGCTCGGTCGCCAGCGCCTGGCTGGCGCTGCTGTGCGACTTGTTGAACGCGACCGCCGAGCGCGGCAGGAAGGACAGCCGCCGCACCTCGTCGATCATGGCGCCGCGGATGCGCGTGTGCGCATAGCTCTCGAAGGCCACGCCCTTGGTCGGATTGAACGAGCGCGCCGCCTCGATCAGGCCGATCATGCCGACCTGCACCAGTTCGTCCACCTCCATGAACGGCGGTATGCGTGCCTTCAGATGCACCGCAATGCGCTTGACCATTCCGAGGTGCTCGAGGATCAGCGACTCGTCGCGATCACCCGTTTGTTCGTAAAGTCGGATCGAGCTTGGCATGATTTAGCCTCCGGGTTTGCGCGTGACCATGCGCTCCATGAAGAATTGCAGCCCGCCGGAGGCGTTGCCGATCTCCGGTAGGTGGGTAATTGCATCGGCCAGCCGACGGAAATCGCGCGCGCCGGCACTGCCGGGGGCGAATTCCAGCACCGACTGGTATTTCTTCAGCGCGGCCAGCACCAGCTCGTCGTTCTCGATTGAGGTCAGGTACTGCAGCGAAGTGTTCAGGAAGCGCAGGCAGACCTCGTTCACGCGGCGGAACAGCTGCGCGCCGGCGGCCTGGCTGTCGACCATGTTCGGCACGAGATAGACCTCGTCCAGCCCGAGGTCGCGCGTCATCACCTTGACGATGCCGTAGGCGTCGGCGATCGATGAAGGCTCGTCCTTCACCACCACGAAGCGGCGCTGGCAGGCTTCCATGAACGACAGCACCGACGGCGAGATGCCGGCGGCGGTGTCGACGATCAGGTAGTCGATGTCCTCGTCCAGCGCCGAGAAGGCCTGCACGATGCCGGCCGTCATCGGCGCCGACAGCCCGGCCATCTGGAACATGCCGGAGGCGCCCGGCACCAGCTTCACGCCCTGGCGCGAGGTGACGATGATCTCCTTCAGCGACTTCTCGCCGGCGATCACGTGCGACAGATTGAACGGCGTCTGGCAGCCCAGCGCGATCTGCGCGTTCGCCAGCCCGAGGTCGGCGTCGAGCAGCATCACGTTCTTGCCCATCATCGTCAGCGCGACCGCGAGGTTGGACGACAGCGTGGTCTTGCCGACGCCGCCCTTGCCGCTGGCGACGCCGATGACTTCGATGCGGCGGGCCGCCGCCTTGTGCTTAGCTTGCATGGGCGCTCTTTTCGATGCGTGCGACCAGCGCCTGCGCGGCGGTCACCACGGAGGGGTCGGGCAGGTCGTCGTCCGCCTCGTCGGCGGACGGCTCGAGCGCGAGGCCGCGCACCGCCAGCCGCACCAGCTCGGATGCGGTCAGCACCTGGCAGCCGTCGCTGGCCGACGGGCCGTGCGCGGCGGCCGACAGCGGCAGCGGTTTCTCGCACAGCGCCTGGATCAATGCCCACGGCTGGGTCGCCTCGTCCATGCGCGACACCATCAGGCTGTGCCACTCGATGCCCGCGCCCGCCAGATAACGGCGCACCGTCGCGCCGGACGCGTCGGCCGGCAGCACCAGATGGCAGGCGATTTCGGGCGAACAGGAACGAATTTGCGCGACGCGCTCGGCCACCTCGACGCCGGGCGTGTCGATCAGCACCAGCTGGCGTCCGCCCAGCTCGCCCAGCAGCATCTTCAGCGTGTCGGCGTCATTCGCGCGCAGGCAGTCCACGCCGGCCTGTGCGCACAGCATCTGCACCTGGCTCCAGGCGCCGGCACGCTGGTCGCAGTAGGAGATCACGGCGACCGATTCGGCGCCCTTGCGCTCGGCGGCGGCGCGCGCCAGCCGCGCGACCATCATCGTCTTGCCGGCGCCGGCCGGGCCCGCGATCGCGTGCACGCCGCGCTGCGGCAGCTTGGCCCAGTGCTCGCCGAGGCTCTTCACCAGATGCGCCTGCAGCGATTCGACTGCGCTGTCCAGCTCGTCCATCTCGCTCACATGGTCGACCAGCAGCGTGCGCAGCGACACCGGGATCGCCGCTTCGCCCAGCGCCGCCACCAGCGGCTTGACTGCGCGATGCGTGCCGGATTCCGACTGCCACGCAGCCACGCGCTGCGCCAGCTTGAATTCTTTCCTGATGGCGGTCAGTTCGTCGCGCACCATGTCGACGATTTCGCGGCCGCGGATGTAGTCGCGCTGGTCGCCGTCGCGCGGGGCCGGCGCCGGCTGGGCCGGGGCAGCGGCGGCCGCGCGCGGCGCCGGCGTGTACGACACCGCATCGTCGTCGCCGTCATCGTTCGGCTCCTGCGTGAGCGCGCGCATCGATTCCTTCAGCGCGCGCTGGAAGCGGTCGCCGCCGCCGGCCGGGCGCGGCGCGGCCGTCCAGGGTTCCGGCTCGGGCGACACGTCGACCGCGACGATCACCTCGTGCTGTCCATTGACTTTGGCGTTCGAGACGAACAGCACGTCGTCACCGTACAGCTTGACGGCCTTCTCGGTGGCGCGGCGCAGGTCCTGGGCGAGGATGCGTTTGAGTTCCATGGTCTATTCCTGATCAGGATTTGTTCTGTGCTTCGACGGTGAAGATCACCTTCACTGCCTGGTCGTCCGGTATCTCGGTGTACGAGAGGACGGTCATTTCGGGAATGCGGTGGCGGACCATCTTGGAGAGCCACGGGCGGATCGACGGCGCCACGACCAGCACGGCCGGATTGCCCTGGTCCTCGACCGTGCGCGACGCATCGCGCAGCGCGGCGAACAGGCTCTCGGCCAGTCCCGGCTCGATCACCACCTGGCCGGGCGCGCCGCTGGTCAGCACGTTGTGCAGCAGCTGCTCCAGCTCGGGCGCAAGCGTCATCACCGCCAGGTTTTCCTGCATGTCGAGCAGCTCCTGCACGATCATGCGGCCGAGCTTCGGGCGCACCACCGCGCACAGCTGTTCCGGGTCCTGCGTCTTTGCGGCGGCGTCCGACAGCGTCTCGACGATGGTGCGCATGTCGCGGATAGGGATGCCTTCGGTCAGCAGGTTCTGCAGCGTGCGCGTGATCACGCCCAGCGCCATCTTGCCCGGCACCAGGTCCTCGACCAGTTTCGGCGACTTCTGCGCCAGCTTGTCGAGCAGCTGCTGGGTCTCGTCGTGCGACAGCAGGTCGGAGGCGTTCTCGCGCAGCACCTTGTTCAGGTGGGTCGCGATTGCGGTGGCCGGGTCGACCACGGTGTAGCCGAGCGTGCGCGCATAGTCACGCTGCGACGGGTCGATCCACACCGCTTCCAGCCCGAAGGCCGGTTCGCGCGTCGGCTCGCCCTCGAGCTGGCCGTACACCTTGCCCGGGTTGATCGCCAGCTCTGCGCCGCTCTTGATCTCGCCCTTGCCGCGCACCACGCCGTTGAGCACGATGTGATAGACGTCCGGGTCGAGATTCAGCGCGTCGCGGATGCGCACCGGCTGGATCAGGAAGCCCAGTTCGGCCGACAGCTTCTTCCGTACGCCCTTCACGCGCGGCATCAGCTGGCCGCCGGTCTCCGGGTTCACCAGCGGGATCAGGCCGTAGCCGATCTCGAGGCCGATCAGGTCGACCTGTTCGACATCGTCCCAGCCGAGTTCCTTCGGCTCGTCCGCCTTCTGTTCGGCGGCGGCCTGTTCGGTCTCGGCCGCGGCCACCTCGTCATTGCGCACCAGCAGGAAGCCGAGGCCGCAGGAGACCAGCGCCAGCAGCAGGAACACCAGGTGCGGCATGCCCGGCACCAGCCCGAGGATCATCAGGATGCCGCCGCTGATGAACAGCGCCGACGGATTCGACAGCTGCGTCACTGCCTGGTCCGTCATCGATTCGGAGGTCGTCACACGGGTGACGATGATGGCGGTCGCCAGCGACAGGAAGAGGGAAGGAATCTGCGCGACCAGGCCGTCGCCGATGGTCAGCAGCGTGTACAGGCGGCCGGCGTCGCCGAAGCTCAGGTCATGCTGCGCGACGCCGATCGCGAGGCCGCCGACGATGTTGATGACCAGGATCAGCAGGCCGGCCATCGCGTCGCCGGAGACGAACTTCGACGCACCGTCCATCGAGCCGAAGAAGTCCGCTTCCTGCCCGATCTCGTCGCGGCGGGCCTTGGCCTGTTCCTGCGTGATCGAGCCGGCGTTCAGGTCGGCGTCGATCGCCATCTGCTTGCCCGGCATCGCGTCGAGCGTGAAGCGCGCATTGACCTCGGAGACGCGGCCGGCGCCCTTGGTGACCACGATGAAGTTGATGATCATCAGGATCACGAAAATGATGAAGCCCACGAGGTAATTGCCGGCGATGACGAATTCGCCGAAGGCCGCAATCACCGCGCCGGCCGCATGTTCGCCCTCGTGGCCATTGACCAGAATGACCCGGGTCGACGCGACGTTCAGCGCCAGCCGCAGCATCGTTGCAAAAAGAAGAACGGATGGGAAGGACGAAAACTCCAGCGGCTTGCGCGTGCCGATCGCCACCATGATCACCATCACGCTGACCAGGATGTTGAACGTGAACAGCAGGTCCAGCAGCATCGGCGGCAGCGGCACCACCAGCATCGCCATGATCAACAGCACGAGGAAGGGGATGCCGAGCCCTTTGAGCTCGAACCCCGACAGGCGCTGTCGAATTGTTGACATGGAGAGGCTGGTCATTTTTAAAAATTCTTGAAAATCAATCGCTTATAAAATTCGTTCCGACAAATGGGATTTCCTCGCGGAATCACTAAGCAAGTGCTGTGCCATTCGCAATCCTCCAGATGGCGACCCTGCGGGCAATCGCGATAACATTTCTCTCGATTAACTTAACTTGCCGCTATTCAACTAAAGAAGCTTCAGGCCCTGCCGATAACCCGTGGGAACGAAAGCGATACGGCTTTCAGTTGACAAAGTATCAAGCGGCACAGGCGGGGACGGCAGCAAGGTTCCGGGCCAGTGAAACCGTTTGAAGCACGGCTAGTTGGTTACCGAACAAATAAAGGGGTGATCCATGAACAGAACGTCCAAATGCTCAATCCTGACGATGGCGCTGCTGATGACCGCATGCCAGGGCCTGCCATCCATCGCGGTGGCTGACCCTGCATCGGCCAAGGCCGAGGCGAAGGTGGTGGAGGCCAAGCCCGCACCGGTGGCGCCGGCCGAGCCGGTCAAGCCGGCCGACAGCAAGGCGGCGGAAGCGCGTCCGGCGGCGAAGGAAGACGCGGTCAGCATGATCACGCCGATGGCCGAGCGCAATGCGGCCGTTCGTGCGACCGGCTACGCGGTGATCAGCACCCAGAACCACAAGAACCCGGCGCAGCAGCGGCTGATGGCGATCCGCGCATCGAAGCTCGACGCCTACCGCGCGCTGACGGAACAGGTCTATGGCCAGCAACTCGACGCCACCACCACGGTCGCCGAGATGATGATCACCAGCGACACCTTCCGCACGCGCGTGCAGGGCATCATCTACGGCGCGGTGCTCGAGTCGATCACGCCGATCGGCGACGACACCTACGAGACCACGCTGTCGCTCGACGGCCGCGTCGTCAACGACCTGCGCGTGCTGTACCTGAGCCAGCTGGCGATGCGCAACCGCTGATTCGCGGACCGCGCCACGCCCCACGAGCTACCGAGGACACGACCATGCGCCCGCGCTTGCGCTCCCTGTTGTCTGCTCTGCCTTTGGCCCTGCCGCTGGCCAGCCTGCTGAATGCCGGCCACGCGGCCGACCTGCCGCTGCCGTCCGACCCGAAGCAGCGCCTCGAGGCGCTGCAGCATGCGCTGGTGAATGCGGCGATGGAAGGCCAGACCCGCGTGCGCAATGCCGCCTGGGTCGACAGCACCGGCAAGCTGCACGAGAACACCCGCATCACGTCCGACATGAAGCTGCGCAACGTGCGCGTGCTGAACTACCTGACGGTCGAGGACAAGCTGTCCGCCGCGATCGTCGCCGATGCGCGCGGCGTGACCCCGGACGAGGAAGCCTGCCGCGCCAACCGGCAGCGCTACCGGCGCGAGGCCACGCTCGACACCGCGCTGCGCATCAGCGTCGACGGCGGCAGCCGCTATTACTGGCAGGCGCTGGTCGAGCAGGCGCGTACGCGCTTTTCCGCGCAGGCCGAGGCCGGCCGCCAGTGGAAGCTGGGCGCCAGCACACCGGCGCCGGCGACCAGTTACGAGCGCCAGCTGGTCGGTTACGTGCCCGACGTCGCGCCCTACCAGATGCTGATCGAGGTACTGCCGCCGGGCGCGCTCGGCATCGAGCCGGTGCGTCCGCAGGCCAGCCGCAACGAGCGCGCCGCGCAGATGCTGAAATCGGTCGGCGACTATTTTTCCGATGCGCCGCAAAAGATCGCGCCGGTGCCCTTCGTGCTGCGCCTGTCGGTGGCCGAGCGCCACAGCCGCCGGCTGCTCTGGCAGGATGCGGTGCCGCTGTTCTTCCCCGAGCAGCCCGTGACCTACACCGCGCGGCCGCTGCCGGCCGGGCTGCTGTCCGAGCTCGACCGCGTGGTCGCGCGCTGGCAGCAGAGTCTCGACGCCGAACTCAACTGCCGCCCGCAGACCTTCAGCGTGATGCAGGAAACCCGCGACGGCTGGGTGATCAACGCCGGCCAGGGCGCCGGCCTTGCCGTCGGCGACCAGCTGCTGCTGATGGACCGCGAGCAGCTGCCATCCCGCATTCTCGAGCCCGACAGCGGCGAGCGCCTCGCGCTGGTCGAGGTTGCCAGTGTCGCGCCGGGCCGCTCGGTGGTGCGCCGGCTGGCCGGCGCCGCGCGGCTCGGCCGCCCCGGCGACTGGGTCGCGACCCCGTTCTGACGTATTCATCATCCCGGAGAGGACCATGAAATTCGCCCCACGCCCGCTGCTGTTGGCCTGCACCCTGATGCTTGCCTGCGGCACGGCGCTCGCCGCCGACGCGCCCAAGGCCGAGGCTCCCAAGCCCGAACCCGCCAAGGCTGACGCGGCCAAGGCCGACGCGGCCAAGGCTGACGCGCCGAGGGACGGCGCGGCCAAGGATGCGGCGGCCAAGCCGGCCGAGCCCGACCTGCCGTCGAGGCCCTACCCGAAGAATGCGTCGCCGAAGGCCTTCGCGCCGAAAAAGGCGGAGCAGGCCACGGCAAAGGAGGCCGGCAAGCCGGCCGACAAGGCCGCCGAAAAGCCCGCCGACGCCGACAAGGACAAGCACGCCGCCGCACATGACGCGGCGGGCAAGGGGGCTGACAAGGCGGCCGACAAGGCGGCTGACAAGGGCCATGAGAAGGTCGCTGACAAGGCCGCCGACAAGGCTGCAGATACCTTGCCGCCGCTGCGCCGTGCGCCGCGGCCGCGCCGACCGGCTGCGCTGTCCGCGCTGTCCGCGCCCAAGCCCCCGGCCGACCCGGCCATGGCGGCCGTGGCCGGCGAGGCGCTGCGGCAGGGCGCGCCCGGTGGCAGCTATCGTGTCAAGGCCGGCGACAACCTCGATGCCGTCATCCGCAAGACCATGGCGGACAGCCCGTTTTCGCCGGTGGTGCTGCGCGAGGCCTTCGTGCGCGCCAACCCGCAGCTGCAGGCCGGCACGCTGCGGCTCAAGCCCGGCATGATGCTCAACCTGCCGGACGCGGCCGTGCTGCGCCAGGTCGTGCTCGGGCAGTCTGCTGCGTCCGAGTCGCTGCCGCCGGCGCGCGCGATGCCTGCCGCGATGCCTGCCGCCGTGCCGCCGCCGGCGGTCAGCGTGATGCCTGCCGCCGTGCCCGGCAGCCAGCCCGGCACCACCTCGGGCAGCTCGGCGGCGATGCCGCCGGTAGCCGACGCCGGATCGCCGGCGTCGCGCTCGGTGAATGCGGCGGGTGCGGCAAATGCGGCGATCGCGGTACCGCCGCTGCGTCCCGAGAGCGCTTTATCCGGGCCTGCGCAGCCGGTGTCGCCGGAGGAGAAGAAAAAATGGGTTCATTTCCCGTAAGCGGCTAGCCGCGGCCCGGCCGTGAACCCGCTGCTGCAAGGCACCGAACAGGCGGCCCTTCCGGGTCGCCTGAATCCTTTTTATCTCGAAGGCCGGCCGCTGCCGCTGGCCGAGCCGGTCGCGCGCGCGCTAAAACTGCGCGACGGCCAGGTGATCCAGGCGACGATCGCGATGCGCGGCGAAACCATGACGCTGCTGCTGGCCGAGCAGCAGGTCGATTTGCCGCCGGGCCTGCGCTTCCGGCCAGGCGAGGAAATCTGGCTGCGCGCCTATCGCGGCATTGGCGGCTGGGTGCTGAAGCCGACCGCGCCGGCGACCGCGCAGGCGGCTCCGGCCACGCCTGCACTTGCCGCCGAGGCGGCCGGCCTGCCTTCCCGCCTGCAGGCGCTGGCGCTGCGTCCGCCGTCCGTTTCGACCCTGCTCGAGCTGTTCAATCCGTCCGGCGCGGCTGCGTTGATGCGGGCTGCTGCCGATCCGGCGCTGGCTGCGCAGTTCGGGCAGATGCAGCTGTCGGCGCAGGGGCTGTCGCCGTCTGCGCTGCAGCGGGCGGTGCTGTCGTCCGGCATCTGGCTGGAGGCAATGCTCGGCCGCGGCCAGGCGGCGCCGGCGGCCGATGCGAAGTCGCTGCTGCGGCGGCTGGCGCGCACGCTGGGCGAGCGTGACAGTGGCGCGCTCGAACAGATTCGTCAGGCGATCGACGATGTCGAGTCGGCGCAGGTCGATGCGCTGGCTGCGCAGGCGCGCGGCGAGCTGTCGTTTTCGATGGTGCTGCCCTTCACCGATGCCAATCCCGTGCACATCCGATTTTTCCGTCCGCCGCGCCGGCCCGGCAGCAAGGATGCGCCGCCGTTCTCGGTCGACATCCATACCGTCAATGACGAGCTTGGCGAGGTCTGGCTGAAGACTTCGGTGGCGCGTGCCGCGCATGTCGAGCTGATGATGTGGGCGCTGAAGGACAGCGTGGTGCGGCTCGCGCAGCGGCACAGTGCCGCGCTCGGGCAGCGGCTGGCCGAGGCCGGGCTGACGCTGGATTCGTTCCGCATCTTCCATGCGCCGCGTCCGGAGCAGGAAGACAGCTGGGCGCCGCCGGGTGCGATGCTGGACGTGAGCGCATGAGGCCGCGCCGCGAAGCTGTTGCGCTCGCTTACGGGCGCCGCGATGCGCCGGTCGTCACCGCCAAGGGCAGCGGCGAGCTGGCCGAGGCCATCATCGCCGAGGCGCGCAAGCAGGGCGTGCATGTGGCGGAAGACCGCGAACTGGTCGCCGCGCTGTCGCGGCTCGACCTGGAGCAGGAGATACCGCGCGACCTGTATGTCGCGGTCGCGGTGGTGCTGTCGTGGGCCTACTGGCTGCGCGGGATGAAGCCGGGGGATGAGAAGAAGGTGGATTGAGGCGGCTAGCCGCCTGATGAGCTGGCGGGCTGGCGGGGCTACGATCTATCCGGGCAGTAGGTGGACAGGATGCAGGCAGGATCACCATAGTTCGATGGGGCAATGCAATTGCATTGCTTTGGCAAGCCTAATGCATTACCATGCGGTGCAGTCACACCTTTGCACCGGAGCGCGCCATGCCCAATACCCTCGATGTCGAATCCACGCTGACCGACCGCTACCAAACTACGGTGCCGGAGACGGTGCGCCGAGCGCTGCGGCTCGGCAAACGCGACAAGATCCATTACACCATCCGCCCCGGTGGCGAGGTCGTGCTGACCCGCGCCGAGGCAACCGAAGGCGAAGATCCGGTGCTCGGTCAATTTCTGGGCTTTCTGGCCCGGGACATCGCCAGCCACCCCGAACTCCTCAAGGCGGTCGACCCCGGGCTTGTCCGGCGGCTCGAGTCGTTGGTCGGTGGACTCGAAGTCGATCTCGATTCGCCACTGTCGGCGGACGATGAATGAGCAAGGAGAAGGCCGCGTCCCTCGTCGTTCACGGCTGGACAATCTTTGCCCATCCACTGTTCCTGGCACAAATCGAGGCACTTGCCCGGCAGGTCGAAGTCTTGCGGCAGAAGGACCCTGTCGGGTATGTGAAGAAGAACGCCAGCAAGCGACTCGCAGCGATCAAGAAGCTGGCGTTCGACGTCATTCCCCAAGACCCCGCTCGGCCGGAGTACCGCCAGGGCGCCACCCTCGGTGACGATCATAAGCACTGGTTCCGGGCGAAATTTTTTCAGCAGTACCGGCTGTTTTTCCGCTACCACGCACCCGGCAAGGTGATCGTGTTCGCTTGGGTCAATGACGAGGACAGCAAGCGCGCCTACGAGAGCAGCGACGACGCCTATCGGGTGTTCCGCAGGATGCTGGAAAGCGGTCATCCGCCCGACGACTGGAGCCAGTTGCTGGCCGAGGCCCGGGCCGAGGGGCAACGCCTGCAGCAGCTCGCAGCGGCCACCATGCCGCCCGCCTGACTTGCGCCTGGCCTGCTGAAAAAGGACTGAAAAGAATAGGGAAGGGGTCAGCGTCGCTTTGCGGCCACCATCCCGAGCGTACCGCTCAGGCTTCCTCGTAACCGCGTCCGCCGCGCAGCCGCGCCATGCGGCCGAGGCGGTCGTAGATCTCGACCGGGGCGGTCGGGTCGGCGCCGCGCAGCGTGTGCAGCGTGCCGCGAATGGCGTCAAGCTTGCGGCTGATCAGTACCTCATTGCGGCGGTGCAGGTCGCGGCAGTTCGCGATCAGCTCGCGGAACGCATCCCAGCCCGGCTCTTCCAGCCGGCTGCCAGGCGTGCCGACGCCGCTGAGCGCGGCCAGCATCTCGAAAATGCGCAGTTTCTCCGGCTGCAGCGACTCGAAACGGTCGAGATCCTGCACCCGCAGCGCATCGAATTCCTTCTCGAGGATCTGCAGCAGCAGCTGCCCGTGCGCCATCGCCGAGGCCAGCTCGGGGCTGCCCGCAACGGGCGCGGCGACCGTGTCTTCGTACTGCGCTTGCATCATTGCGCGGCTCAGCCGATCAGCTTTTCCATCGACGCGAAGCTCTGCGCGATGCGGCGGGAATCCAGCGGATAGGTGCCCTCGCGGATCGCCTGCTTGATCGCCTCGACCTTCTCGCGGTCGAAGGCCGGCTCGGCCATCGCCTTCTGCGCGATCGGCGACAGCACCAACTCGTCGGCGGCCGGCGCGGCCTTGCGGGCCGGTGCCTGGGCGGCGCCGGATTGCGCATCTTCGGGGCGCTCGACGGCCTTGCGGCGGGCCTTGTCCAGCTGCGCCTTGTCCAGCGACGCGTTGCCGGCAAAGAGGCTAGAGATCGGGTTGCTCATGATGTTGTCTCGCTTTCGGCCTGCGGCCTTTCATTCCTGTCACATCGAGAATCGGATTCGCCAGGGAAAACTTTAGTCGGATCTTGAATATTTTTTTCATTGCCATTTCGGCATCGCTCAGCCGCCGCGCGCCGTGCCCTTGCCGGTCACGGTGCCCGACAGCGTGCGCCCGGATTCCGGGTTACGCAGCTTGACCTGCTCGCCCAGCCGGCCATCCTGCAGCGCCTCGGCCTTGACCGAGATCTGGAAGGTTTCCGGCGAGCCGACCGTCATCAGCACCATCTCGCCCTTCTTCACCAGCAGCGCCGGGCGTACGTCGGTATTGCGGATCGCATCGCCGGCTCGGATCGGCCGCAGTACTTCCTGGCCTTCGAGCCCGGCAACGTCAACATAGTGTGCCCTGGTGATCTTGTCGGCCTCGAGGGCGTCCATCTTGAGGTGCTGCGGCTGTAACACCTGCCCGGCCGACAGGTTGCCGGCCGCGACCACCACCTGTCGGATTTCCGCCGCCGCTGCCGCCGGCGCGGCCGGCTTCGGCGTCGCCGTTGCGGCTGCCGACGCCGGAAGGGTGGCCGGATTCGCAAAGGCCACCTTGACGAACAGTTGCCAGTTTGGCTTCACGCAGCGCACGCGCACGCTGTCGCGGTTGACGAAAGGGTAGTCGAAACGGTAGCCGCCGGCGCAGGGCTGCACCGGCACGCGCGGGTCGAGCGGGCCGACCAGCACGCGGTCCGCGCCGACGCCATTCTGCTCGGCCACCCAGGCCGTCAGCGCCGTGCTCATCTGCTGCTGCGGCGTGGCCGCCTGCGCGCAGGCCAGCATCAGCAGGGTGGCCGCGCCAACGGCGGCCCGAAGGATACGCATCGTCTTCATCGTTTGACCGTTTTAATCACTGGAATGCTGTTTGCTAAGTCTTGTCCATCACCGCTGCCGCTGTTGGACTTCCGACAGTCAGGCCGGTAGCAGCAAAAACAGTACCAGCTTCGACAAGGAACCCGAGCATGCAGATTCGTCCTCCCCTCAGCGACAACGTCGCGCCGGCCGCGCCCGAGCAGACCCGCGCGCGCGAGCGCGCCCAGCCGGCGGGTAGCTTCCGCAGCGCGCTGGCCGGGCTGAACGGCGACATGCAGATGGTGAAGGTGCAGCGCGGCGACACACTGGTGGGTATGACGCGACGGCAGCTCGGTGCGGCGGCTTCCCAGTTCAGCAACTCCCAGATCCTCGACATGGCGCGTACGGTCGCGCGCGAGAACGGCATCGACAATGCGAACCGGATCAGCGCGGGGCAGTCGATCAACATGGCGCCGATGTCGACGCTGGCGGCGCTGAAGCTGCGGCAGCCGGCGGTGGCGGCAGTCCAGCTGGACGCGGGCGCGGCAAGCGCGCCGACGCCGGTGCTCGATCGCACGCTCGCGCGCGCGGTCTCCAAGGGCTATGTATCGCCGGCCGAGCAGGCGGCGGTGCGCGAGAAAATCCTGTCGCTGTCCAGCCGGCACCAGTTCACGCCGGACGACTTCGCGCAGATGACGCTGATGGAATCCGACGGCATGAACCCGCGCGCAACGAATGGCAGCTGCCACGGCATCATCCAGTTCTGCGCCGGCGGCAACCGCGGCGCGGCCAGCGCCGGCTATGCGAAGAATCCGAAAGAGATACTGAAGCTGTCGGTGCTCGACCAGCTCGACCTGGTCGACCGCTATTTCAATGACACCCGGCTGAAGGACTACGGCCCGGCCTCGATCGACAACCTCTACCTGACGGTGCTGACGCCGGCCGCGCGCGGTGAAACGCGATCGAACGTGCCGCTGCCGATCGGCGGCCGGCAGGCAGCGCAGTTGTATGAAGGGCGCGACCAGAACGGCGTCATCACGCGCAACTCGCTGATCGCCGGCCTGCGCCACAACGCGCGCGAGCGCCTTTCCGACTTCAGCAGCACGCTGGCCCGCGCCGACGTCGCCGGCATGTAAGCGAGGCTTGCGACCGCGGCGGCAAGCCCTTGCCGCCGCCACCTCGCCCCGAAGCGGCAAGCCCTTGCCGCCTCCCCCGCCAAACCGACGTATTCCCTACAAAAAACATACTGGCACGACCTTTGCACTAGTCGGATCGAGCGCCGGGAACTTGAGCGGAATGTCGACATTCCGCCGATACCGGCAAGGAGCATGCAATGGACATCCTGACGAACGCATTGGGCATACACGAGAAGGCGCTGCGCGTGCGCGACCAGCGCATGGAGCTCATCGCCCGCAACATCGCCAACGACGACACGCCGCACTTCAAGGCGCGCGACATCGACTTCAAGGCGGTGATGGCCGGCTTCACGCCGACCGACACGCTGGCCAGCACGCACGGCACGCACTTCGCGTTTTCCGACAACGCCGTCGACGACGACGGCATGCGCTTCCGCACGCCGTTCAACGCCTCGATGGATGGCAACACCGTCGAGCTGACCGTCGAGCAGGCCAAGTACGGCAAGGCCGCGGCCGACTACCAGGCGACGCTGGCCTTCCTCGAGAACCGCGTCGGCAGCATCCGCAAGGCATTGAAAGGGGAGTGATAAGCGATGGGCATGTCTATCGATAACATCTTCGGCATCGGCGGCACCGCGCTCAACGCGCAGATGATCCGCCTGAACACCACCGCCTCCAACCTCGCCAACGCCGGCACCACGTCGGCCACCGAGGAAGGCGCATTCCGCGGCAAGCACACCGTCTTCAAGGCGCTGATGGACGACCAGATGACCCACGCCGGCGCGCCCTATGTCGGCGGCGTGAAGGTCGACCGCATCGTCGACGACACCCGGCCCATACCGAAGGTGTACGACCCGAACAATCCGCTGGCGGACAAGGAAGGCTACGTCTACCAGACCAACGTGAACGAAGTCACCGAGATGGTCGACATGATGGCTGCGTCGCGCTCGTACCAGAACAACGTCGAAGTCGTGAACACCGCGCGCGAGCTGATGATGCGCACGATCGACATCATCAAGGCCTGAAGGAGCGCATGAATGGCGACCACTACTACCGGCGCGGCAACCACCACCTCGAACTACACGGCGCCGTCGGGCATCAAGACCGTTGCGCAGTACAGGAAGGAACAGGAAGACGCCGTGCTGAACGGCGACGGCGGCGCGATGGGGCAGACGGCGTTCCTGACGCTGTTCACCACGCAGCTGCAGAACCAGAACCCGCTCGACCCGATGGACAACGAGGCCTTCGTCGCGCAGCTCGCGCAGTTCTCGCAGCTCGAGGCCACCACCAAGATGGCGACCTCGCTGGACACGCTGGTCGGCTCGATGTCCGGCGAGCGCATGACCGCCGCCGCCGGCCTGATCGGCAAGAAGGTCGCGATCTCCGACGGCCGCGCGATCCTCTCCGGCGGCCAGCCGGTGACGGGCACGATACCGCTCGACAGTGACGTCGACTCGATCACGATGAAGGTCTTCAACGGCAGCGGCCAGCTGGTGCGCACCGGCGAGATCGGCGCGCAGAAGAAGGGCGATTTCGCCTTCACCTGGGACGGCAAGGACTCGACCGGCGCCGCCGTCGAGGACGGCGTCTATCGCATCGAAGCGACCGTCAACCGTTACGGCAAATCCTCCAAGGTCGACGTCAACACGATGGCGACCGTGCGCAGCGTCACCACCGACAAGATCACCAACGACATGCAGGTCGAGCTCGAGGACGGCACCACCGTCAGCCTGACCGAAGTCAAGCGCGTCGGCCTCTGAACAAGAACACAGAACAGCAGATAACCGGGAGAACCATCCATGTCCTTCTACACCTCGTTGACCGGCCTGAACGCCGCCACTTCGCAGCTGTCCGTCACCTCGAACAATATCGCCAACGTCGGCACAACCGGCTTCAAGCGCTCGCGCGCCGACTTCGGCGACATCTTCGCGACCTCGCCGCTGCAGAAGGCATCGTCCACGATCGGCCAGGGCGTCGCGCTGAAGCAGGTCAGCCAGGAATTCAGCCAGGGGAACATCCAGTTTTCGGCGAACTCGCTGGACATCGCCATCACCGGCGACGGCTTCTTCCCGCTGAAATCGGCCGACGGCCTGCAGGACATCTACACCCGCAACGGCACCTTCCTGCTCGATGAATCCTTCAACGTGGTGAACTCCGCCGGCCAGGCGCTGATCGCGGCGGCGGTCGACTCGTCCGGCAAGGCCGACCTCGACAACCTGTCCAAGCTGCTGATCCCGCGGCAGACCAGCGGCGACGCGGTCGAAACCACCGCGATCACGCTCGGCCTGAACTTCCCGGCCGACGCGACCGTGATCGACAAGCCCTTCGACAAGAACGATCCGACCACCTACAACAAGACCACCGCCGTCACCGTGTATGACGCCGGCGGCAACAACTACCTTGCCACGGTCTATTACGCGAAGACGCAGGTGGCGACGCCGGGCGATCCGACCAACAAGTGGCAGACGCATGTGTACATCGGCGACACCAAATTGCAGGAGACGCTGATCCAGGCCAACCAGGGCGAGGAAAAGCTGTACGTGAACAAGTACGGCGAGACCCGTCCGGAGAGCGAGATTCCTCCCGAGCTGATCGCGCGCGGCGTGACCAAGCTGATCAACCTCGACGACCTGAAGAATCCGATCTCGTCGCTGCCGGCGGCTGTCGCCGGCACCCAGCTCGACACCACCATCAACAACGAGTGGAAGAGCGGACTGAACGTCTACGGCAAGCTGAACAAGACCGGCATCGGCGGCGAGACGCAGACGATCACCATCGCCAACCCGGCCGACGCCACCGGCGGCGTGATCACGGCAACCATCCCGGTGGCCGGCACCACGACGCCGATCGCCATCGCGACTGACACGATCCCCGCGAATGCGACCGCGCAGGAAGTGGCAGCGGCGCTGGTGGCGGCGATCTCGGCGCCGGCGGCCGGCTTCATCGGCAATTCGAGTTACCCGGGTCGCAGCGTCACCGACAACGGCGACGGCACCATCAGCATCACCTTCGACAAGGGCGACGGCACCTCCGGCAACGTCAACCTGATCACGCTGACCGACACCGGCACCGGCGCGCTGGGCACCACGCCCGTGGTGCAGCAGTACAGCAGCGACCAGATCGCCTTCGAGATCAATGTCGACGGTTCCGACGAGCCGGTGCTGATCGACCTCAGCGACCTGAACGACGCCGACATCGAGAGCGCCTTCACCGGCGTCGAAATGGCGCGCCGCATCACCAACGCAATCAACAAGACCTATGGCGACGAGCGCTATTTCGATTTCTCGCTCGGCGCGCTGACCAACACCAGCGACAGCCTGATGAAACTGCGCGTGTCCGACCCGGCGTCGACCGACACCGTGGCCGATACGCTGGACATCACGTTCACCCAGGCCGAAGCGATCCCGCCGGCGACCGAAGCCGTCACCGATGGCAAGGGCGCATTCGTCGACCTGTCGCAGGTGACGATCGCCGAGGCGCTGAAGGCGATCCAGTACCAGATCGACCAGAAGGCGCTGGGCGACCCGACCGCGACGCCGCCGGTGGCCGGCAACTCGAACTATGACAGCGTCACCGTCGCCTACGATCCGGTGCAGCAGAGCTTCGTGTTCAAGAACACCGAGAACCACGAGATCTACGTCAGCGCCGACCAGCCGACCAAGGGCCTGATGGGCCTGACCACCACCGAGGTGCTGGCCGATCCGGACACCGGCGCGTATGGCGAGAAAGTGATCCCGAACGGCGCGCTGCTGGTGCCGAAGGACCAGCAGCGCTACGGCACCACCGTCACCTTCGACGAGAACACCCGCCGCTTCCTGATTTCTTCCGGCACTACCGGCGACACCTCCAGCATCGAGATCGCCAGCGCGTCGGCCAATGCGTACACGCTGTTCGGCCTGACCAAGGGCGTCATCGCGACCTCCGACACGCCGCTGCGCGGCATCGTGTCCGAGCCGGCCGTCCTGAGCGGCGACCCGATCGGCCTGAACCTCGACAACAAGTTCCGCGTCGACGCGACCAACAACCAGTTCGTCGTCACCGTCGACAACGTGACCGGCCTGATCCAGATGCCGTCGAAGGCCGACTACACGATCGAGGAATTCCGCAGCGACCTGGAAGACCGCATCAATGCGCTGGCCGACAACTACGGCCGCACGGTGAACGGCGTGAAGGTCAGCGTCGAGACCGACGCGAACGGCAAGAAGTTCTTCCAGTTCACCACCGGTACCACCGGCAACAACTCCTTCCTGAAGGTCACCGCCAACAGCATCTGGGGCCTGGCCGACCTTGAAAGCGCGCGGGGCTCCACCAGCAAGTGGCTGGAGCCGAAGCAGGCGACCAACCCCGACGGCTTCCCGCTGTATGTCGACCGCGACGGCATGGAGACCACCGATCCGGGCGACTTCTCCGAAGACGAGACGCGTGACCTGTGGTCGCCGGTGTTCTACGACAATGGCGAACTGACCTTCGACACCGGCGGCAACCTGCTGTCGCCGAATGCCGCAATCGCGTTCAAGAGCACCACCATCGGCGATTCCGGCGCGACGCTGCAGTTCTCCATCGACTACAGCGCGTCGACCCAGTACTCGTCGCCATTCTCGGTGCGCAAGCAGGACCAGAACGGCCGCCCCGAGGGCGACCTGATCGGCGTCGACATCGGCGACGACGGCCTGGTCAATGCGTCCTACTCGAACGGCACGCAGAAGTCGCTGGCCAAGATCGTGCTGGTGAACTTCGCCGCGCCGACCGGCCTGCGGCAGATCGGCGATGCGTCGTACTACGCGACCTCGAAGTCGGGCGAAGCGAAATACGGGGAAGCCGGTTCGGCTGGTTTCGGCACCATCCGCGCCGGTGCGCGCGAGCGCGCCAACGTCGACCTGACTACCGAGCTGGTCGAACTGATCACGGCGCAGCGCAACTTCCAGGCCAATGCAAAAGCGATCGAAACCAACAACACGCTGACGCAGGCCATCATCAACATCCGCAGCTAAGCCTGACGAGGGACACTGAACCATGGATCGCCTGGCCTTTACCGCGATGGCGTCGGTCAACGAGCGGCGCCTGCTGCGCGAGCAGCTCAACAACGAGCTTGCCAACGTTTCGACCGTCGGCTTCAAACGCAGCTTCGACAACGCGATGGTCGCGGTCAAGGCCAAGGGCGAGGGCTGGGACTCGCGCATCCAGCCCTACCTCGAAAAGAAGAATGCAGTGTCGCTCGAGCCCGGCTCGCTGATGGCGACCGGGAACAAGCTCGACATCGCGCTGCAGGACCAGACCGTACTCGGCGTGCAGGCGCAGGACGGCACGCTGGCCTTCACCCGCCGCGGCGACCTGAAGATCAACAGCCAGGGCGTGCTGGAGAACGGTTCGCGCCATCCGGTGCTGTCGGCCGACGGCGGCCCGATCACGATACCGCCCGGCCTGATGGTCGACATCAATGCGCAGGGCGATATCTACGCGACCGACCCGACCCAGCCGGCGCCGCAGCAGCCGGTGCTGATCGCGCGGCTGATGCTGCGCGACGCCAGCCAGGTGACGCTGGAGCGCCGCCCCGATTCGCTGTTTGCGCCCCATCCCGAATTCCGCACCGCCACCGGCGACTTCGCCAGCGGCCCCAAGCCCGCCAGCGTCGTGCCCGGCGCGCTCGAGAGCAGCAACGTCAACGTCGTCACCGCGATGGTCAAGCTGATCGATTTCTCGCGCTCGTTCGAGACCCAGATCCGCACCATCAAGGAAGCGAAGTCGCTGGACGAGTCCGGGGCGTCGATGTTGAAGGCACGCTAATTGCATAGACCTGTCAAAGAACAGACACCGTAGAGGAAAACATGGACGCTTCGATGTGGGTTGCCAAGACCGGCCTGGATGCACAGCAGACCCGGCTGAACGTCATTTCGAACAACCTCGCCAACGTCAACACGACCGGCTTCAAGCGCGACCGCGCCATGTTCGAAGACCTGCTGTACCAGAACGTGCGGCAGGCCGGCGGCCAGACAGCGCAGACCACGCAGGCGCCGACCGGGCTGATGCTCGGCACCGGCACGCGCATCGTCGCGACCGAGAAGAACCACGCGCAGGGCAACATGATCAACACCCAGAACGCGCTTGACCTCGCGATCGCGGGCGAGGGCATGTTCCAGATCCAGATGCCCGACGGGACCACCGCGTATTCGCGCGACGGCTCGTTCAAGCTGTCCAATACCGGCCAGCTGGTGACTGCCACCGGCCAGCCGCTGGCGCCGCCTATCGTGATCCCTGCGAACGCGTCATCGGTGACGATCGGCGAAGACGGCACCGTCAGCGTCGAACTGTTCGCCGGCGGTGGTGCGCAGCAGCTCGGCCAGATCCAGATCGCCCGTTTCGTGAACCCGGCCGGCCTGCAGCCGCTCGGCGGCAACCTGTACAAGGAAACCGTCGCCAGCGGCGCTGCGCAGCTGCTGAACCCGGGCACGCAGGCGGCCGGCACGCTGCGCCAGGGCATGCTCGAGGCGTCCAACGTGAACGTCGTCGAAGAGATGGTGAACATGATCGAGACGCAGCGCGCGTACGAGATCAACTCGAAGGCGATCTCGGCGGCCGACGGCATGCTGAAGTTCCTGAACAATAATATCTAAGCCGCCGCGCGCCGCTTCCCGAGGCTCCACGATGAAATCCACCCTCATGCTCTCCGCCTGCGCCGCCGTGCTGCTGTGCGGCTGCGCCGGACCGATGCCGCTGGCGCACACGCCGAGCTTCGCGCCGGTGACGCCGATGCCGCGCGACGCCACGCGCCCGTCCACCGGCGCCATCTTCGCTTCCGACAGCACCGACCTGTGGCAGGCCAAGCGCCGCGACTACCGTGTCGGCGACATCATCACCGTGCTGCTGAGCGAATCGACGCAGGCCAACCGCAGCGCGACCAATGACCTGTCGCGCGAATCCTCGAACGACGTCGTGCCGCCGGGCCTGACCAGCCGCATCGCCGGCCTGACCACGATGCTGACCGGCGTGAACACTGCCGGCGGCACGATCACCAGCAACGGTGCCGCGAATGCCGACCAGCGAGGCTCGCTGTCCGGATCGATCGCCGCCACCGTGGTCGATGTGCAGGCCAACGGCAACCTCGTGATCCGCGGCGAGAAGCAGCTGTCGCTGTCCGAAGGCGGTGAAGTGATCCAGGTGAACGGCATCATCCGGCCGGAAGACGTCAGCGCGATCAACACCGTGCAATCGCGCCGCCTCGCGAATGCGCAGATTGCCTACCGCGCCGTCGGCGACCATGCCGCCGCAACGCGCTCGGGCTGGGGCACCAGCGCGCTCCTGAAGTGGTGGCCTTTCTGATCCGGGAGAACGGAAAAATGAACGACAGCTTCCTGTACAAACTCGGCCGCTCGCTGCTGGCCGCCACGGCCCTGCTAAGCCTGCTGGCTTCGCCGGCGCATGCCGACCGCGTGAAGGATCTTGCGTCGGTCGCGGCCGCGCGTACCAACCAGCTGGTCGGCTACGGCATCGTGGTCGGCCTGGCGGGTACCGGCGACGGCGCGCAGGTTGCGTTCACCGTGCAGACGGTGCGCTCGATGCTGGTGAAAATGGGCGTCGGCCTCGATGGCCCGCTGTCCGACTTCGAACGCGCGGCAGCTGCGGCCGGCCGCTTCGACGTGCAGAACGTCGCGGCGGTGATGGTCACCGCCGAGCTGCCGCCGATGTCCAAGCCCGGCCAGCGCATCGACGTCAGCGTCGGCACGCTCGGCAAGGCCAGCAGCCTGCGCGGCGGCACCCTGATCATGACCAGCCTGCGCGGCGTCGACGGCGAAGTCTATGCACTCGCGCAGGGGCAGGTGAACACCACCGGCATCGATGCCAGCGCGGCCGGCTCGAAGGTGGCGATCGGCGTGCCGACCTCGGCGCGCATCCCGAACGGCGCGACCGTCGAGCGCATCGTCGACACGCCTTTCGACAAATCCGACACCGTGATGATGAACGTGCGCGAACAGGACTTCACCACCACGCGCGCGATCGTCGATGCGATCAACAAGAATTTCGGCGACGGCGTGGCCAGCGCGATCGACGGCGTGTCGATTGCCGTGCGCGCGCCGATGGACATGTCCAAGCGCGTCGCCTTCATGAGCATGATCGAGAACCTCGACGTCGTGCCCGGCGAGGCGCCGGCGCGCGTGGTCGTGAACTCGCGCACCGGCACAGTCGTCATCAGCCGCAACGTGAAGGTGACGGCGGCAGCGGTCTCGCACGGCACCATCTCGGTGGCGATCGCCGCCACCAACGAGGTCAGCCAGCCGAACGCGTTCTCGAACGGCCAGACGGCGGCGGTACAGAACGCCAACATCGCGGTCAATGAGCCGAACAAACCGATGTTCCTGCTGCAGGCCGGCATCGACCTGCGCCAGATCGTCGACGCGATCAACCAGGTCGGCGCATCGCCGTCGGCGCTGATCGCGATCCTGGAAGCGCTGAAAAGCTCCGGCAGCCTGCGCGCCGAGCTGGTGGTGATCTGAGGACGAACAGCATGGCGGACGGCATCGACCACCTCGGCCTGGCCACCCCGCAGTCCTCGCTGGACTTCGCGGGCCTTGGCGCGCTGCGCGGCAAGGCGCAGCAGAAGTCCGACAAGGCGCTGCGCGAGACGGCCACGCAGTTCGAGGCGATGTTCATCCAGGAGATGCTGAAGAACATGCGCGCCTCGATCGAGAAGAGCGAGCTGTCCGGCTCCGACGCCGAAGACCAGTTCACCCAGATGTACGACCGCGAACTGTCGGTGCAGCTGGCGCGCCGCAATACGCTGGGCGTGGCCGACATGATCGTCCGTGCGGTCGAACGCAACGGCGGCTCGCCGGCCGGGGACTTCAAGGCGAAGGCCGAGCCGATGCCGCTGCATCCGCAGGCGCAGCCGGTCAGCCTGCCGGCCGGCGCGCCGGCGATGAAGCTGGTGCGCCCGGAAAAATTCAATCTCGAACGCCGCGCGACCGCAAACGTACCGGGAGCTGACGAATGAGCGACCTGCTGAGCATAGGCAGCTCCGCCGTCTCCGCGTATCAGCGCGCGCTGGGCACGGTGTCGAACAACATCGCCAACGTCGGCACCGACGGCTATGTGCGGCAGGAGACCGCGCTGTCGGAGAGCGTGCCGCGCAACATGGGGCGCGCCTATCTCGGCACCGGCGTGAACGTCGCCGGTATCCGCCGCGCGTATGACGAATTCCTTGAACAGAACCTGCGCAACACCACCAGCGAGCTGAACACGCAGGGGCCGATGGTCAACTACGCCGATCGCGTGGTCGACATCCTCGGCAGCGAAAGCATCGGGCTGCCGCAGGCGCTCGACCAGTTCTTTGCGTCCGCGCGCTCGCTGTCGACCGATCCGGCGTCATCGCTGCTGCGCTCGCAGTTCCTGCGTGACGCCGACGGGCTGGCCTCGCGTTTTCGTGAGCTGTCCAGCCAGGTCAGCAGCGTCGATACCGAGACGCGCGACGCGATCACCTCGCGCGTGGCCGACATCAACACGCTGTCGCAGCAGATTGCCACGGTCAACAAGAAGCTTGCCCGGCACACCATTCTCGACCGCCAGCCGCCGGACCTGCTGGACCAGCGCGACCTGCTGCTGAAGCAGCTGTCGGCGCTGGTGAACATCAAGGTCAGCACCGCGCCGAACGGGCAGGTGGATGTCAGCATCGGCAATGTCGCGAATGCCGGCGCGATCGTCACCGGCGCCGAAGCGATACCGCTGGAAGCAAGGTTCGACGACAACGACCTGTCGCGCGTGGCGATCATTGCCGACCCCTACAGCAAGGCGCCGCAGGAAGTGGCCGGCATCGGCAGCGGCGAGCTCGGCGGCCTGCTGGGTTTCCGCGAGCAGGTGCTCGAATCGACCATGCGCGCGCTCGATACGCTGGCCACCCGCATGGCCGACGAGATCAATGCGATCCACCGCGACGGCATGGACGCGCGCGGCGATGTCGGCGGCGACCTCTTCACGATCAGCAAGGTGCCCGTCACCGATGCGCGCAGCGGCGAGGTCAGGCTGGTCGACCGTGCCGCCGCCGGCATTCGCGTGGCGATCGACGATCCGTCGCGCGTGGCGGCCGCCGCCACCTTCCGCGTGATCGAGAGCGACACCAACCTGTCCGGCGCCGACGCCAACCTCAGCTATGCGGCCAGCCATACCAATGCCGCGCCGGTGCTGTCGTCCGTCATCCGGAACAATGACCATCCGTCTGCCGGCGTGCAGCCGACCACCGCCGGCCAGCCATTCGCGCAGATTCCGGTCGGCGCCGACAACTGGTCGCTCTATCTTGATGGCGCGACCGGTCTGCAGAATTTCCAGGTCTTCACCCGCGACGGCCGCCACCTGCTCGGCGCCGGCATCGACAGCATCGATGCGCAGGATGCGCTGCTGCGCCCGGAGAACGGCTTCGTGCAGGGCTCGACTTATTCGGAAGCCTATCTGAATCGTTCCGGCGAATACGGCTACAAGCAGATGGCGGTGTTCTACGGCGACCGTGCGATCCCGGGCAGCCAGATCTCGCAGTCCGCCGAGATCACCGCGGCTCACCAGGCGCTGCCTTCCTACCGCTTCAACGAGGTCGATGACGACCACGGCAAGCTTGTGCCGGCCGGCCTGGCTTCCATTCCGTCCGGCACGCTGATGATCAATGGCCGCAGCCTTCCGCTGGCCATGCCGCGCGCGCCGGCCACCGAGCTGCAGGCGAGCGACCTGGCGCGCTGGATCTCGGACGGCCTGCAGGGCTCCGAACCGCCTGTGACCGCGACGGCGATGACCACGGCCACGCTGGCGATCGACGATCCGGCGGACGGCTTCTACATCAACGGTTACGCAGTGCCGGCCGATGCGGCGCGCAGCGGCGCAACCGGCATCGCGGCCATCCGCGACATCATCAACCAGAGCATGGGCAGCACGGCCAAGGTGATCGCCGAGGTCGATGCCGACGGCCACCTCGTGATCGGCAATGCGCCCGGCTATGAAGGCGACGACATCCGCATCGGCGCGATGGCCAGCAATGGCGACCCGTTCGGCCAGCCGCTCACCTACAAAGGCCAGCTGTCGCTGCACAGCGATGCCGACATCATCCTCGGCTACGGCCCGGAGGGTGGCGACGGCGCGCTCGAGCTGATCGGCCGGCCGGTCGGCACGTATTACACCGAACAACTGCCGGTCGAACCGACCGATGCGGTGCTGAACGGCGCCGTGCCGATCGGCCGCGACCTGTTCAGCATCGCCGGCGACACGCTGAGCCTGAACGGCAAGACGCTGGAGAAGCTGGAACTGCTCGACCTCGACGGCCATCCGATCGAGCTGCAGGCCAGCGACATCGCCGAGTGGCTGAACCGCACCGGCGATGCGCTCGAGCCGCCGGTGGTCGCCACCGCCACCACCGTGATCCATGCGACCTCGCTGAAGCTCGACGGCATCGCCGGGCTGACCCTGGACGGCATTGCGGTCACGGGCCCGTTCGACGGCATCGGCGACCTGGTACAGGCCATCAACGGCAATGCCGCGCTGCGGCGCGCCGGCATCGGCGCGACCGACGACGGCAAGGGCGGCATCCTGCTGCAGAACGTGCTCGGCCATGACATCATCGTCGGCGGCAGCGGCACCTCGTCGAGCAATGCACTGGGCGTGGCCAACGGCAAATACAAGGGCAGCCTGCAGCTGGTGTCCGACGGCGAGATCCGCCTCGGTTTCGCCGGCGACGGCAACGCGGCCGAGCTGGCCAAGCTCGGCATGCGCGCCGGCCTGCACATCGACGGCGCGCTGTCCGAAGACCTGCTGGTGTTCGTGACCGGCGCGGGCGCCGGCACCGTATCCGGCAGCTTCGACGCCAGCATGGCCGACCCGGCCTCGCTCGACCGGCTGCGGCTGCAGACACTGCGCGCGCAGGATTTCACGGTCGAGTTCACGTCGACCTCGTCGTACCAGATCACCTGGGCCAACCCGCAGAACGGCGTGAAGACCGTGCTGGCCGAGCGCCGCTACGACGCGCTCAGCGGCATCGACTACCAGGGCCTGAAGCTGACGCTGAACCGCCCGCCGGCCGCCGGTGACCGCTTCACGCTGGACGGCAACCAGGACGGCACCGGCAACAACGAGAACATCCTGTCGCTGCTGGCGCTCGAACGCAAGGCCGTGATCAGCGGCCCGAACGGCGGCACCATCGCGCAGGTTTACGAGCAGGCGGTCGCCAACGTCGGCAATGTCTCCAGCCAGGCGCAGGTCGCGCAGAAGGCGCTGGAGGTGGTGAACAACCAGGCGATCGATGCGCGCGACAAGGTGTCCGGCGTGTCGCTCGACAGCGAAGCGGCCGACCTGATCCGCTTCCAGCAGGCCTACCAGGCGGCGGCCAAGACCATCCAGGTGGCCGGCGACCTGTTCGATGCCATCCTGCAGGCGGCGCGCTGACGATAAAGAGGCAAGACCATGACCCAGATTTCGACCACCCTGATGTTTGACCGCGCCGTCGCCCAGATGGGCGTCACGCAGCAGCGCCTCGCGAAGGTGCAGGAGCAGCTGGCGACCTCGAAGGAGGTAATACAGCCGAGCGACGCGCCGGACAAGGCGGCGGCGATCACGCGGCTGAAGTCGGCGATCACGCGGCAGGAAAGCTATGGCGACACCATCCGCGCGGTGCGCGACAAGCTGGCGCAGCAGGAGACCGCGATCGACAGCGCGAACGACGTGCTGATCCGGCTGAAGGAATTGACCATCCAGGCGGCCAACGATACCAACGGCGCCGAGGGGCGCAAGCTGATCGACATCGAGGTGCGCCAGCTGCGTGAGCAGCTGCTGTCGCTGGCCAACACGCAGGATGTGAACGGCAACTACATCTTCGCCGGCAGCCGTACCGGCGTGCCCGCCTACGATGCCGGTGTGAACGGCGCGGCCGCGTCGCCGGCCTATCGCGGCGACCAGACGGTGAATTCGGTTGGCGTCGGCGACGAGCGCAGCGTCGACGACAACCGCGCCGCCACCCAGCCGTTCGCGCGCACCATCCGCACCGGCGCCGACGGCGAGCGTGACAGCGTCGGCTTCTTCGACGTGATCGACGACCTGTCGGCCGCGCTGCAGGGCAACAACTACGCGAACATCCAGCGCGCGGTGTCCGAGGTCGGCGACATGCAGTTCGGCATGAGCGAGAGCCTGGCCGACATCGGCGGCAGCATGAACACGCTGGACCGGCAGCAGGAGCTGGCCGACGCCAACATCCTGCGGCTGAAGGAAACCCTGTCGTCGGTCGAGGACCTCGACTACACCGAGGCGATCACGAAGATGAACAAGGACATGCTGGCGTTGCAGGCGGCGCAGAGCAGCTTCTCGAAAATCGCGCAGATGAGCCTGTTTACCTACATACGCTGAGTTTTTGCGTCGCCGCGTGATGGGGTGCGGCTAAAGTTTGCCGCTTCGCGACCGATACAAAGAACGATCACCAACAAGTTTTCAATATGGCTACTTCAGGCGTCAGCAGCACCGTCAGCGGCAGCGATCTGCTCTTGAAGCTGGGCGCCGGCTCGGGCACGAATACCAAATCGCTCGCCGAGAGCCTGGTCGAGGCCGAGCGCCAGCCGCGCGCCGATTCGATCAATGCGCGCATGGCGAAGGCCGAGAACCGGGTGTCCGGCCTGTCGGCCGTGATGCTGAGCCTCGACACCATCAAGAAATCCTTCCAGGCGCTGGACGATCCGTCCGACTGGGCCGCGCTGAACATACAGAGCAGCCAGTCGGCTGCGGTGACCGCGACGGCCACCGGTGCAGCGGCAGCGGGCAGCCATACGGTCGAGGTGCTGAACCTCGCGGTCGCGCAGCGCAACATCTCGGGCGGCTTTGCGGCGTCCGACACTTCGCTCAACGGCGGCAAGGCGTTCAGCCTGCAGCTGGCGGTCAACGGCGGCGCGGCCAAGACCATCCGCGTGCCGGCCGCGAGCGCAACGCCGGCCGGCATGGTCGCGGCGATCAATGGCGCGAAACTCGGCGTGACGGCGCAGCTGGTGAATACCAATGACGGCACGGCGACGCCGTACAAGATCATCATCAACGGCACCAGCGGCGCGGCGAATGCCTTCACGCTGACCAGCGACAACGGCGGCGGCAGCGGCGAGCAGCAGACCCTGACTTTCGGCCCGGCCACCGCATCCGGCCGCATCAGCGTGCAGGGCGTGCTGGTCGACGTGGCGGCAGGCGATTCGGCGGCGGCAGTGTCGGCCAAAGTCAAGGCGGCGCTGGACGCCAGCTCCTTCATCACCGGCACCAGCGGCCGCTCGACCGTGGTGAATGCCGACGGCACGCTGACGCTGAACTTTGCCGCAGCCGACGGCGACATGGCGGCGCCCGCGTGGGGCGATGTCGGTGGCACCGGCGTGACCGCCACCTATGTGACGAACCGGGAATTCGTGCCCGGCGCGGCCGTCAGCGGCGTGGCCTTCGCCAAGACCGGGCCGTCGGCGGCCGATGCGAAGGTCGCGGTCAATGGCCTGATCATCAACCGTTCGACGAACACCATCACCGACGCGATTCCCGGCGTAACCCTGAACCTGCTGAACACCACCAGCCCGGCGGCGACGCTGGACATGACGCGTGACGCCAGCAAGATCAAGGAGAAGGTGCAGGCGCTGGTGAAGAGCTTCAATGACGCGATGTCGGACTTCAAGATCCTGTCCGGCCCGAAGAATGAAGACGACGAGACCGACGTCTACAGCGGCTCGCTGACGAATGATGCGACGCTGTCGGCCATCCGCACGCAGCTGCGCAGCCTGTTCATCGGCGATTCCTCGACGCCGGGCACGAATGCGAAGGCGCTGCGCGACATCGGCGTCAGCATCCAGCGCGACGGCACGCTGGAACTCGACGAGACCAAATTCGACGACGCGGTCAAGGACAATTTCGGCGACCTGGTGACCATGTTCACCGCCGACCGCGAGAACAAGGGCACGCTGGGTACGTCGAAGCGCGGACTGGCCGGCGACGCGGTCAAGCGCCTGACCGACCTGATGGGCAAGTCCGGCCTGCTGCTGACGCAGTCCGAGAGTTCGCAGCAGCAGGTGACCCGCTACAAGAACGACCTTGCCAAACTTGAAACGCGGATGGAAGCGCTGCTGGCGCGTTACACCACGCAGTTCGCCAGCATGGACGCGATCGTCGGCAATGCGAACAGCATGAAGACCTACCTCGAGAATCAGTTCAAGGCGATGTCGGGCAGCAGCAACTAAGCGGCTGGCTGAACAGCCTCCGCGCCCGCACCCCATCGGCACGACGTTACGGCGTTACGGTATTACGGCCGTCGTCGCGCCTTTCTGCTCATCCGCATTAAAGTTTCCGCGCGTCCGGCCGACTTCACGGGCAAGGGGCGGCAAATCCTTGCCGCCCGAGCTGCCATCACCTGAAAAGAGGTATGCCCATGACGCCATCGATCAACCCAGCAGCGGCCATGCCGGCCGCCGTGGCCGGTGCCGCCGCTGTCCAGCGCGCGGCCGCGCCGGCCGCCGGCGCGGCTGCAGCCAGCGCCAAAGCCCCGACGGCCGCAACCGCGCCGGTGCCGGTCGACGTTCCGAAGAAGACTTCGGTCGACCTGGAAGAAGGCCTGAAAAAGCTTTCCGACATCGTCGAGCAGATGAACAAGGAAATGCAGTCGCAGCAGCGCGGCCTGAGCTTCAGCTACGACGACGCCATCAACACCCATGTGGTGACGGTCACCAGCGCCGCATCCGGCGAAGTGATCCGGCAGATACCGACCGAAGTCGTGGTGCGGGTCGCGCACAACATGGAAAATCTGAAGGGCATGCTGTTCGACGGCAAGTTCTGATTCGTCGATACATCGGATTCAACAAAAAACTAAAGTTTGCTCGGGTGCATACGATTCATCGAGCATCGGCGTCTGCCGTACCGAGTGAAGCATTCATTGGAAAAGGAGTTCCAACATGTCCGTGATTAACACCAACCTGAAGGCATTGCAGGCCCAGGATGCGCTGAACATCAACAACCGCAACCTGTCGACGGCGATGCAGCGTCTCTCCACCGGCAGCCGCATCAACTCCGCAGCAGACGACGCGGCGGGCCTGAGCATCTCCACCCGCATGGACACGCAAGTCCGCGGCCTGAACATGGCGATCAAGAACGCCAATGACGCGATGTCGGTTACGCAGACGGCCGAAGGCGCGATGGATGAAGTCACCAACATCCTGCAGCGCATGCGCGAACTGGCCGTGCAGTCGGCCTCGGACACCAACAGCGCGGAAGACCGCAGCAACCTGAACCAGGAAGTCGAGCAGCTGTCGGCCGAAATCGACCGCATCGCCGGCACCACGCAGTTCAACAACATGAACGTGCTCGACGGCTCGTATGCCGGCAAGGTGTTCCAGATCGGCGCGAACGCCGGCCAGACCCTGCAGATGTCGATCGGCAGCATGAAGTCCAGCGTGCTCGGCGTCGCTGCTACCACCACCACCACGATGGTCTCCGGCACCAACGGCGCCACCGCCGGCACCCCGGTGCAGGGCGCGAAGGTGAAGGGCGAGGCTGCTACCCCGACCGTGGTCAGCCTCGAATTCGCATCGAGCGACACCTACAGCTTCACGCTGACCGACAGCCTGACCGGCATCTCGACCTCGATCAGCAACGCCGAGGTCAACCTGACCAACAACCTGTCGAAGCAGGCGTTCGCCGACAAGATCAATGAAGCGCTGCGCGACGCGCAGGCCGACACCAGCGTGACCGGTTCGACCAATGTCTCCGCCGCGATGACCAACGGCGTGCTCGACATCACCGATACCGAGAATGCGTCGAAGCTGAAGTTCGCGATCAGCATCAGCGGCAGCCCGCTGCAGAACATCGACCTGTCGCAGAAGCTCAACAGCACCAGCGGCGTGACCGCGACCGAAGTCACCACCACCGAGATCGCAACGGCGATGCAGGCTGAGCTGCGCCGCATCTTCGATGACAACATCTCCGTCGCCCAGAACGGCTCCGGCGAGCTGCAGGTCACGGACGCGCAGGGCCGTCGCATCGACATCAGCCAGGGCAACGGCAGCGGCTTCCTGTTCGGCACCAACGCCGCCAACGACGGTGCGCTGGTTTCCCGCGAAACGCTGCGCAACCCGATGTCGGTCGGCTGGGAAGGCAACAACCTGACGGTCACCAATACGTCCGGCGGCAAGATCGCATTGAGCGGTTACGCTGCGTCGGCCGGCAGCGCAGTCATCTTCAACACCCTGGATGACGCGCAGGTCGACGGCCTCAACGAGCCGATCCTGCTGGCCGCAAGCGGTACCGAAGCGCCGACCATGCCGGCAGTACGCTTCACCGGCAATACCGAAGCTTCCGAGATCACGCTGCGATTCTCCGACCTGGTCGGCGACGGCGCCAGCGCAAGCTATTCGTTCAAGCTGACCAACGGCGCCGGCGATGTGTATGCCGACTTCACCAGTACCAAGCTGGATGTGCATGAGGACATCGACAACCGCAACAATGCGATTGCCGACGCCATTCGCGCCCAGCTGAACACCGGCATGACCACGCTGGCGGCAGCGGGTGACAAGACCCTCAGCGCCAGCGAGTTCGAAGTCGTGGTCAGCGGCGACACCATCAACATCCGCAACGTGGCCGGCCGCGTGATGGCCATCGAGAGCTTCTCGTCGGACGCCGGTTACATGGTCGCGACGCCGGCCAACGAGCCGCGCACCTCGTCGACGCTGGCTTCGCGAAATGCTTACACGGCCGAGACCCGCATCCAGCTCTACAGCGGCGCGTTCGGCAAGGACTTCTCGGCCACCGGCACCAACCGCTTCACGCTGGCCGTGGATGGCGTGCTGCAGTCGGGTAACCTGACGATCAGCGTGGACGGCTCGGCAGCCAACTCGGCGCTGTCGTCCGGCGACGACTTTGCTGCCGCCGTCGAGACCGCGCTGCGTTCCGCTTCGGTCAACATCCTGGCCAACGGCACCGCCACCGGCACGACGCAGACGCTGTCGAACCTCGAGGTCACCTATGACGAGAACACCGCCGAACTGGTGATCCGTGACTCGGCCGGCCGTTCGATCGGCTTCGGCTACGATTCGTCGGCCAACACCCTGAAGACCACCGGCGCGATCCTGGTACAGGACTTCGTCACCGGCGCGTCGAACAAGGGCCTGCAGGTCAACCGCACCTCGGGCGTCGCCCAGGGCGACGTGGTCGAATCGACCCGCGTGTCGATGACGCTGAGCGCGGACGACACCGATTTCACCTTCGCGCTGAACGGCACCTACCTGGACAGCGGCACGGTCACCTCGTCCGGCACCGTCGCCTGGGATGCATCGGAAGACTTCCTGACGAGCGACATGAAGACCCAGCTCGACACGATGGTCTCCAAGATCAACGCCGACCATCCGGAGAACGTGGTCGAGTACGCCGTCAGCGGCCGCACGATCACCTTCTGGCAGCGCGATGGCGGCCCGCTGGAGATCTCCGGCTTCAAGAGCGCGGACACCCATCAGGACCTGTCCGCTTCGCTGAAGCCGGCCGAAGGCCAGGGCGAAGAGGTCACGCTGAGCTACCGTGTGCATGAAACCGCGCAGGCAGCCACCGCTGTCGGCACGCTGGCGGTCGCATCGAGCGCGGTGCTGAACGTCGAGGGCGACGACATCTACTCGATGACGATCTCCGACGGCAGCAAGTCGTACAAGATGGACAGCGCGGTGCTGGACATCAGCGACAGCAACAGCGTCAACACCTTCCTGAACAAGCTCGAAGACTCGCTGTCCGGCTCCGGCATCTCGGCGTCGATGGACAACAACGGCAACATCTACTTCAGCCGCGCCGACGGCGGCGAGATCACGCTGACCGAGTTCAGCTCGGCATCTGGCCGCAAGGGCAGCTGGACTCCGGGCGAAGGCCAGGGCAACGCAGTGGCGCTGACCGGTGGCGGCGCGGTGTCGGTGACCCCGCCGCTGGCGAACGGCACGACGACCACGACGACCACGACCGGCAACACCTCGGTGGCGCAGATCAGCATCGCATCGCAGAAGGGTGCGAGCGACGCGCTGAACGTGATCGACAAGGCGCTCAGCTACGTCAACTCGCAGCGTTCGATGCTGGGCGCAGTGCAGAACCGACTGACCCACACGGTGGACAACCTGGCCAACATCGTCACCAACACGCAGGCATCCCGCAGCCGCATCAAGGATACTGACTACGCGACCGAGACCGCAGAACTGGCGCGCACGCAGATCATCCAGCAGGCAGCGACGGCGATGCTGGCGCAGGCGAACCAGGCTCCGCAGGGCGTCCTCGCACTGCTGCGCTGATCCTCGCAGTGAACGAAAAACGCCCGGCTTCGGCCGGGCGTTTTTTTGTGCATCGACGGCGGGCAGATCCTGCCGCCCGGCGGCCAGCCTTTGCCGCTTCGGCGGCAAAAATTCGTCTATCAAGAAATGCCTGCCAGATGTCGATTCTGTCATCAAGCGGGCAGGCGGTGCTGCCGGCAACGATCATCCAGCGAGGCAAGCATGTCATCACGGCGAAACAACCTGCTCAGGCTACCGTCCGCGCGCGCGCGCATCCAGCCGGCGTCTCCGCTGGCCGCGTTCGGCGAGCTGCTCGCTTCCGCCGAAGCGCTGCAGGCGCGGGGACAGCCTGCCGAGGCGGTCGGGCTGTACCGCCGCTTCATCGCCACGGACACGCAGGGCCTCGCGCATGCGGCCGGCTTCAATCTCGGCGTGCTGCTCACCAACGGCGGCAAGCTCGACGAAGCGATCGACGCCTACCGCGACGCGATCGCGCGCAAGCCGGACTTTCTTGAGCCGCGCATCAACCTCGGCAGCCTGCTCGAGGTGAAAGGCTGCACCGCCGACGCGCTGGCCATCTGGGCCGAGGCCGCCGACGCCGACGCGCAGGGCGACGCCGCGCGCCGCGCGCTGCAGGTGCAGGCACTGAACCATATCGGCCGGGTGCGCGAGACCCATCGCGACTATCCGGGCGCCGAAGCGGCGCTGCGCCGCAGCCTCGAATTGGCGCCGCAGCAGCCGGACGTGATCCAGCACTGGGTGCATTTGCGCCAGAAGCAATGCAAGTGGCCGGTGTTCCAGCCGCTGCCCGGCCTGACCGTCGCCGACATGCTGGCCGCCACCTCGCCGCTGGCGATGCTCGCGCACACCGATGACCCGTCGCTGCAGTTGCTGGCCTCCGATAATTTCGTGCGGCGCAAGCTGAACGTCGCGCAGGGCACACTCGCCGCCGGCCGCCGTTACGACCATGCGCGGCTGCGCATCGGCTACCTGTCCGGCGACCTGTGCGTGCATGCGGTCGGCCTGCTGCTGGCCGACCTGCTCGGACAGCACGACCGCACGCAATTCGAGACCTACGCCTTCGACTTCAGCCGCGACGACGGCACGCCCTACCAGGCGCGGCTGCGGCAGGCCTTCGAGCACCGCCATCCGGTCGGCGGCCTCGGCGATGCGCAGGCTGCGCAGCTGATCGCCGACTGCGAGATCGATGTGCTGGTCGACCTGCAGGGCCTGTCCGCCGGCACCCGCCCCGGCATCCTCGCGCTGCGTCCGGCGCCGGTGCAGGTCGGCTGGCTCGGCTTCATCGGCAGCAGCGCGATGCCGTGGATCGACTACGTGATCGGCGACCGCTTTGCGCTGACCGCGGACATGCAGCCGTATTTCACCGAACAGCTGCTGCACATGGACGCGGCCTTCCTGCCGCGCGACAGCCAGCGCGAACAGGGCGCGCCGACCACGCGCGCAGAGCACGGCCTGCCGGACGACAAGTTCGTCTTCGCGTCCTTCAACAATGCCTACAAGCTGAACCCGGAAATGTTCGCCGCCTGGATGGCGATCCTGCGCCGCGTGCCGGACTCGGTGCTGTGGCTGCTCGACGACAACCCTGCCGCCAGCGACAACCTGCGGCGCGCGGCCGAGCGCGCCGGCGTCGGCAGCGAGCGACTGGTCTTCGCGCAGCGCACCGGCTATGCGGACTTCGTGTCGCGGCTGCAGCTGGCCGACCTGTTCCTCGACAACCATCCGTACAACGCCGGCTCGACCGCGCAGGATGCGCTGTGCGCCGGCCTGCCGATGCTGACCCTGTCGGGCCGCAGCTTCGTGTCGCGCATGGCCGGCAGCGTGCTGCTGCATGCCGGCCTGCCGGAGCTGGTCACCTTCAGCCATGCCGACTACATCGACGCCGCCGTCGCGCTGGCCGGCGACCGCGAGCAACTGGTCGGGATTCGCCGCCGCGTGGCCGCCGCCGGCCGCGAGCGCAGCCAGGCGTCGGTGCAGGCGCGCGCGCTGGAGGACGTGCTGCTGCAGGCGGCCGGTCGCGCGCCGCGCGCGGCTGCCCCTGACCGC